>CAYOAI010000001.1:0-90411 GCA_964401915.1 uncultured Gammaproteobacteria bacterium
GTTTGTACGACAAGGTATCTCGCGAACTCCTCAAAGACGCCCTCAATGGCGTACTAGATACACTCTCACCCCGTGAGCGCAAAGTACTGATGATGCGCTTTGGACTGGAAGATTCCAAGCCCAAGACACTTGAAGAAGTAGGGCAGGAGTTCAAGGTCACCCGTGAGCGAATCCGTCAGATTGAAGCTAAGGCTATCCGCAAGCTTAAGCATCCCACTCGCGCCCGCAAACTCCGCGATTTTCTTGAATAAATAATATAGATTCCGAATCCCCGTTGGTCCTACCAACCCTTTGTGATAATTTAAACTACTTCAATTCAACAGGACTGTTAGACCCTCTGATATACTTCTATTCATGTTTACATCAGTAATAAATACAATTGGAGATCTCGCCTACTTAAAATTTCTTGCAAAAGAAAAAAGTTTGGGATACAAGCTCAACTTCATAGATATTGATAATGGATGGATAAACGGTACTATGCTTGTTGACATGACCCGTACGTGGACTAAAGCTGGTATAAAAGCTATGGGAACTAACTACTTCACAATGGGAGCAGTCAGGAATGGATTGTCTACTCGTTATGATCCAAAATCTGAGTACTATCAGGCGTGGCTTGGTGGCTATTTAGTTAGCTTCAAGGAAAACAGGGAGTGGACGATTGAAGATCATTTTAACCTTGCTGTCGCTGATCAGAAGAAATGGCTTTGGTACTACAGCGACCCATCTCCCAAGATGGTATTCCACAAACCAATATCTGAAGAAATTGTAAAAATCGGAGATTACAATGCAAAGTTATATTATTGGGTGGGCGACAGTCACTCTGATATTGGAAATAATTACAATCACTGGCATGTTTCTTCTGTAATGCAGGCGATGGCTCACATTATGAATAGAAGGAGTAAAGTCTTAAAACTAAAGGGAAGTAATTTCGTACCCAACTGGAGTAATTATAAAAGTGTAAATCCGTATGAAAACATTACATATTCTGGCTATGTTGCTATTGTAGATATTACCTCAAACCTAAAAGCCGTACTTTATGCCGCTGGAACTCAAGGGAATAAACAAAAGAAGTACTTAAAAAATCTTTTAACTTCAAAGACTCAGATATTGAGAATATAAAAGGTTCCAGTATTGTATGATAGAGCCCACGCATGACTTTACAAGTTTATGTTGGCTGGTATCTTTTGATCGAAAATAGGAGTATACTGAGGATATCAAGATGATGTTCAAATTAAAAAGTGATAATAGACTTCGATACGAATGCCCTTTCTGCAAAAACGAAATTGTCTCCTCCCGCAAGACAGAAATCTTTTATAGAAATAAGTGGATAAATGGCTGTAGTGACTGTTTTGGTATGTCTATCGACACCTTGACTCGCAATAGTCTTCAGATAAAAAAATACTAAGAGTTGAGAGGGGGACAATACCAACCGTGAGTGTGATATACTTATATCCATATCCTTAAAAAAGGATACGAGAAGTATAGACTGCGAAACTTAAGATTCAGTTTAATTTACTTCATTATTAATTATCTTAGTGCGGAAAAGAGTTGATAAATATGGATAAAAACAAATTATTTGTAGGAAGTCTACCTTGGTCACTTGATACAGAAGCTTTGAGAACTTTGTTCTCAACTTATGGTGAGATTACTGATGTGATTGTAATTACAGACCGCGACACAGGTCGATCAAAAGGATTCGGATTTGTGACTTTCTCAACTGAGGAAAGTGCTCAAAAAGCACTTGAACTAGATGGTCGTGAAGTTGAAGGTCGTACAATTGTTGTGAATGTTGCCAAGCCTCGAGAAGACAGAAATAGTGGAGGATTTGGTGGTGGACGCAGCAGTGGTGGATTCAACCGAGATAATAGACGAGGTCATTAAGAATATAGAGCATAAATAAGCTGGATCTTGATAATTATTTATCATGCGCCAATAGATTCCACATTCGTAGATCGCTATTTAAGTAGTTTACGATGTGGTTTCTATAAGATTATAAGAGTGGTCTTTCTCAATTTTCATTATGAAAAAAATAAGTAGTAACCCGTGTATTCGGTGTGGAACTGAGCGCATAATAGTCAAGACCTGGAATGAAAAGATGGGTAATTCGATCATCGTCAATACCCAGACTGCCTGTCCAGATAGCGCTTGTCAGAGAAAAGTCAATGGCGATAATAAGAAGATGCGAGATAAGACTGCAGCCCATAAGTTGGAAAGTGAGCAAAGAGCGATAAGTCGCAAAGCAGTCAAAGATGCCGAGCGAACAGCCAAGCTGGCACAGGCTGCATAAAATCTTCCCTTCATTTTATTCTTGATTTGCACCTTAGCATGCAGTACATTTATTGGTGTGAGTAAGAAAGAGATATCCCAACTTCAAAGATCGCTAAATGTGTGGGCGATAATCCTTATTGTATGGAGCGTATATCGCGCTTACTTTCGAACAGACTTGCCTATATGGGTAGATGAGTTTATTGCCAAGCCAATTGTCTTTATCCTCCCTGTTTACTACTACATTACGAAAATTGAAAAAAAGAAGTTCTTTGATGCGGTCGGACTTTCCGGATCACGCCTGGGGTATGAGGTTATTGTTGGAATCATTTTTGGGCTTATTATTTTCATTGCAGCAGGACTTGGACAAGCGACGAAGTTGCAGAGACTACTTTTTAACCCTCAGACAATTTTTACCGCTAAGTTCCTCACATTTCTTAGCTTATCCTTTGCCACAAGCATATCTGAGGAGATCTTGTCTCGTGGGTTTATTCTGAAACGTCTATATGCGCAGTATGCAAACATCTTTACCTCGTCTTTCTTTGCAAGTATACTTTTTTTCTTTTTACACGTCCCCATACTTTTTACTCGTGCTCATACGCAGGGTATAGCACTTATTCTTATTATGGGGGCTGATCTGATATTCAGTTTTGCAGTTTCTGTGATCTTTCTTCAGCGCAAAAATCTCATTGCTCCAATCTTTATCCATGCTTTCTATGCCTTGGGACTGTATCTCTTTCTTGCAATTTAGACTATTTTGATTTAAAGATCCAAAACATTTCTTGCCCCGCCACATTTATTTTTTCGACTGTTGATTCATCAATTCCTTTATTTTTTACCTCATCTGGAGTTCCAATAAATACGTATTTTTTCTGACCACTTGGGATATCTGTCGTGAATTCAAATTTATCAAACCTTGTAACCTGTCCAAATCCATATTCATCAGGCCCTGAGAGCTGGGCTTGTTTTTGATATTTCTCAGGCGGGTATTGAAGCTCGTAGAGAAGATGCATATATGGTTGTCCAATAGCTCGGGTGATATAAAATTTGTCAACTGAATTAGTATTTTTCTTGATGTATGACGTCATTTCTTTGTATCCACATTCCCACGCTCGTATGACAAGTGCGCGCTTGGGGTAATGATTAAGGTAAAAATCCCATGAGAAAAATAAAAAGTAAATCTCAAATACAAATAGTACTCCAATAACAACAAATACATATTTCATCTGGAGTCTTTTTTGTAGCGATTGGTAGATCTTAATACCCCCATAGCCTGCGAGGATATAGATAGGAACGAGCATGAGGTATGTCCGTGTGAGAGAGGTCTCAGTCCACGCCAGTGAACCTCCAAGAGGCGCAACCAGAAGCAGCAGGAGAAGATAGGGGGCAAATTTTTCCTTATTTTTAAAAATAAAATATACCCCAATAAATAGCAGTAGATATTCAATATATGTGATAGGCGCCATCCCAGGAAATCCAAATCGGGGGTTGCTGTCGCCATCCATTGCCAAAAATTGAGGCGAGTAGTATTTAAGGTGTTGATTCAAGACGGTTGCTAATCCAACGGTAAGCTTGTTGTAGAGGATTTTACTTCCTCCCTCACCTCGTAATTCATTTATCTTTAGACTAAAGCCCTTGTTATTATAAAAAAGTAAGTTATTCACTCGTGCTGGCTGTATTTTTATGTCTATAAAAAAGATGCAAAGCATGAGCGACATAAAAATTATCAAAAACATAAGGCTATTTTTTTTAAAAAGTATTTTTTTTGCCAAAAAGTAAAAGAAGATAAATGCCGCATAAAATACAACGAAGATGCGCCCAGACTGATAAGCAAAAAGCAGAAGAGAAGCTGATATGATAAGGCCAAGGGCATATTTTATCTGTGCTCTTTTTAGATATTTGAGCAAAAAAATTGAGGATGCAATTATAAGGAAAGACGCAAGATAGGCTTCATGAGCTTGTCGCGATACGATATGGATACCCATAGATACCGCTGTAAAAAAAGCAGCTAATATACCTACGCGTTTGTCCTCAAAAATCTCACTTGCAAGAAGGTATACGACAATAGGAAAAGCAATGGCAAGTATGTTATTTACAGCATGTGTTGATGTGTCGTTGAGCCCGAGGATTTTTATAAACGGTATTGTGAGGTATACATAGGCTGGCATTTTGTAGTCGCCAAACGATTTAAGCCGAAGTGGATCTCGCGCTCCGTATTCATCACGCCCGGTTTGTAAAATAGAGTAGGCGTTAAAGCCGAAAGCAGCTTCATCGGCATTTATACATGCGGGCACCTTACTTGCTTTGTATATATTTAAGAAAAAAGAAGTAGCGGCAATTACGAACAATATGAGGAGGAGCTTCGTCTTCATATAAATAAGTCAAAAATTTCTTTATCGGTTTTTATATACATTTCTCTTTGTTGTTTCTTACGACGCAGGATTTTTGACAGTTTAAGAACTGCACGCGTAAATCCAACCAAAGAATCTACATCCGCGTGTATTATAAATCCCAGAAGTAGTTTTGGGATATTCAAGAGGTGATTTCTCATTAGGACTCGATCTGTGATATTCTTCCAGATAAAAATAAATTGATTTCTAAGTGCGATTCTCTTTATTATATTTTTTGAAAAATAGCGACCAATGGTCGTCTCATGTATATGCTGGACGACAATTGATTCGTCAAAGACTACGCTGTACCCACATTTCCAGGCTCGGTAGGAAATGTCTATGTCTTCCCAGTAAAAAGGGGCAAATAGCGTGTCAAATCCACCAAGTTCAAGAAATTTGTTTTTATCAATGACACATGCCCCTCCCTCTGCCCATGCTGTAATTCCATGTTTGGTATTGTGGGCTTTTTCGTGGTTAAGGATTCCTCGTTCCCAATAGATTCTATTTTTGCCAAAGAGTTTTTTCCCATCAGTCTGAGCAAAGCCAATAGCAAATAAGGTGTTATCTTTTTGAAAGTGTGCTATTGTCCGGCTAAAGCTTTTGTCTTTTAAGATAACATCAGTATTTAAAAGTAGAATATATGGACTCTTGGCTCTTGCAATTCCCCGATTTACCGTTCCGCCAAAGCCTAGATTCTTGCTATTTTCAATAAGTATGATTTGATCAGCGAATTCCGAAAGATGAGACTTGATACTTAGTGTGGGATCGTCGTTTACTACAATTACTTCACATCCTACAAGGTAAGGAAGATTTCGCATAAGATTAGCAATAAGAAGCTCGTGATTTTTGTAAGTTGGGATTACAACAGAAATCATTTTAAGAAATAAGCACTTTTTTAACAGTCTGACTGAATACATCATAGTTAAAGCTCTTGGCAACAAATGTGTGTGCGGATTTTGCAATAGTTTTGCTAATATCTGGATTTTCGACAGCATATGTAGTTTTCTCAATAAGTTCTTTTTCTGTTGAGAACAAGAACCCTGTTTGCCCATCACTGATTAACTCCTTTGGACCGCCCACATTGGGTGCAAAAGTAATACAGCCCTTGGCCATTGCTTCAAGCGGTGTGATGCCCAGATGCTCTGTCTGCTCTGGATAGAGGTTTGCGTCAACTCCCAGACCTGTCATGTGCCAGAATATCAGTGACTTATCATAAAGAGCCATAAGATTGTTATATGAGACATTGGGAGATAGAGTGATTGAAGGATCATCCTTGGCCATTTCAACAAGCTTTTCAAAATATTCTTTGTCTGAGTTCTGTAAGCCCCCTGCAATAATTAGTTTAAAATCTTTAAACAGTATATTTTTTCCTTTCATTTGTTTGAATGTATTGATGGCAACTTCGTGTTTTTTAGAATGAAGGTGTCCAAAAAACCGACCAACCGATAAAATAATTTTATCCTTTTTTATATTTTCAATCTTTGTATCAAGAAATTGACTGTCAAGGTATGGATAGATGACAGCGGCTTGAATACCCCAATTTTTTAGATGATATTGTGTGAAGCGCGAGTTGGTAATAAAGCGCCAATTAATGCGCTTGAGCTTATTGAGTAGGGTTTGTGAGTAGAGCTTTTTGTCAGGAACCATACAGAATACGAAATTTTGCTTAGCAAAAGATCCGAAATAGCTCCCATCTGTGACATAAAGGAAAATGTCGTATTTTTTAAGCTCGATAGCTTTTTGAATAGAATTTAAGCCTTCGCCAAAAATATTTTGTCTAAACTGAAGATTTTGAAAAGTGAGGCCAAATTTTGTCTCAATCTCTGGAGCGAGGTTTGTGTTCCAGAAAATATCAACGTCATATCCATCTTTTTCAAGTACCTGCATGATAGACAAGATATGCCTCTCGCCTCCGCCCATGATATCAAGGTAAGGATTATAAAGAGCGGCTTTCTTTTTTCTCATACAGAAATAGTTGGGTAATGGTCTTTGAGTGGGCTTGATATATGCCTTCAATTATACCAATTGGTCCATCCATGAAGCCTATCCTTTTTAGCAGGCGTCGATATAATTCACCAAAAAACTTTCTAAAAAAAATAAGCGTTGAGACTTTGCGACCAGCCTTAAATAGAAGCTCTGCCTCAATGTCCTCATAAATAATTGTTTTTTCGACCATAGTCGTTAAATTCCCATGAAAAAAATGTGAAAGCGAATTGTGAAGTAATCCAACAGACCCCTCAACGCGCGGAGTTGAGTGGATTTTGGTTGGCCAGCCTTTGAAGTGTTTTTTTTGAATAAGTCGAATTTGCTCGTCGGGCCACCATCCACCCTGCCTCAACCATTTTATACGGCCAAATATATTTCTTCTTTTTATTTTGTAGTGAGTATATTCCATGTGTTGTGAAAGTGTCATTTTGATTTCTTTGGCAAGAGCATCATCAATTCTTTCATCTGCGTCCAGAATAAGAACCCAGTCGGCAAGCGCCTTCTCTATCCCAAATTCACGGGCAGGTTCAACATACTGGGTGTGGGGGAAGGAATAGACTACAACATTCATTTTAGAGGCAATCTCAACCGTCTTATCTGTACTCTCCATATCGATAAGAACAACAGTCTTTGTAAGACGATGAGCCGACTCAATACACTCTTTGATATTTTGTTCTTCGTTGTACGAATGAATTATGACACAGAGATTTTTTTCGCTATAATTCATGATGAATGGGGTTGTGTAGGTATTATCTAAATAACTCTAAATCATAGACCCTTAAAAATGCCACGCTTTTAAACATACATTATGGTTTTTTTATTTTTTATACTAACCCTTTTATGCTTCCTGTCCTATTCTTTCGTCTTGATAGATCCAAATATAACACTTTTTAACCATCAATTGTGGGCTATTGCAAGGGACAAATTAGTACAATTCGGCTACTTTCATAGAGATATATCTACGTTGGTTTACATTGTTCTTGTTATGGCTCTATTTGTGCTCCACTTTTTTTTTATTAAAAACTTTAAAAAGTATGATCCTGTAAAAGTAGCATTCGTTGTCGGATCTATTTTGCTTCTTTCCTATCCTTTTTTATCGCGTGATTTTTTCAACTACATATTTGACGCAAGAATTATTACGCATTATGGTCAAAATCCATACTTTTACCGACCGCTTGATTTCCCGGCTGATCACTGGCTTAGATTTATGAATTGGGTACATCGCACATATCCCTATGGGCCTATTTTCCTGCCGTTAACTCTTATTCCTTCATTTTTGGCATTTGGAAAGTTTATCCTGAACTATATTTTCTTCAAAGGGCTTTCTGTAATTTTTTATATTATTGCTGTTTATTTTTTAAAAAAAAGCAGCAAGCGAGCAGCGCTTATTTTTGCGACAAGTCCTTTGGTGATTATTGAGGGACTTGTATCTTCTCATAATGACATTATTGCTATATCTCTTGCATTCGTTGGGATTTATTTCCTTCTTAATAAAAAGAGCTCTATCTGGACAAGGGTATTTTTTTTACTTTCTGGAGGAATAAAATACATTACGCTTCCTCTTGTTTTTCTTCAGAGCAAAAAAAATAGTCGCTTCAATCTATTAGTACTTGTTGGAGTGAGCGCCCTTGTTGTTGGCGCGAGTTTAAAGCTTGGTATTCAACCATGGTACTTTCTGAATTTATTTGTACTTCTTCCATTCTATGAATCGTTTATATCAAGATTAAATATACTATTTTGCGGACTCTTACTTTCATATTATCCCTTTATTCGATATGGAGATTGGAAAAAGATCGAAATCAAAAATAATATTATACTTGTCGCTATATCCCTGAATTTACTGTACTGGATATTTCTTTACATTAAGTGTGGCCGGAAAGCAGATTTTTTAGCAAATGCATCTTAGTTCTGAGTGGGGCATACTTAAGTCCAAATCTGACTTTATTTTTTCTTTGATACTTTTGATGTAGGGTAGATCCTGGTCCTCCAGTTGACTGAGCATTTTTATGCCAGATCGTAATCGAAGGGTCGTATATAAGTGGGATTTTATTTTTCTTCGCCCGTTCACAATAATCAGCATCTTCAAAATACAGAAAATAACGCACGTCCCAAAACCCCACAGTATCGACCACGTCTTTGTCAAAGCACATAAGGCACCCGGTAATAAAATCAGTCAACTCTACATTGTCATATTGTCCCTGATCTACTTCATCTACTCCACGATGAGTGGGTGTGGCATGAGCCCAGTTCACGCCACCTCCGGCATACCACAGCACTCTTCCCAATTGGGAATCTTTGTATCTATCTGCATGATATTCAAAGCCTTTTTCGTAGTAGATCTTTCCACCAATTAGTGTGAGTGGATTTTTCTCTATGGCAGATGAGACGATATGTGTGAATGAAGGTTTAACGCGCGTGTCATTGTTTATGACAGCAAATTGCGTGTAGCCCATGTCGAGCGCTTTTTTGATTCCAAGGTTCACTCCATGAGAATAACCCTTATTTTGGCCCAAGATCACATCGAGAAACTCCTGTTTTTCAATTTTTATTTTTCTGTCTGAAAGATCGCTAATAAAAAGATGAAAATTTGTATCCGACTGACTCTGAAAATAAGAGATAAACTCAAATGTCTGCTCGTAGTTTTCAAAGTTGACGGTAATTATTGCAAGTTTGCTTTTCATACTTTACGCGCGCACAACAAAAGACTGTATTTCTTTTTTAATGTTCAGACCAAAAAAGACAGTTATCATAAGGAGATATACTATCCCACCAATGAGGACGAGTCCGCCAACAAACAGGGAAGAGCTGGAGTGGACGAGTGTTTCCATAAAATAAAGAACAAGCGTCATGATGAATGCTGAGATCAAAAACTTATAGATTGGTCTCCAGAATGAGAAACCAAATTGAGCTTTCGCTTTAAGGAGAACGGCCAAAAATATGACTGATACCACAAGGTGAGTAGTGGGAAAGCCAAAATAGCCGTAGGTGTGAGTCAGGATTGGTGTCAGGCTCCATGTTACGATTGTAAAAATAGCCATAAAGGTAAAGGATATTTTTACCCGACCAAGAGCATTAAAAAGATTCATAAACGGAGCCGAAAAAGAGAGAAGAAGTGAGGAGAGTGAAAAGATATAAAAAAGAGGGAGTGCTGGTTGCCATTTATTGTAATGCGGTATTATGTCAACCATATATTTCATGATCATTATCATTCCCAGATAAAATGGAGCGATAAGTGCTGTTTGATAATATAGAGTACGCTCTGCAATATGTCTAATTTTTTCTTTGCTGTCCTGATACTTGGCAATGAGCGGGAAGAGTACTCGGCTTACATTATCCATAATTATTCGAATTGGGGCATCTGCCCACTTTTTAGCCCATCCAATATATCCCAAAGCTTCAAAACCGAGGACTTTTCCAAGATATAGAATAATAAGATCATCTTTAAAGAGTGCAAGGAAAGATGAGGCTTGGAATGGAATGCCGAAGGATAAGAGTCGTCTGAGGCTTATTTTTGATATGCCAACCTTTGGCATCCAGAATGAGATTGAATAGATGAGTATAAAACCGACAAATGCTCTAAGAAGCACTGCTATAGTGAAGCTCCTAAGTCCCATGCCAAAGATAGCGAGTAATGAGACCGCAATATAAAATATTGTATTCTCAACAGCCTGTACAAAAACAATTTTTTCAAATTTAATTTTTCGCTCAAGTAATACTGAAGGAATTGTTTTCATGGAAGATATGAAAAATGATATGAGCAGTGCCCAGAATAGATACGCTCCTTCAACTGGTAGTTTGTAGAAATTTTGTATAAATGGAGTAAAGATAAAACCGGCCGCAACGAGAATTAAAGTCAATCCCTGCTGGATTGTGAATGTCGTGACAAGATCATCGTCCGTAATTTCTTTTTTTTGAATAAGCGCACCAGAAAGTCCAATATCTGAGAAGTAGTTCAAAAAAGCAATAATAGACAGAACAGTGATATAAATTCCAAATATGTGCGGGGTAAGAAGAATTGTTAGGATAAGATTAGCCACAAGACCTAGCGCAGCAGAGTACCCGCTTTGAAAAAAAAGACTGATGGTACTTATAAAGCTGCGGGACTTAAGAGTTCCTAAATCTTCTTCCATAGAAAATTACTCAAAAAGAATTTACAATATCATAAACTATGTTTAAAAGTCTTCAGCCTTTTGTCAAAAAACACTCATTGCTATTTGAGCTTCTGCTTGTTGTCATTATAACAGTTCCAGCTTTCATGCGCCTTTTGAACACGGGATATTTTTCCATGCACGATGATGAGCATATTGCAAGGCTATTTTTGCTGGATCATGGATTGCGGTCGGGGTCTTTGTATCCACGTTGGGTTGAAATGCTTGGGTTTGGGTATGGATACCCACTTTTTAATTTTTATCCACCGCTTATTTATTACATAGCTGAGGCATTTCATTTGGTTGGCTTTTCTTTGATATGGTCGATTAAGCTCACCTTTATTACGGGGTTTATACTGGCTGCTTCGGGAATGTATCTTTTGGCTAAAAATATAATTGGGCGAACATCTGCCTTTTTAGCATCAACCCTATATACCTATTTTTTTTATCATGCAGTCACATCATACGTTCGAGGAGCTTTGGCCGAGTTTTTTAGCATGGCTATTTTGCCTTTTATTTTTCTTTCTATATTCAATCTTTCCGTTAAGCAAGATTTAAAGAGGAGTATTTTTTTTGGAATATTTTTGGGACTTCTTATTCTGACTCATCCTCTAATTGCATTTCCTGCTCTTTTCTACATTGGGATTTTTTTCCTATTTTATTTTGTCCAGCAAAAAAAAGAAACAAGAGGTAGGTTTTTTATTTTTTCACTGCTTGGTTCGATTTTTGGCCTCTGTCTATCTATGTTTTTTTGGCTACCCTCATATATTGAGCGCAAATATACAATGACGAGTTCAATTCTGACGACCGAACTTGCAAACTACAAGATACATTATGTCTATCCACAACAGCTCTGGCAGTCTTTATGGGGTTATGGGGGGTCAATTGCAGGTCCCTATGATGGCCTTACTTTTCAAATAGGTAAAATTCATATTATTTTTACAATTATTTCTTTTATGTCATTTTTCCTCTATTTGCTGTTCCAGAGAAAACAGAAGATATCGGTGAAATCACATTTCATTTCGTTTTTCGCGCTTACTTTATTTAGTCTCTTTATGACAACTCGATTTTCGTCCGCAATTTGGGACTCTATTTCCTATCTGTGGTTTCTTCAATTTCCATGGAGATTTCTTACCTTTGCTGGAGTTTTTATTGCACTGACCGGTTCATATTGGGCTTTTTTTATTGAGAAGTTGAAATTGCCAGTTAGTGTGTTTAAATACACATCCCCTTTTTTAGTCTTAATATCTATTCTATCTATACTTTTCTTTTATCAAAAATACTTCATCCCGGAAAGAATCTTATATACCAATGATTCTCAACTAACAGCACATAGTGAAATAGCCTGGAGGGTGAGCCGCGCATCATTTGAATTTATTCCCAAAGAAGTGGCGACAATAAAGTCTGAATTTAATACGACAATACCAGACATAAAAAAAACAGATATTCCACGTGATAGTTTTTTAGACAAAGATCAAAAGCTTAAAATTGTAGAAAAGGTCAGTCGACCTCAAGAGAAAATTTATCAAGTAACAAATAGTAATTCACAGTCTTCTCTTCAGATCAATACATTCAACTTCCCGGGATGGAACGCATATCTTGACGGAAAAAAAATTCCAATCATCTCATCTAAGAAATTAAGACTTATTCTTGTTTATATACCAAAGGGTAGTCATCAACTCCGTATTGTATTTGAAAATACAAAAGTAAGAACAGTAGCAGACACTATTTCTATAATTACCGCTATAGTCCTTTTAGGTTTGCTTTTGAAATTACGTAATAAGCGGGAATTTCATTAAAATAGTAGATCCTATTTTTTACATCCTCTTTTTCTTTTCCAATAAACCCCAACTCATGCTCCTTAAAAACACAGATAGTATCTTCATGAAGGCATGTTTCTATTTTGAATTCTCTAAATTCTGGCAGCTTGACAAGCTTAATATCGTGATTATGGGGGGCAAATAGGGGCAGATAGGGGATGATGTTGCCTGAGTCTGGAGAGATGATTAATTTTTTTACTTTGGATCCATTAAGATCCACTATTTTAGATATTCTTTCTTCAGCATATCCCCATTCCGATGAGTTCTTTTTATCAAAGTGTGAATAGAATAGCTCCTGATAATAAAATATGTTTATTAAAAGTAAAAGCGCATATAAACAACATAGGAGGGTATTTTTCCTGATGAGAAATGTAAACAATGCGTAGTATCCAATTCCAATAACAATGCTTAATGCATAAAAAATAAGAAGTCCTCTATAGAGCAGAATTACGCTATCGGGCGTAATAAAAAAGTAAAATACCCCAACTCCAAAGAAAGAGATTACAAATTCCCGCATGCTTTTAAATCTTTTATCGCCAAATAGGCTGTAGGTTCCAAAAATAAGAGCAATGAGGTCGACAAAGAGAAAGAATCCAGTTTTGGGAATACGCAAATACGAGGATGTGATATCTCCTGCAAAAAAAAGAGTTTTAAAATCGATGGTTTTAAAAAATAAGTCGATATTTGGATGAATGATTTGCGCGATTGTGAAATTAAGATTTACTTTTAATATAAAAAAAATAAGGATAAGTGCGATAAGTGTGAAGCGATGGAGATATTTTTTGAATACGATAAAAATCGTGAGTACGCATATCATCATCAAGATATAAAAATTAAATGCTCTCGACATTATAAATATCCAAGGAGAGGTAGTAAGTACAATTCCTATAAATATGCAAAGCGGGATATTTTTAGTTTTTTTAAATAGATAATTGACAGTCAAAAGCACAAGCATGATAGATGCTGCCAAAGAAATACATCTAAAAAAATAGGGATTCATTGAAAATGAAGAATACACGCGGTGGATATTTTTTATCTCTTCAGTTGAGATACTGTTGGGAAACCTATATAAAAATATACCCTTAAATAGTAAGTTAATTATAAAAAGGGCACTGACGACTGATATGAATGGCGTCTTACTGATTGTTTTCATACGCTATTGTTATTGTGTATATTTCTTTTTCACCAGAATGGGTCATAAGATTCACGTATCTTGTAGATGTGACCTCTTTTACTCCTTTGTACTTCTTTATTTCTCCCAGTTTTGTAATCTCAGATTGACTTAAGAAAAGCATAATTTTATTGGTATTTTTTGACCTTTTCGTAATAATGGATGAGTCTATTTTGTCTGGAAATATGAATTTATCAAATCCATCTACGCTATACCATCCGTCTTGCCTCTTTGAGAATTTTCTCGTTGACCAGTATTTTTCGGGATCAAACTGTAGGTAGTACAAGGGATATATATAAGGGGAGAGTGTGATATTTTTTGAATAAATAAATCGATCATAACTTGAATAATTTTTTTTGATTGTCTGTCCAATCAATTGTTCGCCAGATGCATAAATTTTTCCATAGCTTTTGGGATAAAGGAAAAAAAAGCTTCTCAAGAAGAAGGCAGTGCTTAGAAGATAGGCTGCAAAGAAAATAATAAGTAGATTATTGGACCATTTTTTTCCTTTCAAAACAAGAATATGTCGATACTCCTCATATAGTCCAAGTGCAACGATTAATTCGGTTATGCCAATTGATCCAACATACCTATGGCTATCTGGGGCGCTTTCTGTTATCGCAGATGGAATAGGAACAACAAGCGCAAGAATGATGAGTAATATAATTGCAAATCGCTTCTTTTTCCGAGTAAGTTCGAACAAAAGAATGAATAAGCCGTAATAATAAAAGGGCAACATCACGATGTGTAAGGGTGCATATAGGCTTTCTGCCACTATATCAAGCTCTTTGAAATTTACCAAAAAATCTGACCCAAAGTGTGCGAGATAGTTTTTGCCAAGAGCAATAACCGAGAAAGTTGCCTTATTGTGAAGAATTCGTGACAAAAGACCATTTTTGTCGTCCTGGCGAAACTCCTGAGTCTCAAGGACCATTGATTTCTTATCACCGAATATTCCTGCATATTGCAGACTTTGAAATGCTCCAATATTTGTTTTGCTAAGCAAGATGAGAAAGCAGATGGCACAGAGCAATAGGGGTCCAAGAAAAGATCTTATACTTTTTTTAACAGCTGAAAAATTGATAATAAAAATTCCCAGTATAAGAGCTGGGGAGATTATTCGAGCTACGTCATAGGAGAATACAGCAAGGATAAAAAATAATATAGAGAGAAAGAAATCGCGATCTTTGTGCTTTTCGATATAAAATATTTCAAATAGTAGCCCGAGACTTATAAAAAAGCTTGACATTATAAATCCATCATCACCAATACGAGAGAAGAATATGCCAAAAGGAGAGAAAGTAACAAAAAGCGCAGTCATAAGCGACAAGGATTTTTTCTTAAAGATGGAAAAACTAATCTGATACCAAATTACTATCAAGGAGGATCCAATAAGCGCAGCAAATATGCGACTTGTGAAAAGATTGAGTCCAAAAAACTTAACAACGAGTGCAGTGGAATAGATATGTAGGGCATTTTTGTAATCGCCAAACGCAGGGAAGCTGGTTGGAAGTTTGGTTCCCCACTCGTCGAGGCCCGTGCGAGCAATTGTCAGGGCATTGTATCCTGCACTGGCCTCGTCCCAATTTGGGCCAGGCGGAATCTTATCAAGTAGAAAAATTCTTAAAAAGATTCCAACGATGATTAATGATACGATCAGTATAAATGTAGAGTGTGATAAAAAGAATTGAATGAGTTTATTCTCATCCTTTTTGACCTGCTTCATTCTCTTATTTAGTTAGTTCAAAAAGATAAAAAGCTGATTCTCCCCCAGGTTTCGCATATTTTTTAATTAAGCGAATTGGAAGATCTCCGGAGAATACTGATCTATGAGAGTAAACAACAAATACATAGTTATTTTTCAGAAGATTTTGGTTTTCTATAAGCTGCGGTTTATCAAGTGGCCAATATCCCCGTACTGTAATTCTATCGCTTGGGATGAGAAGCGCCTCGAGCATATCGCCCACTACTCCAAAGTTCCCCTCAGCTACGAGAATCACCGGCTTTTCTTGTGATTTTTGTCTGGCGTAATCAATAATTTCTCCAACTCCGTGTCCTGCCGAGGTGCCTTCAATGTACTGACCACGATCAATTGGCGGAAAGGGAATATTATTTTGCGCAAAGATAATCGTATAGTCAAAGTAAGCGACAGACAGCAAATATAGAGTGATCACGCCGATTACAATATTCCTTTTTTTGATCTTGATGATCAAATATACGGCAAGAACTAAAAAAAGCGATGCGAAGAAGTTTAGATACCGAGGAAAGATTACTCGCCCAAAGCCGACAATTGCAGCAAAGGGCAAGGCAAACCATAGTAGAAAATACAGTCCCATTCTAAGATCTTTTTTCAAAAGTAGAATTAGTCCAAAAATTCCAAGAATAGGGATGACAAACGCAGCCTCCCAGAATACATACTGAGGAACAATCAGCAGATTATGAGGAATCAGTTGGAGGGGATTTTTAAGGAATTCACTTGGCCGGAGAAGGAAAGTGTAGTTTTTTTCGGATACAAAGTGGAAAAATGGCGAGAGTCTTTGAACGTTATAAATGACAAATGCCATAATAGCAGCAACTATAAATAAGACGTAGTAATTAACTGATCTTTTTATAAAATACTTCTTCTTCCTTTCAAAGAATAAAATAGGTGCAAATGCTCCCATTCCCATGAACACCTTAACTGAAGATTTGGTCAAAAGAGAAATTCCAGCGACAAGTCCAAGTGTCAAGGCTATGCCAAAGTTTATGTTTTGAGCAAGTAGTATGATCAAAAAAAATATCCAGATAAAACCAGCATTAACCGCTCCATCAACAAGCGCCATTCGATCATAAAAAAGAAAATAAGGAGTAAGAATATAAAATAAAGTTCCCAAGAAAGCGGCTTGCTTTCCCCACAGGTAGTACAAAAGGCCAAAAATTCCAGACATACCCAAAAATCCAAAAGCCATCGAGAATATTCGTCCTGCAAGAAGTGGATTATTGGGAAATAGTTTTAAGAAGGGAATCGTTGCCCAGGTTTGGAGAGGTTGTCTTCCATCAGTTAATGAAATAAAGCGCCACGAGGCATCGTGCCAAGCAACTTTTGCCCAATGAATATAAATACCCTCATCTGTGAAAATGGGAAATTTGCTCAGGTTGATAGCTCTTGATAGTAGGAATAAAAGAATGAGCACTACGACAATAAACCAATCTTTTGTTTTTAAATTTTTCTTTAAAAAGCTAAGAATTTTAAAAAAATCAAACATGACTTTCAATTATATTTTAATTTTCAAATAATGTAAAATCGCTATTTTTATAGACTTTTTTGAGTGATAAGTTTTCGATAAAATGTAGATCTCCATTTTCAATCAGATATAGTCCATGCCCGCTTTTAATTTGTTTTTGGAAGTCGCTTGGGGAGTAGTAATAATAAACCTTTTTATCTGAATAATAAATAGAGCATGGATTGCCTCCATAAATAAATGTAGTTGATGTGGTGAGATTGGGGGTTAGAATTGTTTTTGCTTGACGCTCAGAAAAGTCCACCAAGTAGTAAAGATTTTTCTGCTGAAATTGTCGGGCCGCCATAAGAGTCGCGTATTTTGGAGGTATATCTCGTTTTGATTGGTAAAGCCTGGTCTCACCATAGATAAGCCTGAAGGCGTCGAGTGAGAGTAGAGCGACAAGAATATAAAAGAGCCATTTGATTCTGAACTGCCGAGTCAAAAAATCCATGCAGTAGGCAATGTAAATAAGCAGGAATGGATACATGGGCATTGCATACCACGGCAGTTTAGTCTGGATTCTCGTTAGTGATATAAGGGGAAGTATAAAAAGAAGAATGATTGTGAAAAGTATTTCTTGTTGTTTTAATTCTCGGAAAATTGCCTTAAGGGATGAATATTTCTTGAGATTTATTAAATAGTAAAGTGGAAGAACGAACATGGCAAATATCCATGGCCACAGTTCTCGATAGAGAAGTTTTAGATAATATCCATACCCGCCAAAATGAAACTCAATAGGATTATTAGCTCTTTGAACAAGATTTTCATAAAAATATATTTTGATGAACTGGTTGCCGTGGTCTATATATTGATACAGATGCCAGGGGGTGATAATGGCTATAAAAGCTATAAGAAGAAGGACAAAGTTCCAGAGCTTTTCTTTTTTAAAGTTTAAGAAAATGGATAAGAAAATTGCCGCCATATAGACAAGTACACCGAGCCCTTTATCCATAACTGCCAGGCCAAGGAAAATTCCTGACAAATAGCTAAAGCGATTTTTCTTAAAAGAAAGAACCCAGAAGAATAAGGACAGAAAGATAAAGAATACAAAAGGAGTGTCGGTGTTGACGCGGATTGCATAGACGATGACAACTTCTGAGACCAAAAGCAGAAGGGATGCCAAAATAGCTACTCGTCGTGAAAAAAATCTCTTAGAAAAAAAATAAATCGCAACAAGAAGAGCGATAGTAAAAAAGACAGAAGTCAGGCGTGCTGTGAATTCGTTTACTCCAAATGAAAAGGGAAGCTGCAGCATCCAGGCGAATCCAGGAGGCTTCTCAAATCCCAAGAGTCCATTCCACTGGTTGGTCAACCAGTTGCCAGTGAGTCGCATTTCACGGCCATATTGGACATATATACACTCATCCCAATCATAAAATACATTCCGGCCAAGTCTTAAAAAAAGCATAAACGATGTAGTCGCTGCAATAAGTAGAAGTGGCCAGTCTTCAGTGAAGATTTTTTTTATTTTTCGAATCATAAGTATTTTTTAAAATCTGCACCTAACTGGTACCTGTTGTGGTTCGTATTTTACCATCTCAACAAGCGGACACCTCACATCAAATGCACTATCTGAAATTAGTGCCTGATAATAAAAATATGTACGAAGCTCATATAGACAAGAGATGGCAAGTATGATTGCCAAGAAAATCACCACAAATTTTCGTCCTGAAAATAATTTTTGTTTAAGATATAAAAAGCCAACGCCAATTAAATAAATGACTCCAGGAAGAGCTGTAAAAGTGCGTAGCATATTTGGATTTTCAATAGGGAGAGTAAATATCGCAGGAAGAAGAGCGAGGGCAATATAGATGAGGAAGAACTGATTATAGAAAGACCTTATTTGAGATAGAGCAACAATTAGTCCGATTATAAATAAGATTCCTAAATATGGATTAAGGGCGGGTTTTCCTGGATAATTATGCCGACCATTGAGATCTCCTTTTAGATTAAACATAAGAGCGATTTTTGAAATATTCTCCACGAGGTATGAGGCCTTAGCTTGAGCGCTTAATCTTTTATCTTTGAGAAAAAGCTGTTGATTGATACGGATATCAGATTCCTGATGTAGTGCTAAGTACGAAGTTAGAGGGTAAATTGTGATTACAAATGGAATAAGGAATAAAAAGAAAGTAAGAACTTTTTCACGCTTTATAAAAAGAGTGAGTAAAGGAAGTATAAAAAATATACGTCCAGGTTGATATGAATTGAAGGCTAAGCCAGCAAATATTCCACAGAGAATGAGTTGATATAGCTTTTTCTCCTTGTGAAAATTAAGTATGAAGTAGCAAGAGACAAGCTCGAGAAAAAGCAAAAAAGGTATTTCAAAAGAAAAGCGTACAAAATTAAGATACCAATGAGAGGTAAGTAGAGCGATGCTCAATATCATAGGCAGTAATAGATTTTTTTTAAAAACAAGACGCAGTATAGAATAAAAAATAAGGATATTTAATATTCCAAAGATGGCAATAGGTAGTCGCAAAGCGAAATGACTTACCCCCAAAAACTTAAAAGATAAAAGCAGAATATAGAAGTATAAGGTGGCATGGCCATCAGCAAAAGAACTAAATGGTGTGTACGATGTGTGATCTAATGAGAGAGCGAGTTTTGCCAAATGGTACTCATCCCAAGAGATGAATTGAGGAAGTTGGCCGGACTTATAGAAGATCAAAATAGTGCTGAAAAGCAAAAGGGCGATGATGCTTAGTAGTGTGCTTTTCTTTCTAAGAAAGTTCATATTTACCTAAAAGATCGTTGAACTTAATAAGTGAGATATCTTTTAGCCCACCAATAGAGTCTTTAATGAAATTCACGTTTCTTGTCTCTACGTGTTTCCACGTTACTGGAATTTCTTTTATTTTGTATCCAAGCTTTGTTGCTATGAATAAAAACTCCATATCAAATCCCGCCGAGACAGACGATCCTCTTATTTTTCGTGACGTGTGATAAACTCGCATACGAGAAATTATGTCTTTGGCGGCCTTTTTCTCAAACAATTTAAAACCGCACTGTGTATCTTTTAGTCCATTTAGATTGATGAGTGTGCCTCGTACAAAAACTGCTCCACGCGCCATAATTTTTCGAAGAAAAGGAGCTCCTTTCCTTTGTGACTTTCTTGATCCGATAATGATGGTGTATCCATGAGCAATCTCTTGAATAAGTTTTTTTGATTCTTCGATGGGAGTGGCCAAATCAATATCGGAAAATAAGACATAATCTCCAGAAGCCTTATCTATACCAGTCATCACAGCATAGGCTTTTCCTCTATGGGCATTTTCAATAAGCTTAAATTTTTTATTCTGAGGAATATATTTTTTTTGTATTATTCCTCTGGATCCGTCAGTTGAGCCATCGTCAACAATAATGACTTCTTCAAAACGATCATCCTCGCTTATAAAATTTCCGATCTTATCAAGCACACCTCTTTGCAAATTCGTCTCTTCATTGTAGCAGGGGAGAATAAGTGAGATTTTCATAGTTTAGAAACCTTGCAATAATTTTTTATTTTTTCCTTAATTAATGAGACAATCTATATATAGTAACGCCATCAATTTTTGTGGTAAAGGTTATCTTTCGAGGTGCAAAATATGCAATATCCCATTGTGGGTTTCCTATTATAAGTGGGCAGCTCACTTCACAAACTACAAAGAGTTCGTCTGCCTTCTCTAAAGTGTCCTTTTCAATTGGTTTTTTCCCTCCTATTTCAAGAAAGTATCGATATGTGGACTCAGAATACCTTTCAGGAAGGGCCGTAAGAGCAAATTTATCTTGAGTCACATTTTTGGAAATCGATAGAGCCACATTTTTTGCCCTTTCAATTTGTCTTGATCCTTGCTTGGTCAGAAAAAGATAGCCCTGGGAATTTAAGTATATGTAGATGAATAAAAAAATCCCAATAAAAGCATTTCCTATGAACCCCTTTGGAATGTGGCTTAGGATAATGGCAATGCACACAAAATAAAATATGTATACCGCACCATAATAGTGTTGATATTGAGGTCCTCCAAAAAGCGAAACGCCAATAAACGTAAATACAAAAAAAATAAAAAACTTATGGTGTAGGTCATTTTTTCTTAGCTCAAATATGATGAATAAAATGATTGTTGTTAAAAGAGCGATTAATAAGTATTGGTGAAAATCAAAATTAAATACATATTTGTTGAGCCTACTAAAAGAAATTAGAATTGACGAAAATAAATTAGATTGTGCCGAATTAGCAGATCCACGGGCAAGATCTATAAATCCCTTACTGTTGAGGAAGTCGTGCCTTAGATCGAAGATGATAAGGGGTGACGTGAATACAATAAAAGAAGCTACGGCCGCGCAAATCCCACCGATAGTTTTTAAAAAATGGGACTTATGTTTATAGAAATGGGTTAAAAAAAGAATAAAGACGGGGATTATGAGGAAAAGCGCAAGATAATGAAGTTGTATAGAAAATGATAAAAATGCACCGAAAAGTATAAAATAGTATGTTTTGTATGTCTTAAGAGCTTTAATCATGAAGTAGGCACAAAAAAGAGAGAAAAATGGAAGAAGATTGGGATTCCAAGAAAAGCGTGAAAAATCAATGAGTGTTGTTGAGAAGGTTAGAAGCACAGTTGCGACTATTGCAACCCTAAAGCCAAACAATTCTTTGAGGATGAAGTAACTACAAAGAATGAAGAAAGATGCGAAAAAAGCAACCCCGATGGCGAGTCCCAATGGATCAAAATTAGAAAGTAAAAGCCATGGCGCTATAAAATAGTAATAGAAGGGTCCGAGATAGATGTGTCCGATAGATGTCGTCGGACCAATTGCCGGAAAGTGTTCAAATGTGAGTATTCTTTTGATTATGATAGCGTCTCGACCCTGATCTCCCAAGAATGTCACGAAATCAGAGAGTCGATAGATCCTCAAAAAAAGTCCAACAAAAGCAAGAGCTATAGCTGTTTTATTTTTTGTTACAATAGTCTGTATGTTTCTAAAAAATCTTCGTAAATACATACCTCATTATTGTACCCTAACATTGATTGTTTTAATAAGTACTCTTTTTTTGTGGCTACCCTTCATTTTACGAATAACACCATGGGTTGGGATCCGGATAGAAGATCCAAATTTCTTATATATATATCGGAATTTTGATGGTTTGCTGTATGTTGTCGCAGCTAAGACTCTTTATAATCCATTATTGATTAAAGGATTACATCTTGAGGCAGCTCTTGAGCCTATTTATTTTTCCGCTCACTTTCCTCTCTACCCACTCCTTATTCGAGCCTTAGCTGGAATTTTTGGATATTTGAAAGCAATGGTTGTTGTCAACATAGCCTCAACGCTTCTTCTAGTCTTCTTTTTTTATTATCTTATTTCAAAATTAAAGATTACGAGTCATCCACTGATATTATCTACTGTTCTCCTCTTTCTGCCACGTTTTTTGGTAATTCGCTCAATTGGAGCACCAGAGAGCCTTTTTATTCTTTTTATACTCATATCTTTATTTCTCTTTGAAAAAGAAAAGTACTTATGGTCAGCGGTTGCGGGCTCACTTGCGATAGCGACAAGGTCACCCGGCATATTGCTTATTCCAGCTTATGGCCTTGTTTTTATAGAAAGATATATAAAAAAAAGATCGATTGATTTCAGGTGGTTCTATATGATTCTTATACCACTCACTTTACTTAGTATTTTTTTGTTTTATGGTAAGCAGTATGGCGATTTTTTTGCATACTTTAACTCTGGAGATAATCTTCATCTTGAGTATCCTTTCGCTGTTTTTAACTACGACGCCCGGTGGGTTGGTACGGCTTGGCTTGAAGATGCTTTCTTTTTCTTTTTCTTTTATCTACTCACTCTTTTCTCTTTTAAAAAATCCCGCCTGCGAAGCTTTTATTACTTTGTGTTTGTGTACTTCAGCGCTATAGTGCTGATTCAGCATAGAGATATCAGTCGTTATAGCCTTCCTTTATGGCCATTTGCACTCATTGCTTTTGAAAAGTTCTTCACTTCGCGCAAGCTTCTTGTCGCACTTATACTACTTCTTCCGGCTATCTATATGCTTGCTTGGAATTTTATGGGACACAATGTGATGCCTGTCTCTGATTGGTCGGCATTTCGATAAATAGAATATGATTAAAAAATTTATAAGCTCAACTAAAAAAATTGCAAAACGTCGTTGGTATTTGATTATTGCGGTAGTTCTG
Source organism: uncultured Gammaproteobacteria bacterium (assembly GCA_964401915.1). GTDB lineage: Bacteria > Patescibacteriota > Microgenomatia > UBA1406 > GWC2-37-13 > CAZGZD01. Next base: position 23,223 of record CAYOAI010000001.1, read on the forward strand.
ATCTTAAGTCTAATCGGATGGAGTGTAGCGAATAAATCATCCAAAGATAAGCCAAAAAATGCATACACAGTCAAACGCCAGACTTTAAGAGAGACAGTGACTTTTTCAGGAGATATTGATGCTGAAGAAAAGGCTACACTCAGATTCCAGACATCAGGTAAACTCGCATGGGTCGGAGTCAAAGAGGGGGAGACTGTCAATAAGTATCAAGGTATAGCCTCTCTTGATCAACAGGAGCTTAAAAAGACGCTTCAAAAAGAATTAAATACATACGTCAAATCAAGATTAGACTTTGATCAGGAGAAAGAAGATACACGGGAAGTGGTGATAGGGGGATTGGGCCGAGATGCTCGAGAAAGAGTCCTCCGAGTGGCTCAAAAAGCTCAGTATGATCTCAATAATTCGGTCATTGATGTCGAGCTTCAGGATCTTGCTATTCAATTTGCAACAATCTATACACCAATAGAGGGAATAGTGACTAAAGTAGGATCAAAGAACTCAGGTGTCAATGTGACACCAGCTCAGGCAGAGTTTGAGATAGTAAATCCCGACACAATATTCTTTTCAGCCACAGCAGACCAAACAGAGGTTGTGATGCTTGATACTGGAATGCGTGGGGAGATCTCACTCGATTCTTTTCCTGATGTGAAAAGATATGCCACAATAGCTTCAATTGCATACACGCCAAAAGAAGATGAGACGGGCACTGTATATCAGATTAAACTAAATCTTGATCCGAGTTCTCCTGATGCTGGTAAGTTGCGTTTGGGCATGACAGGAGACGTGACTTTTGTTCTAAAAGAAGTAGAGAATGCGATAGCTGTCCCAACCACATATATAAAACGAGAAAATGGAAAGCCGTATGTGCTTAAAAAAGTAAATAACAAGCCAGAAAAGGTTTTTATAAGGCTTGGCTCTGAGATCGATACAGCAACAGTAGTTGACTCCGGCATAGAGGCGGGCGACGTGGTATATGATTAATCTTAAGCATGTCTACAAGGAATTTCAGTTAGATGAGGATATTCTCTATACAGCACTGTCTGATGCTACAGTCACAATCAAGGAAGGCGAATTTTCGGCCATCGTCGGTCCATCTGGTAGTGGGAAGTCGACGCTTATGCATATTATTGGTCTTCTTGACACACCTTCTCGTGGCAAGATTCTTATTCAGGGTAAAGATATCTCAACTCTTAGTGATGATGAGATTTCTACGCTAAGGAATGAATTTGTTGGATTTGTTTTTCAGCAATTTAATCTTATAAATAAACTAAGCACACTTGAGAATGTGCTTCTTCCCACAATTTATAGTCGTAAAAAACTCAGCTACGATCCTGTTGAGAAGGCTTTGTATCTTTTAAATAGGTTTGGTTTATCTGAGAAGGCAAAGTCATATCCCAATAAACTTTCAGGTGGTCAACAACAAAGAGTGGCTATAGCGAGGGCGCTTATTATGGAGCCTAAGCTAATACTGGCAGATGAGCCAACAGGCAACTTAGATACGAAGACAGGAGATGGTATTATGAAATTGCTTCGGGAACTTAACAAAGAAGAAGGCATCACGATCGTGATTGTGACTCACGAACCAGATATTGCATCTCGCGCTAAAAGGCAGATACGGATTGTTGATGGAAAAATTCTATGAACTACTTTACCTTTTTGCTAAAATCAGCTCTTTTTAATTTTTCCAGAAACAAGGGAAGAACTTTTTTGACGTCTTTGGGCATTCTTATTGGTGTGATGTCGGTGGTGCTCCTGACAGCTGCTGGACTTGGTCTTAAAAAATATATTCAAGATCAGTTTGAGAGTATTGGTACAAATACACTACGAATTATTCCAGGAACGGCAATTCGCAATGGGAAATTCCAAGGTGGTACGTCTGCAATTGGCAGTATTCGCTTTGATCTAAAGGATCTAAGAAGTGTGAAGCGAATTAAGTCCATTGAATACGTTGCGCCGGTATTTACAAGAAACAGTGAAGTCTCCTACGGCAAAAAGACAGAGTATGCTGATATGTATGCAACAACCGATGAGATATTCCCAAGTTTAAATTTTGAGAAATCAAAAGGAGAACTCTTCACAAGAAGCGACTCAGAAAAAAGCAATAAGATAGCCGTGATTGGGCCCAAGCTGGGCGAAAAACTTTTTGGTCAGGCAGAAGACGCTGTAGGGAATGCTATAAAAGTCGACAATCTTAATTTTCGTGTGGTGGGTGTGACAAAATCTAAGGGCGGTGGAGGACTTGGAGGGCCGGATTTAGATTCGCTCATATTCGTACCATATCGAAGCGCATATTCATTTAATCCAGACAAGAAATTCGTGACACTTGTTGTTAAAGTAAAGCCGGGACAGTCAATTGCAGATGTAAAAGAAGACATAACCAAGGTGCTTCTGAGGCGATACAAAGAGGATGATTTTTCTGTATTTGAACCGACAGAGGTGCTGGGTGCTTTAAACTCAATATTTGGAACTCTCAATATTGCACTTGTTGCAATTGCAGCGATTTCACTCGTTGTGGGTGGAATAGGAATAATGAATATTATGTATGTCACGGTGACAGAAAAGACAAAAGAAATTGGAATACGTCGTGCAATAGGAGCAAGAAAAAACGACATATTATTTCAGTTTCTTATTGAGTCAGTCATTCTTTCTCTTTTTGGAGGGGTTATGGGACTGGTTTTTTCTCTTATTATTGTATTTTTCGTTCAGAGAGTTTTTCCAGCATATGTTGATCTGCCGACAGTAGTGCTGGCAATTGGTGTATCATCGGGAATTGGGGTTATCTTTGGAGTATTTCCAGCTAAGAAAGCTGCAGACCTATCTCCAATTGATGCTATACGATATGAGTAAGCTCTATAGCTTGGATGCCTAAAATCTGCGATTTACAAAATGCGTGATCTGCTCTTTGAATTGGGAGTACGAATATTTTTCACTTTTGCGTCTGGCATTTTTTCTCATTGTGAGGTACTCTTTGTGACTCAAGCTTTCGATTTTTTTTATTTTCTCGACTAAGGATGTGGGGGAGAGTTCGTTGTATAGATAGCCATTTTCTCCATCTTTCACAGTCTCTATAAGGCCTCCTGAGCGATACGCAATGACAGGGACTCCATATCCCATCGCCTCAACCGGAGCAATGCCAAATTCTTCATCCCGGCTTGCAAAAAGAAAGGCCTTAGCACTTTTATATATGTTCGCAAATTCTCCATCTTCCACGTATCCAAGAAATTCAACAGTCGGACCTGCGATAGATTTGAGGTAAGCTTCGTCTCTGCCTGTTCCAATAATTTTTAGTACAAAGTTCATAGTATTGGCTGCCTTGATAAGGATATCTATGTGTTTTGCTTTTCCCACTCTAGAAACTGTGACGTAATAGGAGTTTTTGTCTTCATACTTCTTAATTTCGGGGAGTGGCGGTATTTCAACAGGTGGGTATATCACTTTCGAATCCCTGCGATACAATTTTTGAATCCTTCGCTTTGTCTCTTCAGAGTTTGCGATAAGATAATCTGGTCTTTTGGTTGAGTAGAAGTCCCAGATGCGAAGCCTGTGATTTATGATATGGGCATAGATTCGAACTGCAAAGTATTTTTGCCATTCCACAGCTGTCTCGTAGCCATATAGATATCGAGGTTGATGATGAATATATGAGATGTGTATTGTTGGTTTTTTAGTAATTATACCTTTTGACATATACCAACCTGATGATGATATCACAAGGCCGTAACCCGTGAAATCAAAGCTTTCCCAGATTAATGGTGCTAAAAAGCGAAGGGGAGAGTATAGCTTGCCAAAAAAAGGAATGCGTGCTGCCCACGATGTTTTTATATTCCAATTTTTGGAGTTAGGCGCATGATATGCAAGATTTTTTTTATTTACGAAGGCGGTGTAGATGTCGGCCGATGGATATATCTTCTTCAGCGCGAGAAATACTCGCTCTGCTCCTCCAAACTCTTGGAGTTGATCGTGCACAAGGGCTATTTTCATCTTGAATATATTATACTTTACGTAAGCTATGAATCAGATAAATGCACTAATCTTGGGTATTGTTGAGGGGATCACAGAATTTTTACCCATCTCTTCCACAGCCCACCTCCTTATTGCATCTCGCCTAATGCGTATTGTCCAGACGGATTTTGTCAAGGTATTTGAGGTGGCTATTCAATCGGGGGCAATTTTGGCCGTCTTTTTCTTATATATAGGTTTTTTTTTGAAAAATAAAGAAACTGTCAAATGGATTATCGTATCTTTTATTCCGACAGCTCTTGTTGGTCTTGCACTCCATAAGATAATCAAAGGTGTTTTCTTTGAATCAATGGCGCTCATCATAATAAGCCTTTTTACAGTTGGTGTGATTTTTCTTGTGGTTGAGTACTTAATCAAAAAAGGAAAATTGCCACAGACAAAATCAATAAATAAGATGACTTTAAGGGATGCTCTATATATTGGTTTTGCGCAATCTTTGGCGGTTGTGCCTGGAGTATCACGTGCTGGGATCGTCATCGTTGCTATGATGGGGCTTAAGTTTAAAAGAGAAGAAGCGGCTATATATTCTTTCCTTCTGGCCGTGCCTACAATATTTGCTGCAACTGCTCTGGATTTGTACCAGAGTAGGGAGATTTTATTGACAAGCGCGTCAAACGCATCATATCTTATGATTGGATTTGTTACTTCATTTGTCTTTGCATATATCTCAGTACGTTGGCTCATTGAATATCTCAAAAATCACACATTGGTTGGATTTGGTATTTATCGAATAGCATTGTCTATTTTTTTACTGCTTTTTTTATTACAATAAGGATCGCTTTTGGGCCTGTAGGTAAGTGGTATACCGCACCCTTCGCATGGGTGAGTTCGGGGTTCGATTCCCCGCAGGTCCACTTTTAGAACGACGTCAAAAGATGGTAAAGTTGAGCCCAGCGAAGCAAGTCGCTCAGGTATAATAAGGGGGAGCAGCGTCTGTAGCTCAGCGGTTAGAGCACCATTCTTATAAAGTGGGGGTCGATGGTTCAAATCCATCCAGACGCACCGTTCAGTAAAAGTAAGCAGAGGTAGCCAAGGTGGTCACGGCGGGGGTCTGAAAAACCTCAGATGTCAGTTCGACTCTGACCCTCTGCACAAGGTGTGGGGGAAAATTGTAAGCGGTGGTAGTTCAGTGGTAGAATGTCTCGTTGCCAACGAGAAGGTCGGGGGTTCGAATCCCCTCCACCGCTCTGGTTCGACAAGCTCACCATTCGCGTGAGGTTGCCGAAGCAAATTAGATGGGAAATGAGAAGTTTACCCTGAGCCAAGTCGAAGGGAATCCCCTCCACCGCTCAGATTTATATGATATATAAAATTACAGTCGGTCTTTTGGTGATTGTGTTTATTGTTATAATAATTTCTATTATTAATGCTAAAAATAGCAACAACCCAAAAACTATGAATACAACAACGTCAAATCAGGGCAAGTCGTCTAAGTTGAAGATAGAAGACACGAAAGTAGGACGGGGCGTGGCGGTAAAAAGTGGTGACACGATCCTCATTCACTACAGAGGAACACTTACAAATGGGGCAGAATTTGACAACTCGTATAAGCGTGAGGAACCGTTTGAGACTGCAATTGGCGTAGGGCGCGTAATTGAAGGTTGGGACAAGGGAGTAATTGGTATGAAGGTTGGAGGCAAAAGGAAACTTACAATTCCACCAGATATGGGATATGGTAGTCAGGGAGCGGGGGATGCTATTCCGCCCAACTCCACCCTTATCTTTGAGGTTGAACTCATGGGGATAAAGTAATCTTCTATTTTTTTACTACTTCTCAATATTTATCCCACGAATTTCCATTACCCGGAGCTTGTGTCCATCTGATTCAATCTTAATATTCGCCAGATTTTCCAACACTCCCCGCTGAAGGAGCTGTGGATAGGTAGCGTACTCAAGATATACAAGAAGAGCGCGGAGAATACCAGCATGGGTAACAAGGATAATATTTTGTTTTTTATGTGACGCGGCAACTTTTTGTATATATGGGATAATCCGCTCAATAATCTGCGTGTATGATTCCACTTCAGGATGCTCTTCCAGTTGTGGCCAAAATTCTGAGATAGAGAGATGTGATAGTTCTGGGAAATGCTTATTTTGAATACTCTCAAGATCCATACCTTCAAACATTCCATAAGCTCTTTCCTGCAGTTTATCTGTGAGCTTTACTTGAAGATTTTTTTTAGAATAAATGAGACGTGCTGTTTGCTTAGCCCTGTGTAGATTGGATGAGTATATTGCGTCGATATCAAGCGTATTAAAAAATTTCGCTGCTTTTTGCGCCTGGGCAATACCATCTGTATTAAGCCCTACACCTTTGCGTCCTTGAAGTAACTTTTTCGTGTTCCAGTCGGTCTCTCCATGACGAACTATATAGAGTGTGCAGAAATCATTGTATTTCTTTTTTGTTTGCATCATAGTCAGGAGATTTTTATTTAAATCTATAGATCTCGACCCATTGAGATTTATAGTAGAGATTTAGCTGCTTTTTAAGTGTATTAAGCTCAGTCGCTGGCATATCAGTATTGCCCTTCGCAGCAATCACATAGGATGCTTCATGCTGCCTTAGATCAAGCACAGACTGAGCGTTTGCTGCCACATCTGGGGGAGCTCCGAGCACCCATCCTTTGCGATGTGCAAGTAGTAGGGGGACTGAGTTCTGTGTTGCCAGATAGACTGTTTTTCCGTCCTTGGGAATATGTTTTTCTATTTCACTCGCTATTTTGAGCTGCTCCGGTGTCGTACTTACTGTGAAATAATACTGACTTGTGCGGTATCCGTTGTATATCACCAGAAACACAATAGCAGCAGTAATTACTAAGCTCATCACTTTTGCCCTGTGCTTAATAATACCTAAAAAGTAAGATGCCCCATAAGCTGCCGTGATCACAATAGGCACGAGGTATACATCCGCATAGTATTGATGAATTATATTTCCATTTGGGGCAAAATACCAATACACAGGGATTCCAACGAGCCAGAGAAGTAGAAATATGACTACTTTATTTCGTCTGATGCAAAAGCTCACGACTCCAAGTAGAGCAAAAAAGGAGATGGATTTCCCGACAACCTCTCCAACAATATTTTTTAGAATAAGGCGATCAATAAGGATGCTTTTCTGATATAGTAGATCGCGGCCTTGCAACACCCATTCTTCCCATGTACTGTCGGCTTCGGGAAAGTGCCATTGCCACCATTTCCACATTTTATAAAAGGTAATACCACCAAAAGCCAAAAAGGGATATTCCCAAAGTTGCGCTTTATAAGTCCAGGCCAGAAATACAAACGAGGGCACGACAAGAATAATAAATGGCCGAGTCCCGATTGAGAGTGTGAGTGCCACAATGCTTGATGCAAAGAGCCAGATATTTTTATTCTCTTTCCACGACACATAGAGGGCCAGCGCAAGTAGTACGAGGGTGACTGCGAAGATATCGGGGTGGATTGCGTGACCCAAGAAAAATATTGATGCCGGAGCAAATGAATAGAAAAAGCTTGACCAAAAAGCTGTCTGTTCGTCGATAAATTTCTTGACGAATATATAGAGTGAGGTCACGGCTACTATATATAGGAATATATTAAAAAGGTGCGCAACTTCTATATGGTAGCCAAACACTCTGTAGAGAAGTCCGATGACATATCCATATGTGGGGAATTCGAGGAAAAAATATCCATTGATATTGCCTTGAGGTCTGATGAGACTACTTTGTGGATAGAGGATATTGTGATTGGTGAAGGCGAAGTGGTAGGCGACGTTCTCGGTATCAGTCTGTCGCGTGATGTGGGCATCGATTGGTGGAAGGTGAAAGTTCTGGAAGCGGATTGCGCATCCGGCAAGAATAATAATTATGAGCAGTGCTTTTTTGAAGGACATTACCAAAAAATTATAGCACAGAGCGGAGAGGGTGGGATTCGAACCCACGAAGGTTTTATCCTTATCGGTTTTCAAGACCGACGCACTAGGCCACTATGCGACCTCTCCTGCCTAAGACGGCAGGTCACCGTTTTAGGTGACCTTTCAATAAAAATATTTTATGAGGCTCGGAGGGGAATCGAACCCCTGCATAGCGGTTTTGCAGACCGCCGCGTTACCTCTTCGCCACCGAGCCAGCGAGCTTACAGAATACGGGATCCCGCACAACTTAGGCTAAATCTTTCGATTTAGCTAATTGATGCTGGGACACACCCCCGCGTTACCTCTTCGCCACCGCACCACACGCTTTCATATTGTACCGCACCATCTGTTTATTCACAAATTGATGGATATGTATCTTATACTACTTACAATGACTTCACACTTCATCAGCCCTACATACGGGAAGCTGTCAGTTGAGGAGCTCAAAAGTACGATCTCCAAATACATGGAGACCGACAAGGCAGGCAAGTATGAGATCGTGATTGGTACTGATTCCAAAAAGTCAAAGACCGATGGATACGACTTCGTCACAGTATTTGTTATACATCACCTGGGACATGGTGGGATATATTTCTGGAACAGGTCGCAGGTTGTCCAGAAGATGAGTCTTAAGGAGCGGATATATCGAGAGGCTCTTATGTCTCTTCAGAGTAGCGAGGACTTTATTAGCCTTTTCAAGACCAATGGCATAGGTCGCCAGAATGTACAGATTCATGTAGATATTGGTCCGCGTGGTGAGACTCGCACGATGATTCAAGAGATTGTTGGTATGGTGCGTAGCAATGGATATGATGTCAAGACTAAGCCTTACGCTTTTGGCGCCTCAAATGTCGCAGATCGCCACACTTAATGATAACCCTTTCCCCAGATCAGAGGCGAACACTTGATGCTATTCTTGCGTGGTACAAACAGAACTCCATCAAAGACACAAAAGTCGAAGGCAATACATCAGCTAATCAGCCCTTCATCACCCTTGGGGGATACGCAGGTACTGGCAAAACTACACTTATTATCATCATCAGGCAGCAGCTTGCCACACTCAATAAAGATCTTAAAGTCGGGTTTGCCAGCTACACCGGTAAAGCCGCACGAGTGCTTCGGATCAAGCTATCTGAGCAAAAGGTAATCCTACCGCAAGACACTGTCGGCACAATCCACTCGCTGATTTATTCGCCAATTGTCAATGATAGGGAGGAGATCATTGGCTGGAAAAAGAAGGATAAGATCGATCGGGCACTTATCATCATCGATGAAGCCTCGATGGTCGATGAGTCGATCTGGCAACATTTACTCTCATACAATGTGCCCATTGTAGTCGTTGGAGATCATGGGCAGCTACCTCCAATAAGTGGCAACTTTAATCTTATGCAAACGCCTCAGTTGCAGCTTGAGCAGATCCATAGACAAGCTGAGGAAAATCCTATTATCGGCTTGTCAATTCAAGCACGTGAACGCGGACTGATTCGTACAGGTGTGTACTCAGACACAGTACGAAAATATAATCTCAATGATCCTGAGTCAGGGGAGATTGTGGAGGAGCTTTTGGCTACTTGCGACGACGACACACTTGTGCTTTGTGGTTACAACACGACTCGTGTACGACTCAATAATCATATTCGTACCATCCGAGGATTTGAGTCGCCAGATCCGACGCCTGGAGATCGAGTGATCTGCCTGCGCAACAACCACAGAAAAAATATTTTCAATGGTATGCTTGGGACAATTCAGACTATTGAAGATGCCGACGAAGACTGGTATATGGCGACAATCGCCCTTGATGATGAGAATGGTATATATAAAGGTCTTATATCCAGATCTCAATTTGGCGAGAAAGAATCGCTCAACTTTACCAACCGTCGGTCTGCGATCATGCGGGGAGATTTATTTAATTTTGGCTATGCACTGACAGTCCATAAGGCGCAGGGGAGCCAGGCGAAGCGCGTGATACTATTTGAGGAGCGGTTCGGCAAGATGTCCGATGAGCAGTGGCGAAGATGGCTGTATACGGCCGTTACTCGCGCTGCGGAAGAGCTGTACATCTTCGCGCGGGAGTAACACATAAAGAAATCAAATTTCGCGCAGAATATAAATTTGGATTTGACATGCTTCGCTAAATTAAAACACTCCTGAAGTTATGAAGCGATGAAGTCGCGAAGGTTCTCAGCCGTGATTTTGAAGCTTTGGTTCTGGCCGCTTTGCACGATCTTATATGCGGCTTTGCGCACCATTCCCTCCACAGCCCGCTCCAGTGAACGAACTCCAGAGTCAAACCCCAAGGGGCGCACAATCTGTGGCCACACTGTATCGTCGATAATCAGGTGTTGTGGGGTAAGGCCTGCATCTTTCAAGTATTGCGGGACCAGGAAGTTCTTGCCTATTGTGATTTTTTCATCATCGTTGTAGGACGGCATCTGAATAATCTCAAGTCGGTCGAGCACGGCAGTTGATATGTTGTTGGTATTGTTGGCTGTTGCGATGAATAGGACTTGAGATAGATCAAAAGGATAATCGACAAAGTAGTCTGTGAAGTTCATATTCTGTTTGGGATCAAGAATCTCAAGCAAGACTCCCATGATCGAAGCTCTCGATTCTGGTGTAATTCGGTCGAGCTCATCCAGTAGGATGATTGGATTTCTGGATCCAGCACGTCTGAGTGCCTTGATGATCATGCCCGGCTCGGCCTCTGGAGTCGTCTTGGACTGGCCTCGAAGGTCGAGTGCAGATGATAAGCCTCCAAAAGGAATTCGGACATATTTGCGGTTGAGAGCTTCGGCAATAGACTTGACGATCGAGGTCTTACCTGTACCGGCAAGTCCGACAAAAAAGAGTGAGGGAGCGTGAAAAGACTCAGCCTTGAGATTCTGCTTTTGCAGGATAAGGATGGATAGGTACTCGAGAATCCTTCTTTTGATCTTATCAAGGCCAAAGTGAGTAGCATCCAGTATTTCTTTTGCGTGATTCACGTCGAGGGAGTCTTCAGTACGAGTTTCCCAGGGAAGCCCAGTGATCCAGTCAATATACTTCTCGACTATATCCAGCTGAGCAAGGTTGCCTCCGAACTTGAGAGTAAGATTGATCCGATCAACCTGCTCAAGTGCTCGTTCTTTGAGGTTAGCAGGCAAGGTAGCCGACTGCAACTTTTGCCTTAGTTTATCTATTTCTGACAGGCTTTTTTGGTCATCCATGGCGTTAGCAGACTGATTATGTACTTGACAAAACTATTGAATTTTTATATGATAAATACTCTTACTTATCAATTAGGTATTAATTTTCATTTTAAAAGTTTTATTACTAAATATCTATGGCAAAAACTAAGACAGTAAAACCACTATTCGACAATGTCCTCATCAAGCCACTTGAAGGCGAGACGCAAACTGCATCAGGCATTCTTCTTCCAGACTCAGCAAAAGAAAAACCTCAAGTAGGTGAGGTGATGGCTACAGGACCAGGTGCACGAGGTGAAGATGGCAAAGTTGTGCCTATGACGATCAAGGTTGGCCAGAATGTACTGTACAAGAAGTGGGGCGGAAATGAAGTCAAGGTAAACGGACAGGACTGGCTTCTGGTTGAAGAGAAGGATATCATGGCAGTTGTTGAATAAATTAGAAATTATTTTTTTAAAAAATATATGGCAAAACAAATAGCATTCGCAGAAGACGCACGAGCAAAGCTCGCACGAGGAGTAAATACATTAGCAAAAGCAGTGGTCACGACACTTGGTCCACGAGGCCGCAATGTGGCACTTGACCGCAAATGGGGCGCACCGACTGTCGTACACGATGGTGTGACTGTTGCCAAAGAGATAGAGCTTGAGGATCCCTTTGAGAATATGGGTGCTCAGCTCGTCAAAGAAGCAGCATCAAAGACCAATGATGTCGCAGGAGATGGTACCACTACATCAACCCTTCTGACTCAGTCAATTGTAAACTTGGGACTCAAAAATATCACCGCTGGATCCAACCCTATGATCCTCAAAAGAGGAATCGAAAAAGCGGTTGAAGAGGTAATTATTCAGATTAAGAGCATGGCCAAGCAGATTCCGCTGAATGACAAGCAAGCGATTACACAGGTCGCCACAATTTCAGCCGGAGACGCTCATATCGGTTCAATTATTGCCGACGCAATAAGTAAAGTCGGTAAAGATGGAGTTGTCACAGTTGAGGAGGGCAAGGGTCTCCAGATGGAGATAGAGTACAAAGAAGGTATGGAATTTGACAAGGGATATGCATCTCCTTACTTTGTCACCGAGTCCGACAAGATGACGGCTGAGGTGGAGAGCCCATACATACTCATTACTGATAAGAAGATATCGGCTGTGTCCGATCTTCTGCCATTTTTGGAGAAAGTCGTAAAAGTCACCAAAAATGTTGTCATCATTGCCGATGAGGTAGATGGTGAGGCTTTGGCTACACTGGTCGTCAATAAGCTCCGTGGTACCTTCAACGCACTCGTTGTTAAGGCGCCAGGATTCGGTGATCGCCGAAAATCTATGCTTGAGGATATTGCAATTCTGACAGGTGGCACAGTCATCTCAGACGACCTTGGCAAGAAATTTGAGAATATCGAGCTTGACGAATGTGGTCGAGCCGACAAGGTATGGGCTGACAAAGAAACCACTCGAATTATCGGTGGAAAAGGCAAAGAAGCTGATATCAACGCTCGAGTCGGACAGATTCGTCGAGAGATCGATGAGTCCACCTCTGAGTTTGATCGAGAGAAGCTTACCGAGCGGCTTGCAAAGCTTGCAGGTGGTGTCGCCGTCATCAATGTTGGTGCTGCGACTGAGGTCGAGATGAAAGAAAAGAAAGAGCGAGTCAATGACGCGGTTGCCGCGACCAAAGCTGCTCTTGAGGAAGGAATAGTGGCCGGAGGTGGAGTCACACTTCTTCAGGCACGCAAGACTCTTGAGAAGCTGAAGGGAACTTTGGCCCTTGATGAGGAAAAGACAGGTGTCGACATTGTCTATAAAGCACTCGTTGAGCCTATGCGTATGGTTGCTCAAAATAGTGGGCTCGACGCCGGATGGGTAATTCGCAAAGTCGAGGACTCCAAAGATCCAGACTACGGATTTGATGCCGTCACTCTTGAATTTGGACCTATGTATAAGCGAGGGATTGTAGATCCAGCAAAAGTAGTTCGCACAAGTCTTGAGAATGCAGCATCAGTCGCCGTCATGATTCTTACAACCGAGGCGCTTGTCACCGACCTTCCTGAAAAGAAAGATGAAGGTGGAGCTGGTGGAGGTATGCCAGGCGGAATGGGTGGTATGCCCGGCATGATGTAAACCAATCAATTGAAAATCAAGCCCCGCCTTTTGGCGGGGTTTTTTGTTACGACTCCTTGATTTGATGATATAATTAACACATTCAGTCAACCAGGGATGGCGGAGTGGCCAATCGCATCAGACTGTAAATCTGACGGGCTTTGCCCTACGGGGGTTCGAATCCCTCTCCCTGGACAGACACGGTCAATAGAGTATGAGAGCCGATACTGTCAGTTGGATTTCTGGTAGAATTCTTTTTGATGACTGGCTTTTATCACAATAAGTGGATACATATTTTCTCACTCATCTTCTTGTACCTCTTGGTTATTTTTTTCTTCAAAAAAGAAGTAGTCCTCTATAAATTTGATCAAAAACTCATTCATCGGTATTTTCTCTCACAGGATATTACTCATGAAGTTCCAGGAATACGACAATTTCTTTCAGATGGAGATATATATACTGCAACCGGCTATCTTTACGCAAAAGGCGCAGATCCAACAAGCTATAATTTTCAAGCTCCTCCCTTAATCAAGTATCTCTTTGGACTGTCCATACTTATTTTTGGAAGTCCCTATTATGTACAAATAATCTTTGGGGCAGTTCTTATAGCCATAGTCTATACATTGGGCGTCAAGATGTATAAGTCGTCCCTTGTACCACTTTTGGCATGTATTTTTTTAATCATTGATCCTGTTTTTTTGGAGGTATCTTCAAATGCTTTATTAGATTTGGGTCAAGCGGTCTTTTTGTTGTTATATTTTTATCTTGTATTTTTTCACAAGAAAAGATACGCTTTGCAAGGCATCGTGCTTGGTCTTTTGTGTGCTTCCAAATTTTGGGCTGGTCCACTTTTTTTTGTACTTTTGTTAGCTGCATATAACATTTACAAAAAGAACTTTGATCTTAAAAAATTTACACTCCACCTAATTATTGCGGCTGTAATTTTTTCACTCACATATATAAAAACATTTGTGAATAAAGGGTTTGAATTTAATATAGTTTTTTTCCAATTGAAGATCTTAAAATTCTTAGTTATTCATGATATTCGTTCTTTTCCTTTTGCTTCTTTATTTCTTTTTCTAACTGGATATTACCAAACATGGTGGGGAAGCAAATCCGTATCCCATGCTCAAATTTGGTCTATTTTCTGGCCGATTGGCTTGATGTTAAGCGCGAAAAGTATACTTGACGCTTTGATAAAGCGATTTGTAGATCTCAAGCTATTTGTCGGAATTATTCCAATAGCTTATATACTTTATCTTGGAGTACAGGCGCCTTTTGCACGGTATTTTATCTTGATTCTTCCCTTTTTATATCTAAACTTATCGAAGAATCTCTTAAAGCGATGAAAAAGTCGACTCTTTTTGTCTTTATTCTAACTGCTATTTTTTTTATCTATTTTTCTTTGCCTTTTTTTCATCATGGATTCTTCCCAACAATGGATGATGTTCAGGTAGTCAGAATAGACCAGACACTCATTGAATTAAAAAGCGGCCAATTCCCTGTACGATACATTGATAGTTTTGGAAATAGGGGAGGGTACATGCTTTTTAATTATTATTCACCCCTTCCATATTATATTGGATCCGGATATGAGCTTCTGGTTGAGCGACCGGTGAAAGCAACAAAAATGGTCTTTCTTACCGCCCTTCTCGTAGGTTCGCTGGGTATTTTTTTTCTTCTCAGAAGATATACAAATGCCATTACATCCTTTTTAAGCGTTTGCTTATTTCTTTCATCAGCGTATCTTGGATATGATATTTATCTTCGGGGAGCGTTGGCCGAGATATGGGGGGTGGTGTTTTTTCCATGGATTCTCTGGTCATTTCTTAGAGTAAAAGACAAGCCTACCATTGCCAATTGCATTATTACAGGGATTTTTTACGCCTTAGTAATTTTGTCACATATTGCTATCGCTTTCTTTTTTTCCTTTTTCCTTTTTTTTATGATATGTATTCCGCCTTACAAAAAAAAGAATATTGTGAATCTGGGCATTTCGGTAGGAATAGGATTGCTTTTAAGTGCGTTCTTTTGGCTACCCCTCCTCATTGAGCAGAATTATATTGTCTATCAACATTCAGAATATGCCACTAAGCAATATCTTGTTGGTTTTTTGTCTTTTAATCAGCTTATTGGATTTCGGATAAACCCCACGCAATTACATGCAACGTTGGGGTTGGGATTATTTTTACTTACAATCGCCAGTGGCATATTCTTACTTTTTAAGAAAAAAAATCCCCATAAACCAATTTTTATTTATTTTTTTATTATATTTTTTTGTTCATTATTTTTTGTGCTTCCTATTACTAAGTTCATCTGGGACAAAGCTCAGCCGTTTCGCTATTTACAGTCACCATGGAGATTTCTGGCAATAAGTACGATTTATGCGATCTTCATATGCGGGATAGCTCTGTCTTTTATTAAAAGATGGTGGATTCAGACACTTATAGTAAGCGTGGTTGTAATCTATACTTTAATTTTTCAAACGGGATATATGCGACCCTATGCCTATAATGATATACCCGAATATAAAGCTGAAGGGGTCTGTGGCACTACTACATGGAAAGATGAATATTTGCCCAAATGGGTAAGTAGATGTTTACCAAAAGAAGTAAGCGGTAGCCCATCATATCCTATTTTTTCACACACTGCATCCAAAATTACCGATGTATCTGTTGAAAAAAATGGACGTTTAATAACATTTGAGACAAGTGGGAAAGAAGGAGTGGTGACTATTGCTAAGTATTATTTTCCAAATTGGCATTTATTTATCGATGAGAAAAAAACTCTCATATATCCCTCGACTCAATATGGGCTTATTACTTTTACGGTACCCCGAGGTAGCCATAAGATAAGGTTGGTTATGGGCAGTACTTTTGCTCAAACCTTGGGGAATGCTCTTTCTCTTTGTGGCTTATTGTTTACTCTATATATTTCTTTCCAGCAAAGGAAGAAAATTTTGAATCCTTTGAGATATTTAAGTTCTTTCTTTAGGAAGTAGTCAAGTCTATTGATATTCAAAATTTAGATAAGAAGTTCTAATGTTGTCCATCTTCATAGCCACTTCGGTACACTCCATATATTATCTTGTTGACGGGAAGGCCGGACGGATATATACTCAGGATAAGTTAAGAAAAAGAAGGGGGTGAATAAGAATTTATGAAAGCATTACATATTGGAGCATTTTTGCTTACAGTTGTTGGAGCATTGAATTGGGGATTAGTTGGTGCATTCAACACCAATCTAGTAGAAAAACTTTTGGGAGCAGGATCAACAGCTGAGCGCGTAGTCTATATACTTGTTGGAGTATCAGCGCTCATTCTCGTTGTTAATCACAAAAAAGAGTGCACAGTCTGTGGAAAGTAAAAGCGGACTATAGAAATCCTCCCTCACAAACTTTTTAGAAGTGATGATTTTTATTTGGAAATTAATACTTTTCACAAGCTTTCTTCACCATTGATTCGTGTATGTATTTTCTGCTATTATGAATCTTATGACGCTGACTGAAGTATCTTACTACGCTCGCAAGTATATGCCTTTTGCAATACTTTCAGTTCTTGTAGTTCTCATTCTTTATTATAGTGTGAAGCTGACTTTTATTTATATTGAAGCTCAAAAGCCTGTCGTGCTACCTCTGGACACATCGCTTGGCAAGATTATAGTTCCCCAGATATCAAAGTCGTCAAGCAGTGCCAATCTTAAGTTCAAGCTTGATACAGTAGAAGGTGAACCGGTGATTGCAACTGAGGCAGCTAAAGTATTTTTTATCCCAAAAAGCGTCCCGCGATTTGGCTATCTTGAAAAAATAGCGCTTGTGGCAAAGACACTTGGCTTTGAGATCTCAAATATCACTCGTCAACAGGAGGGGAATACTTTTAGCTTTCAGGGAGATAATCAAAGTCTTAGCATAGATAATGCCACTTTCAACTTCACCTACGATTATGATTTTCAAAAAGATCAAAGCGTATTCACAGATGTGGTGACTCCACAAAAGTCAGATGCGGAGCGAGTCGCCACTGACTTCTTAAAGAATATTGGACGATATCCTGATGAGTTGGCACAGGGAAAGACAAATATAATCTTTATGAAATATGATCCAGTCGAAAACAAAGTCACTCCTCTTCAAAATAGGACAGATGCAAATCTTGTGGAGGTTGATTTTTATCGCCCGGACATAGAAGGAGTGCCGGTCGTGACCCCTGGCTATTTTAATAGTCAGAATTATGTCATGATGGTATTTTATGGAGACAACGTAGAGAAGCCTCCAAAGATACTGCGTGCTCAGATCAAATTCTTTGATAAATCAAATGATCAGGTTGGATTTTACCCACTAAAAAGTGGCAAACAGGCCTATGAGGAGTTGGCGACCGGTAGTCCAAGTGCGCAGGTTGTTTCAAACAAAAGCACATCTGGCAAAATAACCATCAAAAAATTGTTCTTGGGGTATTTTGATCCGGAGATATACCAAGAATTTTTGCAGCCAGTATTTGTCTTTGTTGGGAGTGATGATTTTGTTGGATATGTTCCAGCTATCTCTTCTGAGTACGCAGTTCAGCCATAATAAAGTGGGTTACTACGGTATTGTATTTTTGTAGATAACATTACTATTCAACCACTGGACAATGGTTGTGGTGTCTTTGAATCTATCTTCACTTTTTAGAACAACTATTATGTATGTGTTTGATCCCTGTTTGTAAAAACTTACAAGATTTTCTCCCGCCTCTTCCGTATATCCTGTTTTGAGGCCTCCTATTCCCTGAAGCTCACCGAGGAGCTGATTGACATTGCTTAGCTGATGAAAGTATTTAAATTCTGTGTCTGAGATTGATATATTTTTTATCGAGACAATCTTGGCTAAATACTTATCTTTAATAAGTGCTCGTGCTGCAAGTGCAAGGTCAAATGGGCTTGTGTGTTGGCCTGTTCGATCAAGCCCTGCGGGATTTTTAAAGGTGCTACTTGTCATCTTTAGATCGCTAGTTTTTTTATTCATGAGGTTGATATATCGATCAAATCCATACTCATCGGCAAGCGCATATGCTCCGTCATTTCCTGAGTGGATAAGAGTGCCATAGAGGAGATATTCTGCTGAAATTTTTTCACCTCGGACAAGTCCCATACTTTGTCCTTCTACACTGTCTCGCTTGACCGTGATTACTCGATCTGGGTCGTAGAGATCTCGGGCAACAAGCGCCGTGATTATTTTGGTCGTTGATGCAGGAAGAAAATACCCATGGGGGTTTTTTTCAAAAATTGGCGTGAAGGATGGTAAGTACACAACATATACGCCTTGTGCTGATACGGTTGGGTAATTCGCAAATCTTTTTATTGGATAGGACTTTATTGAGTGTGAGAGGGCAGGAGCCTTGTGCTCGGCGAAAACATCTCTATTGTTGGTGAATATAGAAAAATAATGAGTATCTCCAGGGTAAAAAGCAAAAAGGAGAGTATAAAAACAAAAAAAGATAATAAATCGAGTTTTCATAATCAACAATTAAACTTTCCTAAAATAGTTAGCTTTTGATCTTTATTCCTAACTCTGCTAACTGTTCAGAAGATGCAGTAGATGGAGCGTCGATTGCCGCAGTTGTTCCGCCAGATGATGCGGGGAATGCAATTACTTCTCGAATAGATTTTTCGCCAAGTATGGCCATGAGCAATCGATCAATACCTGGTGCGATCCCGCCATGTGGGGGTACTCCATATTCAAAGGCCGTGAGAAGATGTTCAAAATCATTTTTATGTTCATCACTAAAACCGATTAGATCAAATATTTTTTGTTGAATAGAGGCGTCATGAATTCGTATACTTCCGCCTCCGACTTCATATCCATTAAGTGATAGATCATGTTGAAGTCCTCGGACTTTTTCAGGGGCCGAATCAAGGAGCTCGATATCCTCGGGGTGGGGTGCCGTGAACATATGATGAGATGGCGCAAAGCGTGTCTTGCCCATTCCGTGGAAATATTCCTCTTCGGACGCCTTTTCAAATAGCGGGAAATCCAGAATCCATGCAAAAGCCAACTCATCTTTATCTTGTTTGTTTTTTCTCAAATCTGGTTTGTCAGATTTGTATTTTTCAATTGCCGTTTGGTGCGATAGACGTGGCCATGGGCTTTGTGTAATTTTTTTCTGTGGGAAGACTTCTTTGATGAGACTCGTGAAAAGCTCTTCTGTGAGAGTGAGTATGTCCTCCTGATCAACGAAAGACATCTCAAGATCCAGCTGCGTGAATTCACCATATGCGCGGTCGGCACGAGGATCTTCATCTCGGAAGCATCTGGCAATCTGGAAGTACCGCTCGATACCGGCTACCATGAGCATTTGTTTGTACTGCTGTGGCGATTGAGGTAGTGCATAAAACTTGCCCTGCTGGAGACGAGAAGGAACCAAAAAGTCTCGAGCACCTTCAGGCGTGGTCTTGGTAAGAATTGGCGTCTCAATCTCAAGAAAATCGCGAGCGGTCAGAAAATTACGAATAAAGTGCACAGTCTTTGCTCGAAGTGTCAGATTGCCAAGCATGCGGCGACGCCTGATGTCAAGATACCTATACTTAAGTCGCACCTCTTCATCAATCTCATATCCATCAGTATTGATGGGGAGTGGGAGACCTTTTGATCTGGATAGAACTTCAATCTTTTTGATCTCTATTTCGATACTTCCTGTTGGGATTTTTGAATTCACAAGCTTTTCCGGTCTTTTTTTGACGAGTCCTTGTAGCTTGACCACGTATTCTGCCGATATGTCTTTGCACTCTGCACCACCGATGCATTGTACGACACCTGATCTATCCCGAAGATCGAGGAATACGATCTTACTGTGATCGCGCTTGGAGTCAACCCAGCCATAAAGTTCGACATCTTGTCCTTCAAGTGTGGGTGTATCAGCTACGAATATTTTTTTCATTGTTATTCTTGTCTAAGATTATATGAGCTATATTATAGTTGCATCCTTCCAACAACTCAAGGAAACTCAACAATATCTGCTCTAAGATATTTGATCATTCCTTGTAATTTCTCTGAATGATTCCATTTATTTATCTCTACGGAGTAGACGACGTCAACTATTGAATTCAACTGCACTTGATTTTTTTTGTGAAAGAAGAGAAGGCTTTCTAGTTGATTAGACGGATTATCAATTTCCTGCAGAATAATCTTTGCATGATTCATTTTTTTACCCATATATTTGATATTGACGATTTTGCCTTGACTATAAAAAAGTGGTTGAGGGTTGCTGATCCCATATGGTTCAAGACACGCAAGTCCGCGTGCAAGGTCGATAGTCGCCATAGAGAGAGGAATTTTAAAATCCGCCTCAATCTTCGGCTCAAGATCCTTATTTTTTATGAGGTTTTTGGACTCACTCTCGATTCTCGCTATAAATCTCTCAAGATTTTTTCTTTCGAGACTAAAGCCCGCAGCCTGTGTATGACCACCAACACTGAGTAGGAGATCTTTCTGCTCTTTTAAAAAATCGGTAATTGCAAATCCTGATATTGAGCGTGCAGATCCTTTGATTCCACTCCCTGAGTCAGTCATCACGATAGCTGGGCGATAAAATTCTTGAGCTACGTATGAGGCGACAAGTCCGATAATTCCCTCATGCCACTTTTTATTATAAAGCGTGATGAGTATTGGCAGGTTCTCACCACACTTTTGTTTTACGAGTTCTATCGCTTCGACACGTGCTGTATCCAGAAGACTCTGTCGTTTGATATTGACCTCTCCAAGTTCTTGCGCTAATTGCTGAGCTCTTTGTGGGTTGTTCGTACAAAGTAGCCGCAGCGCATTCATAGCATGTCCTAGTCGCCCGGCTGCATTGATGCGTGGGGCGATAATATACCCAATTTCGTAAGGTGTGATCTTACGATGTTCGATTCCCGCCTCCTTAAGAAGAGCGGTCAATCCTATTCTATTTACTTTTAAGAAAGCGATAAGTCCGGCTGCAGCTGTAGCTCGAGCAATTCCAACAAGAGGGACAAGATCAGAGATAAGGCCAATTGTCGAAATAGCAAGATAATCATTCTCAAAATGATTATCAAGCTGAGTCGTCGTGCTGGTATGATCTAAGACCTTGTTTTTTTTTAGATCTTTAAAGAGTTCTTTTGCAAAGAAATATGCCACAGTCGAGCCGCTAAGTAGCGAGGTATGAATTATTGCATGGGCGTCTGGCAATAGCGCAGGTTTGAGATGATGATCTGTAATGATGACGTCTATTCCGAGTTTTTTGGCGTAGGTGACTTGCTCAACCGCTGTGATTCCATGATCAACGCTTATGATAAGTCCAGGATTATATTCTTTTTTAATCGTGTCAAGCGCCACCTGCGAAAATCCATAGCCTTCGTGAAGCCGGTGGGGAACATACGGCATGGTCTTAAATCCCATCAAATGCAGAGACTCCCACAAGACAGTACCACCCGTGATACCATCAGCATCATAGTCTGTATATACGATTATCATCTCACCTTTCTCGCGTGCATCTGTGAGCCGTATGTAGGCTTTTTGGTATTGCGGTACAAGATCAACATCAATATCCTTAAGAGATATATTTTGGGGTGAAGGAGGATTTAGAAAGAGTTTTTTATCTTTTATCCCCCGAGACTTAAGTAGTATATTTATAATCTCATCTGCATTGATCTGCCGGCCATCTTCAATCTCATATTTATAGGCAATCTTCATAGACTAATTTTGCTTCTCGGAGACAACATCCAGAAGAGGAGTGGGAGCATGCTCGGGTTCTTCGAGTCGTATCTTATCGACTGTTTTCAAAAGTTGCTTGGTACGGGTACTATCGACTTTGTTGTACTGGTCAGTAAGTGATACTATCCTATCTCCTATTTTTTCAAACTCTTCATTATATTTGGTGAATTCTTCCTCAAAAAGCTGAATGTAGGTGATAATATTTCGTACATTTTTTTGATACTTAAAATTATCGTAGGACTGCCTGATAAGTCGTAAAATTGCAGTAAAGCTAAAAGGCCCAGCAAATATCACTTTTTGCCTCATTCCCTCCGACCATACACTGTTGAGTCGTTCGTAGATATAGGAAAAAATCATCTCATTGGGGATAAACATAATGACAAAATCAACTGTATTGTCTGCGGGATTGATGTAGTTTCTGTTTGTCAGTTGTTTGATTTTTTCTTTTACATCTCGTTCAAACGCTTTAAGATGTTCTCGCTTGGCGGCTTTATCTGTCGTCTCTGTTGATTTTTGAAGGTTATTGTAGGGGAACTTAGAATCAACATTTATCTTGACCCCGTCTGGTAGAAGAATTGTAAAGTCTGGTCTTTCGGTACTACCTTTTGATGCTGTATTAACTCGATAATCCACTCCTTTTACAAATCCGGTCATCTTGAGAAGGTCTTCGGCTACTTGCTCGCCAAATTGCCCTCTGAGTTGATTGTTTGAGAGCACATTTTTGAGGCCTTCTGTAGTGAATGATAATTGTTCTGTGACTTTTTGGTTATTCTCAAGCTGGGCTTTGACTTCTCTGAATGAGCCGATTGTTTGTTTATCACTGTCTTCGACTTTTTTGTTGGTTTCTTTAAGTTCCTGCTGCATCTTTTGGATGAGTTTTTCGATTGAGTCCTTTTTGTTGGAAAGATCATTCATAATCTCACTTTTCTTTCCATCAAGAGATTGATTCGATACTGTTGCGAGTTTCTCTATCGCATCTCGAAATGACGCATCTATCTTCTTTTGAACATCGCTGGCGAACTTATCTGTATTATGTGCATTGCGGCTTTTGAGTATCAAAAACACTCCTACCGCAGCCAACAGACCAAGAGCTATACCAAAAATGAGATACAGAATCATAGAAGGAAAAATTTGCGCAAATAATAAGCCTCTATATTATAGACGATTATATTTGTGAATGAAATTCAGGAAGAAGACACTTATGAAATTTTTTTAGGAGGACTGATTACCGCGGAAGATTTTTGGCTTGAGCCAGTCTTTGGGGGCTGGTTTATCCACGACCATCTTCTCTCGCTCAATTGTCTCAAGTGTGCTTGCGATCTCAACTTCGTGTTGAGGTGGTTTCTGAGGGTTTATTGGTGCTTGTTGAGCAATTGGCTGGCTCTGAGTTATTTTTTGTGGTGGCGCAGGCTGTTCAAATTCAAAATCTTCTTCTTCCTCTGAGTTATATGAAGAAGGAAAGGGTTGTGGAGTAGGTTCATACATTGGTTGTCTCAGGACTTGGGGACCTTGAGGTCTTAATACTTGGGATTGGGCAGGTGCTTTTTTTTGGGCTCCGAGTTTGAGTAGTTGTGAGGCGATCTCAAATGTTGTGGCGTTGACTGAATATGAAGTGAAATTATTGGTTGCGGCCATAAGCCCTGCATATAGATTGGTGGCGATCTCACGATCAATCTGGACTCCAAGCGCTTTAATTATAGAAAGTGCGAGTTCAGAGGTTGATGTTGCTGCTTTTTGGACAAAATTGACTTTGCCAAAATAAGAATTTGCTAAATGACGATCTATATTGATTACAGTTGCTGCAGTAAACTGTTGCTGATTCTGTTCGTAGAGACCACCCAATGATTTGAGAGATGAGGCATCGACTGTGATTAAGAAGTCTACGACTCCACCGGTAAATGAATAGGATACTTGGTTGGGATCGAGCTTCGGAAAGCCTTCCCGTGGTGTGATTATTAGATTGAAGGTCTCATCCTGAATATTGTAATCAACTTTATCAACAGAGCCGTCTCTGTAGGGAAACGAAATTGCAAGGTTGTCGCCAGATGTCTCAGGCGCAGGCTTAATTTTATCAGCCGCAATCAGGTCTGAGGTGACTGGGGTTGAACAAGCGAGTGATACATTTTTCCCCAGTTTAACAAGTGCAAGGTATAGCGCGCATGCTGCGGCAATACTATCTGCCTGCGGATTTTCACGAAGACAAATAATGCCTGATACATGTGTATTGAGCGCCTCAACAACTTGATTTAGTGAGGTTCCACTTGTGTTATCCATACTATAAGATAGATTTTATCACATCACCTATAGTAATGTCAAGGGGTGGGGAGATCAGAATTCCGGCCTCTTCATCTTTTTTTACCTCACTTACTTTTTTAGCTCTTTGTCTGAGAGATATGAGCTTTGAGGTAGAGATGAGGTTCGTGCCTCGGTGTAGTTCGATTGAGTCTCCAAGGTTGATCTTACCCTTGGTTACTTTAATTCCATATACCTTTTCTCCATCGATAATGAAATTTGCCAACACTTTTGCCTCTCCCTTAAGAGTCTTTTCTTGTATTTCTTTTTCACGAATTAGCTGTGCGACTTCGGATAGCTCATCAAGCGCTTCATATATGATGTTGTACGTCTTGATAATCACTTTTTCTTGTTTGGCAGCATCAACAACGGTTGCATCAGGTTTTACACTGAATCCTATTATTATGGCACCTGCGGTCTTCGCCAAAAATACATCAGATTTATGAATATCGCCAACAGCTTGAAGGACTATCTGTATATTACTTTGTTTTGAAAGAGCAGTGACAATAGCTTCAAGTGAACCCTGTGCATCTGCTTTAATGACGAGTGAAAGCTTTTTTTGAGCCTCTTGGTTGAGAGATTCAAGAATACCAAGAGCGGGGGCTTGAGTCTGGTTTGCTGAAGGCGCTGCGTCTTGTTCAATGCGTGTTAGAATTGTCCCGACTTCTGGCATTGCACTAAATCCCAAAAGCTCAAAAGGCGCACAAGGTACGACTTCTCGAACCATGATGCCTCGATCATTAATCATCGATCGGACTTTTACTCGCTTATCCTGAGCAAATACAGCGTCTCCAATTCGGAGCGTGCCATTTTTTATGATACAACTTGCCACAACGCCTCGTCTATCTTTTTTGGTCTCGATAATTACAATCTCGGGCGGAGCATCTTTGTCAAAGGTAAGATTGAGATCGGCTGCCATAAGAAGAATTGACTCAAGAAGATCGGGGACACCAACACCTGTTTTGGCAGATATTGCAAGAGCTGGTACCTGACCCCCTTTTTGTTCAATCATCACCTCATACTTGAGTAGGTCTCTATAGACTTTTTCCGGATTTGTGTCGGGCATATCAATTTTATTGACGACGACAATGAAGGGAAGCTTAGCTTCCTGTATGTGTTGGATTGATTCAATTGTCTGTGGCTTTAGAGAGTCTTTGACATCGACTATAAGTAGTGCAATATCTGCGACTGTCGCGCCTCGTGCTCGGAGCTTTGAGAATGCCTCGTGACCTGGTGTGTCGATGAATGTGATCTTGTCTTGCTGGTATCCTTTGATTCCGGTTGAGATTTCGTATCCTCCAATTTTTTGTGTGATTCCGCCAGCTTCACCTTCGGTAAGTGCTGTTTTTCTAATATAGTCCAGAAGCGTGGTCTTGCCATGGTCGACATGACCGAGTATTGCAACAACTGGTGGACGTGGAGTAGTAGGCGACATAGCGAATATTCAATGTAAGTGAAATTTATGTAATCAGCCCTTATTTGGACTTTAGTTAGCTTGCTTCTTGATCTTCTACCTTTTCACTTTCGGTCGGGGTGGCATCACTTGCTTCAGCTACTTCAGGAGTCGACTCGACAGATGTGGATTCAACTTCTTGAGTGCTATCTTCCTCTTGGTCTGATTGCTCAATTGCGGTCTCATCTACTGTCTCCTCTTCGGCAGCTTTTGTATCTGGCTCGGAGGCTTCTACCACTCGATCTATATTCGTTTCCTTTTCTGCGTCTTTTTCTTCATCAACTTTTTCTTTTATATCCTCTGATTTTGACTGCTGAGATTTAATTTGATTAATATCAATCTCATATCCGGAAAGCTGGGATGCGAGATTCACATTGACGCCACCCTTACCAATTGCAAGAGGGGCTTGTGATTCATCGACTGTGACCTTAGCTCTTTTTTCGTCGCGATCAAGCTCTATTCCTATAATCTTGGCTGGAGAGAGAGCTGCTGTGATGAACTGCTTCTCATCTTTGTTCCACTGGATGATATCAATTTTTTCATCTCCACCGGCTTCGTTGGTGACTGTCTGTACCCGAATACCTTTTTGACCCACACATGCACCGACTGGATCGACTCCTGCTTGAGTGCTGTGGACAGCTATCTTACTGCGCTCTCCTGGAACGCGCACAACTTGCTTGATCTCAACAGTTCCATTGGCAATCTCAGGAACTTCTCGTTTGAAAAGCTCACCAATAAGTCGAGGGTCGGAGCGAGAGATGACGATCTTGGAATTGCCGAATTTGTCTTCTCCAATATCCTTGATGTAGAACACAAGATTGGTATTTACGGTGTAGTGCTCGGATTTGATCTGCTCTTCTTTGGGTAGTACAGCCTCGACGCGACCGATATCAGCATACGCATTGTATCCGTCGTAGCGAATGATACGGCCTCGAGTTGTGGTGCCAACTTGTGACTTGTAGTGGGAGACCACTGTCTTCTTCTCTGCCTCTCGAATCTTTTGTAGGATTACCTGCTTGGCGGTTTGGGCAGCTATACGTCCGAATCCAGGTGGTGTGATATCAACTCCGTCTTTGAGAATATGCGCTTCTCCATTATTTTTGTTTACTTTAACTGTGGTCTGATCATCCTCTTCTTCGCTGATGTCAGCTACTTCTTTTTTGTAAGCTGCAAGAATTGCAGCCTCAATAGAGGAGACGACATCATCTGGAGTGATGCCTCGCTCGGTCGCAACCTGATTCAGTGCGAGTGCAAACTCGCTTTTTACAATACTCATGGACACTCATTGTACCATAAATTAAAGCAGATTTAATGAAGAATGAGGTGTGTTGTGGAGCAACTGGAAATAAAGATAGTTGGATATTTGTAGCGGTTTATTCTTTATTCTCTTCTTTGGGCTGATCTTCTTTTTTATCACCCTCGGCTTTTTCAGCTTCGCCTTCTGATTTTTCGCCTTGTTCACTCTCTGCAGCTTCGCCTTCTGCGGCTGGTGCTTCTTCACCCTCAGCTTCTGCCTCTACTGCGACTTCTGGCTCAAGGCTTTCTTCTTTGTGAGCGGTAATTGAGAGGATGAGCTTGTCTGGCTCATCTTTGATCTCGAAGTTGCCTGATTTCTTGAGATCTGCAACCTTGATCTCGGCTCCAATTTCAGTAAGGCCTGATATATCTATCTCAATCTCAGCTGGTAGATCCTCAGGAAGCGATTCAACCTGAAGATGATCATGTTGCACGATAAGGACTCCGGACTTTTCAGAGACTGCTGGTGCTTCGCCCACGACCTTGACAGGTACAGAAGCCTCAATTTTTTGCTTAAGATCCACTTTTCTAAAATCAACATGAAGAATCATGTCGCTTACTGGGTGGCGATGTACAGATCTTGTGAGTACAGGTAATTCGCCTTTGTCGACTGTAATGTAGATGACTCCTGTCTCTTTTGCCTGTCTGAATATTTTCAAAAAGTCTTTGTGGTCAATGCTGATTGATTGAGACTTGATATCAGGTCCAAAGATGTTGGCTGGTATGATTCCTTCGCGCCTGAGCTTTTTTACCTTTTTGCCGATTATTGTTCGAACGCTTGCCTTAAGGGTTAGATGCGCGTGTTTGTCTTGAGTCGTCATATATTAATTTTTGGAAAGTGTGAATATAAAAATTTTATCAGTGTTAAGAGATGTATTATAGAAAATTCTATTATCTTTTACAAGTGGGGAAAAATTCTGATTGGTAAGCGCGGTATTTTGAGGCAGAAGTATCTCAAGGACGAAGTCTGAATTCTTGGACCCTATCTGTTTTTGCACGACGAGTTGATATGTATTTATACCTTTTTTAAGTCTTTGTGGTAGGCGATAGGTAATACGTACCTCTGTTGTTTTTTGCGGTGGAATTGTGAGAAAAAATCCAACTGTTTTGTAATTACTTTCTACCTCGTCATATTCTGTGATCGGACTCTCGTTCTGGGTAATTTTTTGTACCTGTGCGCCAGTTGGGATGAGTAGTTGGAAATAATTCTTATACTCGCCCCCTGGAAACACACCCTGTATTGATTCATTTTTGAAGCTTACTCGGAGCTCATTTTCGATTTTTCCCGAGTCTTGAATGATGACGCGATGAGTAACCAGTCGACTGACATAAAAATTAGCTTTATTGACACCCAGGTTGGCATCGATTGGGAAGATGAAGTCATTGATGCAGGACCCATCTGGGACTTGGTCGGAACAAGTAGGTGTGATAAGCCGACCGGACCACTGGAGCTTATTGATATCCTGAGCAATTTGTCTGTCATCAAATGCCAGAACCATCTGCTTCTCGTCAAGAGATTTTTTGATAGCTGCGGCATAGGGAATTAGCGGTGCGTCTTCAATATTCACTATCAGATATTTGGCAACAGCCCCAAGAAATGTCTTTTTTTTGGTAGAGCCTGGGAAAAAATCCTGCTCGGAGTGAGTCTGCGCTTTAATGTAGAAGTTGTCCGCAGTTACGGTCTCTCCAAAGTCTGGTAGATATATTGTCCCATATGCTCCCAGAAGGTTTTGTACGGCTGATGTCGTCAGAAGCATACTGCCTGCAAAGTCTGGAAGATCCATCTCTTTTTTTAGAAAGTATTTGGCTTTTTGGTAGTTGTCAAAAAAATCAGGGGAGAATGCGCTGTCTCGTAGAAACCAATGGGGTTGATGTAGGTATTTTTTGATCGGTGTTGGTGGCTCTACATGGGCCACGAGCTGGCCATCTGCATCGTACACATCATAAATACGGATATCTTGGATGCTAAGATCACGCACCGTGAGTGTGCCAAATGATCCGATAAATCCACCACCAGGTCTAAGTTCCATATTATTGGCAAAAAGGAGAAGGTACGTCTTTTCTGAGTCACGGGCTAATATCGAGTCAAGATATGGGATTGTCTGCTCAAATTTCGAAAGTGTGTCTTGAGCAACGCCTACTTGTTCGCGCAGTCGTGTAAGCCGCTCTCCTGTCGCTGGCAGTTTTTGATAAAGAGTTGTGAGATCAGTACGCATGGAGTGAATATTTTGACCAAGTATCTGTAGTCTTAATATGAGGTTTTGTTTCTCTTCGGCAGTTTTATTCTTGTTGAATACAAGCTGCGCAATGTGGCTCACATTTTCTTCAAGCCTGAAGCTTGAGTCAAGTATGGTAGAGGCTTTCTCTTCTGTCTCAAATAGATTGTCGGGCGTAAGCGCAAGAGAAAGAAAAAGATACACTGGTCGAGCAGGAGCGTAGAGAAATCGAGCGATTTTTAGAGTTCTTTTTGCTCCGTTTAGTGTATTTTTTGAAGCCTCAATGCGTTGTTTTTTAAGCTGCATTGCTGATTGGTATATGAGTCCTCCTGAGATGATAAGCGGTATAATAAAGCTCAGATGTACGATAAGAAATATCCCGACAACTGTGCGAATGATAAATTTGCGGGTTGTGTACTTTTGCCAGTTGAATGAGAATTTTCGGGCACTTCTGGGCGTTTTTTTTACTGTCGCAGCAGGCATAAGATGCTGAATATTCAGAAATAACTCAGCGCTACTTGAAAGACTGAACCATAAGATTTTTTCAGCATCACTATCACTTATACGGGGGGTAGTAAGGAGGATGACCTTGACATCGTCAATCTTATTCTCCGCCAGATACGCGTGGACTTGATTGGCTGATGCTTTTTGTCCGATAAAGATAAAAATTATCACCTGTCCTTCTGTCCTTTTTTCTAAAAGACTTCGGACTCCGGTCTGATTTACGAGGAATAGATAATCAAAGTTTCCAAGTCTTTGGGGGAATTGTGAGGATATGAATATCTCGATGCCAGAATCATTTTTTTTAAGCTCAGTCTTTAGACGAGCGGCAAGACCAAAAGATGTCGGGTCGACTATGAGGACTGACTGTTTCTTTTCAAGTGTTTCTGTAACAAGCTGCATAGTATATATACTATAGTATAATGTTTTGATGCCAAAGGCGTATCCTACTCCATCTAATAAAATATATTCATGGACTGATTTTAAAAAGCAAAAGGTTGATCCCCGAAGGTCAAGGATATTGGTTGGCGGGTGCTTTGATCTTTTGCATTATGGTCATGTGCGCTTCTTAGAAGAAGCGCGTGCATTGGAAGATATTCTTATTGTGGCGATAGAGTCCGATGAATTTATAATAAAAAGCAAGAAGAGAAAACCTATTCATACCCAGGCTGAGCGCGCCCACAATTTAGCGGCACTTATGGCCGTTGATTATATAATCACTCTTCCTTATTTGACGACAGATCAAAAATATAGGCAACTCGTCGTAGATATTCATCCGTCAACAATTGCCGTCACAGTAGGCGATCCCCAAATCCAAAATAAAAAAGCACATGGGAAGCTTATTGGAGCATCTGTCGTCTCACTTCCACACTACAAGAAATTTGCAAGTTCACACATATCTCGTAATGCGTCTATTTATCGCGATTGATATTCCAAGTGCGGAGAAAGCAAAGATTGCTGCTGATCTTGTAGAGCTTAAGAAAGATTACAGAGATTTTCGGTGGGTGGCGGCTGCCAACTACCATATCACGCTGCATTTCTTGGGAGAAGTGCCAGAAGGGGAGCTCAAGCCACTTATTTCACATATTGAAAATACAATATTTGATGCTCGATCTTTTTATCTCTATGCTCTGCACGGCGGAATATTCATTCGCAACAAAATCACTCTTTATCTTGAGTTTCAGAAAAATCGAGAGCTTACGGCACTTGTAGACGCAGTACGCACTATACAGACTCCACATCAAAATAACCACAAAATCTTTATACCGCATCTTACTCTGGCGAGGTACAAAATTCCATCAAAGCAACAGTATCTGTTAATAAAGAAAAAATTCAATAAGTTCGTACCAGATACGTCATTTGAGGTAAGCAAGATCTATCTTTTCAGTAGTACTCTCAATGAGAAGACTCCAGAGTATACGAAAGTAGCTGAATTTGAGCTTCACTGAGGCTTATTCAGAAGTAAGTCCCTTAAGGGTTCGGATCCCCTCATTCACCCATCTTTATTTTAGATTATTGTAAAGATCTATATTAAAAAGTTGAAGGGGGGGTGATTCTGATATCTGTTCACGATTTACTTTGTGGAGCTTTTCGTTGAATTAAAATTTTAAAACTACCGGCGCCAACGGCATTCCCCAAATCGCTTACCAATGTTGCAGCATAACGTGAGGGATATTGTGAACGACGATCTCTATCATCGACATCTGCTCGTTTGAGACGACGATTTAGTTGCATAAAATTATGGTTCTCAAGAAATCTTCTCTGATCGCCATAATATACTGTCTCAAGTCCTACTTCCTGTCCATATCTTTGAAGTGCATCAAAATCCACATCGGATGTAATATCTACTTTCCCAGGAAACTCTAATATGTCAAATTCATCAGCTTTTTTACCTGGCATATATCCTCTTATCTGCCCGAGGGCACGATGTTCGTCTTTTGTGCCTCCATAATCTATGGTAATCACAAAACCCTCCTCTAACGCATGTGCAACCTGTTGTATCCATCTAATAGCGTTGAGATTTACGTATTGTACTTTACCATCTTTTAATTCTTCTGGCATTCCTTTGAGATACTCAAGAATACTTGGATCCGAAACTTCACCTTCAACGTAATGGAATTTGTGATTCTCATCTACTTCTACATAAATCTCTTTAATTCCATCGGGTCGCTTAACAACCTTGTGAACAGGAAATGCATCTGGTAGTTCATTAGACACAAATACTCCTTTCACATCTCTCAATGGCAATTCGCTGGCTGAGCCTTCTATCCAGTTAATAGAGTGACCGCTCAAAGTAGTTTTCTGTTTTGATATTAAACCCGGGCTATACTCAACTATAGTGTAGTTTACAGCTGGATCTAGAGCTGGATGTTCCGTATGAATTCTGTTTAGGATATCCTTGGCCATTGTTCCATTGCCCGCACCCATTTCGACAATCGAGAATGAGCTTGGTTTTCCAGTCTCTTCCCACTGGGATTGAATTTCATCAGCCAACAAAGCGCCAAACGCTGGTGATATTTCGGGGCTTGTAACAAAATCGCCAGAGGGATCTATATTAGCTCTACCGGAAGCATAATATCCTCCATCACTTCCTCCATTATTACCCCGAGTATAAAGACTCGCCCCCATAAAGTCCGCAAAGGTGATTCTTCCTTTATTTTGTAAAATAGCGCGTTCTATTTCTTCATGAACAGGATTAGCATGAGAATGTCCTTCATGTGGAGTTATTTCTGGAGGTGGAGACGAAATAGATATTTCTCCCACTCCCGGACCATCACTCATAAATTTAGTATATAAAATAAGATTACAACTATTCAAGTTGTATGTGAAAGACTTTGGTGCCTTTTTCTCACAATAGCACTATCAACTTAACGTCGACACTCTTCTTCCCTCAAACCATCCCTCATTTGAATACCAAAATCATCCGGCCAGTCATCCCTAAAAGATAAAGTAGAGCGCGACTTCAACCGCGATGATCATTGTGACAAGCACAATGCTTTTTTTGAAGTCACGGATAAAGTACTTGCGGAGCTTGATATCTTCTCCAAATGCTGACACTGTAGTGGCTTTTACTGGATTTTGATGTTTGGCGGATACTTTAGAATGAGTTGGAGTAGTAGTACTGCGCGTAATTTCGGGTACACGGATATGGACATGCTGTCCGTGTTCAAGAGCGTGAATCTTGTGTTCAAGCGCCCGCATCTTTTGCTTTTTAGTCTTTTTTCCCATAGCTTATCACCTTTGTAATTCAATCATATTGACAGCAATTTGTAAAGTGTTTACAATGATCTCACGATGATTATTTATGGAGCCATGGCTTTTATTGTTGTCTGGCTCGCTACCTTGAGCTTTTTCCTTTACAAGACACGTCGCCACTACCTTACACTGGTCACTCATACGAAAAAGCACACAATAGAGGGAATTCTTGATCAGTTGGTCGCAGATGATACGCACTTAACTGACAAGATCGACACAATTGGCAAAGAGCTGAGTCGAGTAGCTGCTGAGCAGACTGGGCATTTTCAAAAAGTCGGGGTTGTCCGCTTCAACCCATTCGGTAGATCAGGCGGGGGGGAGCAAAGCTTTGTTCTGGCACTGCTTGATAAAAAAAATAGCGGAATTGTACTGAACTTTATTAGTACGCATGAGGGGCTGCGCGTATATACAAAAGAAGTCGCCGAAGGCGCGGGACGTGGAGTACAGCTTTCTGAGGAAGAGAAAAAGGCTATTGCAACAAGCACATAATATATTTTCGGCAAGTATTTATTGATAGCTGTATAAAAAAAGGTTCGCTTGTTTTGTAAAAAGAATTACTTTATTATGTATTAATTACGCAAAAATTCTGATATGTCCAAAAAATTAACGATCATATTTGCCCTCATTTTTTTTGTAGTATCTGGGGGTCTTTCATACTTTTTGTTTGCACAACACGCAAAGATCGAGGAGCAAAAGATTCTTGCAAATCCAGATGCTGGACCAAAGACTGAGGAATGTCCAATGAATGGCAAGCTTATGACTCGTGGTCAAAGACAGATCTGGGAAAAACACCGGCCAATGGGAGTCATGGTCGAGAATCACACCGAGGCTCGTCCGCAGTCTGGGCTTTCAAACTCAGATGTAATCTACGAGGCTGTTGCAGAAGGCGGAATTACACGTTTTTTGAATATATTTTATTGTGACAATGCTCCTCTTATTGGGCCTGTTCGATCAGCCCGTATCTATTTTCTTCGTATTCTTGAAGGATATGGAGCGTATCCTTTGTATGCCCATGTTGGAGGAGCCAATACTCCAGGACCAGCCGATGCACTTGGTGAGATCGTGGATCTTGGATGGAATAACTACAATGATATGAACCAGTTCTCAGTGCCGTTCCCCATATACTATCGTGATTATGATAGGCTTCCAGGTGTCGCTACTGAGCACACCATGTATGCCTCGACGGCAAAGCTGTGGGACTACGCAAAAGAAAATAGACATCTTACTGAAAAAGATAAAGATGGCAAGTCATGGGATGCAGCATTCACTCCATGGAAGTTCAAAGATGATGCAAAAAGCACAGAGCGAGGAGATGTAGCAGTAATTTCATTTGGCTTTTGGGCGCAGTTTGAAAGCGATTATGGAGTGAAATGGGCATATGACAAGGAATCCAATACCTACAGTCGCTCCAATGGCGGCAAGCCTCACCTTGATAAAAATACTGGCAAGCAGCTCACAGCTAAAGATGTCGTCGTCGTTTTTGCTGATGAGTCAGTCGCGCATGATGGGTATGAGGATGGGCAGCACTTACTCTACGACATAGTTGGCACAGGAGAAGCCCTGGTATTTCAGGACGGTCATGTCATAAAAGCATCATGGAGTAAGAAGGACGATAAGACTATGATGAGATTTAAGGACAAGTCGGGTAGTGAGATCTCTCTCGTTCGAGGAAAAGTCTGGGTTGAGATACTTCCAACGGGCAACAAAGTGACGTATTAAAACACCCGGTCTTTAGTCGCTGAAAATTCCTCTTTTTTATTCTCAATGTCTGCTACAATAGTTGTGATAATTTGAACAATCATAGCTAATATCTTATGTTGACACATATAATTCCGTCCAAGACTCGCCGCAAAATCTTAGCTCTTTTTTTCCAGAATCTTGAGACTCCATATTACCTGCGCCGAGTGGTCCGAGAGGTAGATGAGGAGGTAAACGCCGTCAAGCGTGAGCTTGATATTCTGGAAGGTGAAAAAGTTCTTATTCGAGAGAGGCGGCTTAATAAAGTATTCTATTCGATTAATAAGCATTACGCGCTATACGATGAGTTTCTACGAATTTTTACTAAGATGGGTTCATTGGCAACAGCAGTCTATAAGAATCTTCCTAAGCTTGGTAAGGTCAAATTCATTGCCCTATCAACCAAATTTGCCAAAAAACAAGTCATTGGAGAAGACGAGGTCTATATGTTGATTGTGGGGATTGTTGTCGTACCTGAGATTGCCTCAATTGTTACAGGAGTGGAGGCTGAATTTGGTCGGGAGATAAACTATACTGCAATGGCAGATGAAGAATTTGTCTTTCGAAAGCGCAACAATGATCCTTTTATCTGGCGTTTCTTGCGGCAACCCAAGGTAATGTTAGTTGGTTCTGAGGATGATCTTTTGAAATGAAAATAATTCGTATCGCCCTCATCGCCCTTCTTCTGATTACCCTTATCTGGATTGATCTGCCTGAAAATACCCACATCAAATTCTCCATAGGTCCAGTGAAGGTGGATCAAGTAGTGAATCCACTGGTCATCGATGCCACTGTATTTGGTCAGCCGATAAGACGTGAATTCAAGACTCGCTTGGGACTTGATTTACGAGGGGGAAGTCAGTTGATATTTGAGGCAGATACAAGCCGTGTCAAGGCGGCGGATCTCAAAGATGCGGTTGACTCAAGTCGAGATATTATCGAGAAGCGAGTGAATCTATATGGTGTGTCTGAGCCAGTTGTCCAGACAGTAAAGTCGGGCAATGTATATCGAATCACAGTGAGTCTTCCGGGGATTACAAATGTCGCGCAGGCTGTAGCACTAATAGGAAAGACTGCCCAACTTTCATTCAAAGAGCAGAGCGCAGTTGAACAAAAACTTATTGCTTCGGGAAGCGGCACTATTGCTCTTCCCTCAAAAGACACTGGTATGTCGGGCAAGCACATCAAGAAAGCCAGCGTTACCTTTAATAGTCAAAATGGTGAACCAGAAGTATCTCTTGAGTTCACCCCAGAAGGCAAAAAGCTGTTTGCCGAGATAACTCGCCGCAATGTGGGGAAGCCAGTCGGTATCTATATTGACAAATCGCTTCTATCGGCGCCGGTCGTCCAACAGGAGATTGCTGATGGCAATGCTGTAATAACCGGTAAATTCACAACAGATGCGGCCAAGAATCTGGTCGTCTCGATAAATAGTGGAGCATTGCCTGTACCACTAAGACTTATCCAGCAGCAGCAGATTGGTCCATCGCTTGGTCGCGTTGAGGTACAAAAGAGTGTGATTGCCGGTATTATCGGACTGGCGATGGTCCTCATTTTTATGATTGGGTACTACGGGCGGCTTGGAGTCGTCGCTGCAATTGCACTGATTATCTATGGACTCATCACACTTGCCCTTTTTCGGGCAATTCCGATTGTGCTCACGCTACCGGGGGTTGCGGGCTTCTTACTATCAATTGGTATGGCGGTTGATACCAATATTCTTATATTTGAGCGGATCAAGGAGGAGCTCCGGAAAGGCAGATCTTTTGATGTGGCATTTAAGCTCGGATTTGGTCGCGCGATGGATGCGATAAAAGATGCCAATCTCACGACCTTGTTTGTCGCATTCATTCTCTTCAATCCTTTGAACTGGGAGTTTTTACCCCAGTTTGGACTCATTCGTGGATTTGCTGCAACTCTTATAGTTGGCGTACTAACAAGCTTATTCACAGGAGTCGTAATCACTCAAAGGTTAATACCATTATTTTATAAACAAAAAGCATGATAAATTTTCTCAAATATAGATCTGTGTATTTTGCCATCTCGGCAGTCGTGATTTGTATTGGTATCTTCTCGATATTTAGATGGGGATATATATTCTCAGTTGAGTTTGTTGGTGGTACACAGCTTGGATATACAGTCGAGCGGACTATTGATGCTGGTCAAGTAAGGCGTTTTGTTCAGTCACAAAATATTGAGGTGATCGATGCAGTAGTGCACAAAAACATACTGGCAATTCGTACAAAAGCACTTGATGAAAAGCAACAAGCTGCGCTTCACACAAAGTTGCAACAGAAATTCAAACAGAAGTTGGATATTCAGACTACAGAGACAGTTGGTCCCACACTTGGTGCCGAGACGATGAAGAAGACCGCAATTGCGGCTGTCTTGGCGATACTAGGCATTCTTCTTTATACGACTTTTGCCTTCAAAAGTGCGAATTTTGCTATGTCGGCCGTACTTGCTATGCTCCACGACCTGCTTGTTCTCTTGGGTATGTATTCTTTGCTCTCACACTTTATGCGGGCTGAATTTGACACGCTATTTGTGACAGCGGTACTGACAACTCTTTCCTTCTCAGTGCATGATACGATTGTGATATTCGACAAGATCCGTGAGTACAGACGAGAATACGGGACAGGCAATCTGGTGCATTATGCAAATCGTGCACTTACTGAGACGATGGTGCGGTCGGTAAACAACTCTATGACGATTGTATTTATGTTGCTTGCGCTTATTCTGCTTGGTGGAGATACCATACGATTTTTTGCAGTCGCGCTTTTGATTGGAACAGTGACAGGGACCTATTCTTCTCCATTTGTCGCAACACCTATCCTGGTCGTGCTTGAGAAAATGAAGAAAAAATAATATGGATTTTACGATCTACTCACTTGGGCAGATGCAGGCAAATTGCTATCTTATTGAGGATGGTGGCGACTGCATCCTGATTGATCCGGCCGATGAGGGGAGCTTCATACTTGAGCAGCTTGTCTCGCGCCGCCTCCATCTATTGGGGCAATTTGCATCTCACGGACATTTTGATCATGTGATGGCAGCGGGCGAGATCGAGGCAAGCCTTGATGTTCCACTTTCTATTTTTAGAGAAGATCAATTCTTAATTAACAGGCTTGAGGATACGGCTAAGCATTTCTTGGGCCATGAACCAATCGTCATAAAACCCGCAAGCTTTTCTTATCTCAAAGAGGGGGAGCGCAAGCTTGGGCCTTTCACCTTTGAAGTTCTACATATCCCTGGACATACTCCAGGGTCTGCCGCATATTATTTCAGGCGCGAAGGTTGGCTTTTCACAGGGGACACATTATTTAAAGAGACAATAGGTCGATATGATTTTTCCTACAGCAAGAAAGATGAGTTGAAGAAATCACTTGTGAGATTATTATCTCTTCCACAAGACACGATTGTGTATCCAGGCCATGGGGAATCAACGATGATAAGTGACGAGCAGAAGGTGATGGAAAAATTTAATCTGTAGCGAGTTTTTTTATTTCAGCAAGAAGAGCCTTTTTTTCGTTTTTTATCTTATCTTCAACGACTTTCTCAAAAATTGCATTTAGAATCTTGCCAATCTGTGGACCGGGCTTGAGATTCAGCTCGGCCATTACGTCGCGGCCCGTAATTTTTAGATCTGTCAGATCAAATGGCTTTTTCTGCACCTCAGCCAGTCGCTTTATAAAAAGCTCAAGGCGCCAAGATGTAGGAGTAGCTCCTGATCCGATGCGGTCTCCTGTTCGAACAGCAAGCATGTCCTCGATATTCGCTCGTCCCACAGCCGTTATAAACCTACGCACTGCTTTGTCTGTCTGCTCCTCTGACACGGAGAACATATGATGACGAACAAGCATTACGAGTTTTTCCTTCTGAACTTTTGAGAGATGAAGGCGGTCTGCAATCTGCCCCGCAAGATTGGCTCCCACGACCTCGTGGTTGTAGAATGTGATGATCTCAGTGTCTGGATCTTTTTTGAATGTAGAGAATTTGCCGATATCGTGCAAGAGTGCTGCGAGGCGTGTGATTGGATCGCTTGATGGACAATGTTTGAGCGCCATCACACAGTGAGTACCCACATCGTAGATATGGTGGCGCTTGGGACTTATCTGCGAAATTTCAAAACATCGATCAAGTTCGGGCAGGATGTGAGCAAGAAGCCCGCACTCGCGAGCAAGAAGTATTCCTTCAGCCGGATGATCTGAAGCAATGATTCGCAAAAGTTCATCTCGAATTCTCTCCTGTGCGATATTTGTGATGAGCGAAGAGTTTTTTTTGATTGCATCTTGCGTATTTTTTTCAATAGTAAACCCGAGTTCTGTCGCTATCCGCACAGCACGGAGTAGTCGCAAAGCATCTTCCCCGAAACGCACATTTGCGTCCCCAACTGCTCGAATTATTTTCTTCTCAATATCCACCTGTCCGCCGTATGGATCAACAATTTTCTTGCCGTCATATGCTATTGCATTGATGGTAAAATCGCGACGAGCTAGATCTTCCTCGATAGTCTTGGCCCATGTGACATCCTTTGGCCTGCGGCTGTCCTTGTATTCACCTTCACGGCGATATGTAGTCACCTCAAATATTTGTTTATCTTTCACCTCTATCCCAACTGTACCGAAGGTGTTGTTATAGAACCCTTTGGGATAGAGCTTGAGGATCTCTTCAGGCGTCGCGCTTGTTGCGAAGTCCCAGTCCTTGACCGACTTTTTAAGCAACAGATCCCGCACCGACCCGCCAACCACGAATATTTCGTAGCCTGCATCGGTAAATGATTTCATAAATTGTGCAACGTAATCTGGAAGCTTTAACATGTAAGTTATTATACAGCGCATACTATCTGTTTGACTTTATATACTAATCTGACTATTCTTAATCTAATGGACGAAATTCAAGCTTCTACTCCACTCAGTCATCATGGGAATCCGCTGCTTCGCATTTTAGCTTTGCTATTTTTTGCACTACTTATTGCAGCGGTTTCATCTTTGGTTACGTATTACTTCATTGGCAAGCAGGTGCAAGTACAACCGCAAAGTTCGCTACAGCCAACAGCTAAGGCTGTCCCAACCGATTTTCCAACCACTACTGGAACAATTCCCACTCCTACCTTATATCCAACTAGCAATGATCCTAATGAAGTGAGATTTACCTCTGAAAAGCTGGGAATTACTTTTACGTATCTTAAAACGCAGGATAAGTCTTTCCCAAATAGCACGATTGAAGCAACCGAAACAGGTAATAGAGTATACGTTGGAGGAAAAGATGGACAATGGGTGGAAGTTTTTGAAAAAAGCCCCAATGACTCTTTTGAGGAAGCCATTAGAAAAAGATTATTGGCAAATTACTCACCCGCGGATTGTTTTGTAGTAAAAAGTAAGTTAAATAATTTTACTTATCCCTCTTCTTTTGAACAAGCATATATTTCTTTCCCAAAAACCAATCAAGAAAACGATCCTTTTTCCGAAAGCACTGCGAGTAAATGTCCAGCTGAATATAGGGAGACCAATGGGATAAGATATTTTTTACAAGATAACAATCACCCAAGTAAATTTCTCTTCTTCAGTATAGGGCAGTATGGTATTACATCAGGCAGTGATAAAGGTTGGCAGCAAACCGTTCAAATTCTTAAATAATACTTAATCATTATTCATTACTTATAACCTTAGATAAGCTTTTTCAGTGAGTCGATGCTTTCTTTGGTCGGGCCGGAGCCTTCACCCGGCACTTCCAGTATGAAGGGAAGATTCTTAAGCTTTGGATGATGGAGGAGTAGAGGGAATACATTGCCTCCGATTGTGCCCTCTCCGATATTGGCATGCTGATCGCGAAGACTTCCACGAGGATTGCGGCTGTCATTCGCATGAATCAATTCAAGCCGATCAAGGCCGATGGTGTCTTCAAAATGCTGCAGGAACCTTTCAAGCTTTTCTGCAGTTGAGAAGTCGTATCCTGCGTCATTTGCATGACAGGTATCAAGGCAAACCTTGAGTCGATCACTACCCACTTCACGAATGATTTTGCCAATCTCTTCAAACTTGAGTCCGATCTTGCGATTGCCGGCATTTTCGATGATAAAGTACGTATCATCTGGCGACTTTTGCAGAATTTCTTTGACTTGCGCGACGAGCAGGGAATAGTCTGTCGGTTTGTCTGCATCAAACAGGCCGTCCGGCGACTTAGCGCTTCCATTTTTGAATGATCCCAGATGTACGATACTTCCACGGACTCCCAGACTTGACGCAACTTTGAGTTCATTCACCAGAAGCTGACGGGATAGCTGACCACCGCGCTCAGGATTGGCAAGATTGATAAGATATGAAGCATGGAAGTAGACTGGATCAATGGCGAGTTTATCTTTAAGTGTTTTAAAGTCGATAATCTCATCATCTGTTGGCTTGGCGAAGTTCCACCCACGGGGGGATGCTGAGAAGATCTGCATGCAGTTGCCGCCCATTGCGCTTATTTTTTGCAGTGCCTGAGTATAGCCGCCTGCAATCGTGACATGAGCACCGATTTTATAATTCATAATGAATATTATACCTCTTGATCCGCCATATCTTAGCTTTCGCCTTTTGGTATTATTCATACACGGCTCAAGCTGCGATAAAAGGCGAGATCTGCGCCCCGATTAACTCCGATTGAATCGGGATAAAATCGGGACTTGACATGTTAGCAGAGTTCATGTATTATTGCTAATATGGAGGATCTTACACAACGTCAGACCGATGTACTTAAGGCAATAATCCGTGAATTTACCGAGTCTGGTGAGCCTGTAGGTTCAGATATTCTTGAGAAAAAGTACAAGCTTGGTGTCTCGCCTGCAACAATCCGCAACGAGATGGTAGAGCTTGCTAAAAAAGGGTATCTTGTGAAGTCTTACTTTTCCTCAGGCCGAATTCCCTCATCTCGTGGATTCCGCTTTTATATCAATCATCTGATGCGAGAGAAAGAGCTGTCTACGTCGGACGAGGTCGCATACAAAAATAGCATCTGGGATGATCGTGCTGATTCGCATCGACTACTGAGTCACGCAACTCATATGCTTGCTGAAAAGACAGGTCTTCTGTCTCTGGCCATCACCAACAAAGGAGATGTGTATTACGCTGGCGTATCAAACCTTATGGCGATATCTGAGTTTTTGAACTGGGAACTTTCGCGGGTAATATTTGAGAGGCTTGATCGTGCAAGTTTTTGGGAAAACATTTTTGACCGCGTACAGAAGTTGGAGG
The DNA here is from genome assembly GCA_964401915.1 of uncultured Gammaproteobacteria bacterium. GTDB lineage: Bacteria > Patescibacteriota > Microgenomatia > UBA1406 > GWC2-37-13 > CAZGZD01. The sequence continues at coordinate 65,102 of CAYOAI010000001.1, forward strand.
ATAATCTGCACTTTGTACTAAGTGAGGATGATTTCAGTGATCCTGTCTATGCTACATGCGCGAGTGTATTTGGAGAGTTTGAAGGAGCAAACTTACATGGCATGATAGGTGTGGTTGGCCCGAAGCGGATGTATTATGACTCTGTTGCTCCACAGATTAAGTATTTCTCAGGGCTTATTGAGCAGATTGTCAAAGATCAGGGAATGTAATATTAAAGATCAATATGGTAAAACAAAAAAAAGAAAAACAACAGGAAGTCGCACAGGTTGATTACAAGCCATTATATCTTAGAGCTTTGGCTGATTATCAGAACCTTGAAAAAAGAGCACAGTCGCAAAAAGAAGAGATCGCACAGGCGACAAAGGGGCATGTAGTGGCGCGCTTTTTGCCATTTTTGGATAATCTGGACCAGGCCGAGGTTTTTATCAAAGATCCAGGCCTTGCAATTGTAAAGCAGCAATTTGTTGATGCTTTGACTTCTGAGGGACTCGTTGAGGTAGCTCAGGTAGGAGACTCATTTGACCCAACGTTTGCTGAGGCAGTTGATGTCGTGGAAGGCACGGAGGACAATAAGATTGTTGAGGTGGTGAAGCGAGGATTTGCAATTGACGGTCGCGTAATCCGGCCAGCACAGGTAAAAGTAAGTAAAAAAGTCTAAGGAATTTACATCTATTATTAATTTATAAATTTATAAAAATATGTCAAAGATAATCGGAATCGATCTCGGAACAACCAATTCATGTGTGGCTGTTATGGAAGGCGGAAAGCCCAAAGTTATTCACTCGCAAGAGGGTAAGAATACTATTCCCTCAGTCGTTGAGCCTGTAAAGCGCATAGTAGGGGACGTGGCCAAGCGCCAGATGGTTATCAATCCAGGAAGCACTATCTACTCAGTCAAGCGACTTATGGGTCACAAGTTCTCAGATGAATCGACTAAAAAAGACCAAAAACTTCTGTCCTACGCCACCAAAGAAGGGCGGGACGGTATGGTAGTTGTTGAGGTCGGAGGTAAGACATACACTCCACAGGAGATCTCAGCTCAGATCTTGCAGAAAATAAAAGCAGACGCTGAAGCGTACTTGGGTGAGAAGGTCGAAAAAGCAGTGATCACAGTACCTGCGTATTTTGATGATGCTCAGCGCCAAGCGACAAAGCAGGCCGGTGAGATCGCAGGTCTTGAGGTGGTTCGAATCATAAATGAACCAACAGCCGCTGCACTTGCGTATGGTCTGGATAAGCAACATGCCCACACCATCGCTGTGTATGATCTTGGTGGTGGTACATTTGATATCACAGTCCTTGAGCTGGGAGATGGAGTATTTGAAGTGAAAGCGTCAAGTGGAAATAGCCATTTGGGAGGGGACGATTTTGACCATGTGATAATCGAGCACCTCATCTCAACATTCAAGAGTGAGAATGGAATCGATTTAAATGGCGATAAGCAAGCTCTTCAAAGACTCAAAGATGCAGCCGAGAAGGCCAAGATTGAGCTGTCCACATCGACTGAGACTGAGGTCAATCTTCCTTTCATAACGGTCAAGGATAATCAGCCTCAGCACCTTGTGATGAAGCTTACTCGAGCAAAGCTTGAGTCACTTGTTGAGCCGCTTATTAGTCGCACATTTGAGCCGGTGACGCAATGTCTTAAAGACGCTAAGGTAAAGACCTCCGACATCAATGAGGTAATCCTCGTTGGAGGAATGACTCGAATGCCAAAGATCATCGAAAGCGTGAAGGAATTCTTTGGACGCGAACCCAATCGATCAGTGAATCCGGATGAGGTCGTAGCCATTGGAGCAGCCGTACAGGCAGGTGTGTTGACCGGTGAGACCAAAGATGTAGTCTTGCTCGACGTGACACCACTGAGCCTCGGAGTGGAGACTCTGGGCGGCGTGATGACCCCACTTATTACAAAAAATACAACTATCCCGACATCAAAATCGGAGGTCTTTTCAACTGCAGCAGACAATCAGACAAGCGTTGAGGTACATGTCTTGCAGGGAGAGCGACCATTGGCCCGCGACAATAAATCACTCGGGCGATTTATTCTTGAGGGAGTGCCCCCGGCTCCGCGTGGAGTGCCACAAGTTGAGGTGACTTTTGATACGGATGCTTCAGGAATACTGACAGTCACCGCAAAAGACAAGGCCAGCGGCAAATCTCAAGAAATTCGTATCACAGGATCGACCGGGCTCACAAAAGAGGAGATTGAGAAGATGCGTGAGGAGGCTGAGAAAAACGCCGATAGCGATAAGCTTGAGAAAGAGCGAATTGACGCGAAAAATCAAGCAGACAATCTCATCTATACATCTGAAAAATCTCTTAAAGACGCAGGAGATAAAGCTCCTAAGGAGATCCGCGAGGATATAGAGAGCAAGGTCAAAGAGCTCAAAGATGCTCTTGAGAAGGCACCGGCCACTGAGCTTGAGGAGAAGACAAAAGCACTTTCCGAGTCCCTCAGTAAGATTGGTCAATACATGTACGATCAGAAGAAAGAGGATGTGGCGCCAGGTGACGTGCCAGCTGATGTGGAAAAAAGTGAGGGGTCCAAAGAAGAAGATGGTAAAAAGCCATCCGACGGACCTGTCGAAGAAGGAGAAGTGGTTGAATAAACTGATTAAAAAATAAGCACACATTATCCCCGCCCTACATAAAGGCGGGGATAGTTGTATATCTTAAATATATGGCTGATTATTACGATAGTCTGGGAGTAAAGAAAAGTGCGACAGTCGCTGAGATAAAGGCGGCATATCGTAAATTGGCTCTTAAATGGCATCCTGATCGCAACAAATCAGCTGAGGCAGTTGGGAAATTTAAAGAAATCACCAAGGCATACGAAGTACTTTCCGATAAAAATAAAAGAGAGCTGTATGATCAGCATGGTGAGGCAGCCTTCTCGGGTGCAGGAGCAGCCGGTGCAGGGAGTCAATATACATATCAACAAGGACCATTCACTTACTCTTATGGCGGGGCGGCGGGGGGGAATCCTTTTGAAGGCGTAGATATTGGGGATTTTGGCAATCCATTTGATATTTTTGAGCAGTTTTTTGGAGGTGGAGGTCGTGCTCGCTCACGTGATGTCTATCAAATCTCCATCTCATTTGACGAAGCTTTGTCGGGTATTGAACGCCAGTTCAAAATAGGTGGACAGAATAAAAAGATAAAGATTCCAGCTGGAGTCGATAATGGCAACAGAATACGATTTACGGACTTTGATATTGTCGTTGAGGTGGGTAGCCACCCGCAGTTCAAGCGAGAAGGACAGAATATAATTCTTGAACACGAGATATCCTATCCGCTTGCCGTCTTGGGAGGCGAAGTAGAGATCGAAACGCTAAAGGGTAAGATAAAGCTTAAGGTACGGCCTGGTACAAAGTCGGGTACTGTCGTGCGACTTAAGGATCATGGAATAGTCTATCCAAATAGCAAGAGACATGGTGATCAGTATGTAGTCTATAAGGTGGCGATACCAGAGCGAGTCTCAGGACGTGCTAAAAAGCTGCTTGAAGAATTAAAAAATGAACTCTAATAGATACTTATGAAAATTGAAGCGGGAAATCTTAAAAAAGGTGGATTTGTGATTTATCGCGATAATCTGAGCCAGATTCAAAAGGCAGAGCACTATATGCACGGTCGGGGCGGTGCAATAATGCGGGTCAAATTCAAAGATGTTGAGTCGGGCAAGACAATGGATGCTACATTCCGCTCAGATGAGATCCTTGAGAGTGCAGATGTGGCAAGCGTGCGAATGCAATTTTTATATGCGGATCCACAAGGTGCTCATTTTATGGATGAATCTTATAATCAATATTCAGTAGCTACGTCCATAATCGGCGAATATTTGGAATATCTAAAAGAAGGAGACCAGTATTTTGTTTATTTATATAAAGATCAAGCAGTCGCAATCCGGCCACCAGCAAGTGTAAATCTTAAGGTTACTGAGACTGAAGATGCTATTCGCGGGGATCGAGTATCAGCAGGGCGTAAAAAAGCAATTGTTGAGACGGGAGCAACTGTCATGGTTCCTCTTTTTGTCAAAAATGGAGATCTGATTGTGATAAATCCTGAGACTGGAGAGTATGTGGAGCGCGTTAAGTAAAGATAAAATAAAAAATTATTATGCTATCTGTTGGAGAGATTCTTCAAAAAGAAAGAGAACGAAAAAATATCACACTTCTCTCGGTTGAGAAAAAGCTTCGAGTACGAGCAAAGTACTTGAGCGCAATTGAAGCAAATGATTGGACTACATTTACCTCCAAAATATATATAGAGGGAATAATTAAGAATTACTCACTCCATCTGGGACTTGATCCGGAGCGTACGCTTGCTTTTTTTAGGCGGGATTATGCCTCAGTTGAGGAGGTAAAATTCAAAAAAAGAGTTGCTCATAGATATCTGACACCACATACGCGTACTGTGGTTGGGGTTATTCTTTTTTTGGTGAGTGCAATTTTTATCTTTTATTTTGGGTATCAGTTGAAGCTTTATTTTACACCTCCTCGTATTCAAATTATGGCACCGCAGGAAAATGCTTTCAAAAGAGCAGATTCTGTGACAATAGTCGGTCGTGTTGATCGAGAATCTGAGATCTCAATATTTGGCACACGAGTCTATCCAGACAGTCAGGGAGTCTTTAGATATAATTTTCCCCTTAAAAAGGGTACAAATGTCTTTGTTGTTGAGGTGACTGGAGCAAACGGAAAAAAATCAAGCCTTACTCGCACATTTGTTAACTCCCAATAATTACACCCAACTTACGTATATTTGGAATCTGCACAGGAGAGTAGATGGGGCTGAATTTTAATCTTTTAGCTTCAGCCTCAAGTTTACGTTCAAAATAGACATGCCGAACTTCTCCAAGAAGTCCTACTTCACCAGTAAATACTGACTTGGCGGGAAGCGGTACATTTTTAATTGAGGATATGATTGAGGCGACAATACCAAGATCGGCTCCAGTGGATTTGATATCAATCCCACCGACTACATTTATATATACGTCATTGCGATCGACTGGAAGCTTTAGGTGTTTCTGGATAACTGCAAGAAGAAGCTGTACCTTATTGTAATTCACTCCTCGCACAACTCTACGGGGTACAGCGAGGACACTGGGTACGGTCAGAGTCTGTATTTCAAAAAAAAGAGATCTTTTCCCCTCAATTACGCCACAAGTTGCGCGTCCTGCGACTGATTCATCATTTTGATTAAGAAAGACAAGGGGATTTGTGACTTCAGAGAGACCTTCATCGATCATCTCAAAAATGCCAATTTCGTCGGTTGAGCCAAAGCGATTCTTGGTGCAGCGCAAGATACGGAAATGCGAAACTTTCTCACCTTCAAATAGAAGCACACAGTCGACAAAGTGCTCAAGTGTCTTGGGGCCTGCGATCTCACCTTCTTTAGTGACATGTCCAACAAGGATAATTGCTATTTTATTTTTTTTGGCGAGTTGAACAAGTTCGGATGTGACATGTCTGAGCTGTGCAACACTTCCGGCAGTTGAGGCAACACGAGGTGAGTAGATCGTCTGTATGGAGTCGATAATAATAAGTTCCGGCTTTTGATCTAATTTTTCGACTCCCTGCACAATTCCTTCAACTTGAGTAACATCAGAAAAAGTAAGGTTATTAGCTCGGCTTTTAAGACGGGCTGCGCGGGCTGCCACTTGAGAAGCAGACTCTTCGCCTGATATGTATAGGCAGTTGAGAGATTGAAAGGACTGTAGAAGTAATGTGGATTTTCCGATTCCGGGCTCACCGGTGATGAGCACTACCTCGCCAGCTACAATCCCTCCACCAAGCGTACGATCGAGCTCTGCGCTACCAGTCTTGAGTCTATTTCTATCATCAGTTTTTATCTTAGAAAGTGAAACTGCTTCAAGCTTTGCTGTTGGCTCGGATTTACCTGCTCCGTCTCCGATATCAAGTGCCTGGCGGCTTAGTGTATTCCATGCCCCGCAATTTGAGCACTTGCCCATCCAGCTCGCACTTCCATATCCGCAGTCTGAACAAATATACATAAATTTAGTCAATAATTACATTCTCTCCACAACTTCTATACCGAGCAAATACAGTCCTTCTTTTAAAATTTTTGAAATTGTTGCTATAAGAAATAGGCGAAACTCTTGGATTTGAGTATCTGGCTGTAGTACTGGGTGCTTTTCATAAAAAAGATTAAATTTCTGACTCAAATCATACAGATATGTACAGATTAAGTGCGGCTCGAATGCTTGAGCCGCTGACTCAACTACTTCGGGATATAAGCAGATTGCAAGCATAATCTCTCTTTCTTCTTCATGTATATTGCCCGCGTAGACCTTAGGTGGCAGAGCTACTATCTCAGTATTTTTTAATATGGACTGGCACCTGACATAAGTGTATTGAAGATAGGGTCCAGAGTTGCCCTTGAAGCTTATTGAGTCGTCGAAGCTGAACTCAATATTACTACCGATTGTATTTTTTAAAAGCGCATATTTTATCGCGCCTGCTGCGATCATCGGAGCAATTGTTTTCAGATCAACCTGAGCGGTAGATGTCTCAGCTATTCTTTCAGTTGCCAATTTTTCCGCCTCGTCCAATATAGTAGTTCCCTGTATTATATTCCCACTACGGCTCGACATCTTGCCACTTGGCAAAACTACCATTCCATGGGCGATATGCTTTACCTTACTCGCTAATTGTGGATTGATTTTTGTAAGTGCAGCTATGAGGACTTTAAAATACTCCACAATCTCATTGCCAGTTATTACGATAAATATATTTGCGCCTGATCTTTTGTCTTTTTCAATTGCGAGTCCAAGTTCTTTCGCCTCATAAGTTGGCAGACCGAGAGAATTTATAAATACTCGATTGTGAAGTCCTATCTTTTTGCCTTCAAAAATTACGGCCCCATCTGAATTTTTGAAAATGCCTTTTTTTAAATACTCATTTACAAGGTCGAGTCCGATTTGACCGACTTCACTTTCAAAATAATAGTCATCAAATGTGCCTTTTCCTTTATTGTTTCCAAGGCGTCTGTATATTTCTTCAAAATAATCAAGACTCCATGTTCGCCCAGCCTCATATAAAGGTAAGATTTCAGAATCTTTGTCATATACTTTTTTATTGATTATTTTTATTTCTTCTGCCGCTTCTTTGCTATGCTCATAAGCATTTGAACCAAGTACATATGCCGCACCAAGAAAGGCAACTTTACTATGCAATTCTTTATCTGCGAGCTTATCAAGGCTAAGTTTATTGTCGGTTAGCTTTTTTTGCAGTCCCCACACAGCCTTTGCAACATGCATGCCAACATCTCCTTGATAGTTGACACGTTGGACACTGGCCCCATTTGCTTCAAGAAGACGGGCTAAGGATTCTCCGACTATATTGCTATACAAGTGCCCAACATGAAACTCCTTAAAAGGATTGGGATCAGTATATTCAATGAGGATTTTTTCTCCATTGAATTTTTTAGACTGCACAGAGAAATGCTTTTCGTGTTCAATACTGAGGGTTTGTTGAAGAAGCCACTTATCGGAAATCCATAGATTAATAAAGCCAGGAGTTATTTTCTCTGCTTTTTCTATAAAATCATTTGCAGGCAACGCTTTAATTATTTCATCGGCAAGATCGAGTGGATTTTTCCGAGCGGCTTTTGCCAATTGAAGCGCAATATTGGTAGCATAATCGCCAAACTTTTTATTTGGTGTTTCGGTAAGTTGAATATCAATATCATGGAAGCCAAGATTTAAAATTGATGTCTCTAAAATATTGTGTATTGTGGCCCGTATCATGCTGCTACTCATGATATCACAAAACTGCTAATTTGAGGCTCTCATAGTCTCTATTGCTTGAATTCAGATCATGCGTGTCATACAATAAGTACCACGCGACAAACATATGAAAAAGAAACTTTTCCTACTTACGATACTTTTTTTTCTTTTTGTTGGGTTTGTGATAGTGAGATTTTTCATACTCGATAAGCAGAAAGAGGTTGGGCGAGTGCAGATTCTTTCCTCACCGACCGCATCTGTATTTATTGATAATGTGCCAGTTGGATCTACCCCCTATGAGAGTGAGGCAAAAATCGGAGATCACGCGATTAAGCTTATTCCACAAGGTGAAGCTACTGAGACAGCCTCATGGAAAAAGAATATACTTATTGGCAAAAACGCCCTTACATATGTCAATATCGAGCTTGGATCAAGCGATATATCAACAGCAGGTGAGATTTTCACGATTGAAAAAATGAAAAAGAAAGACGGAGGAGTAGGTGAGATAGCTATCGAGACTGACCCGGCAAGTGCAATAGTGTCTCTTGATAATGACGAGAAGGGGCCAGCAGCGCTTCTTGAAAATGTTGCTCGTGGGAGTCACGAGCTTTCAATTTTTTTACCTGGATTTAATAAGCGTATAGAAAAGATTAATGTTGAAGCTGGATATCGAGTGAATGCGTATTTTAAGCTATCTATAGACAGAAGCCAAGAAGCTGACGCGGATGTAAAACAAGCCACAGATAGTGCAACAAAAAAAGATGAAGCCAAAGCCGCAAAAATAACTATTAAGGATACCTCGACTGGATTCTTGAGGGTACGAAGTGAGCCGACAGTCGCAGCTTCTGAGTCGGCTCGGGTTGCACCGGGTGATGAATTTGAACTTCTTGAGGAAAAAGACGCGTGGTACAAGATTGAATATGAGCAGGGAAAACAGGGATGGGTGTCTTCTGAATATGCTACAAAAAAAGAAGAATAGGTGAAGTGGCAAGAACAAACCTACTTATTTCTCCAGATTACCTTATTGTAGAGAATATAAGAGTAAGGAATAACCAGGAATAGAATAACGATCATATTGTAAAAGAGTGGATAGAAGAAGTGTTTGCCAAAAAAAGTGGTAAGAAGCACTATGCCTATAGTCTGAATTGCGATAGAGGGAAGAGCGATTAGATTAAATTTTGCAAACTGTTTAGCATATGTTGCGAATTTGTGATCGAGCTTCTTGTGAGAAAATGACCAGAAATTATTGAGTGTGAAATTAGAAAGGATTGCTACTTCAGAGCTTATAATCTTGGAAAATTTGATACTATAGTGTCCGTAGTGGTAAAGAGTATATAAAAGTGTAGAGTCGATAAGAAAGCCACATCCTCCAACCATGACAAATGCTATAAATGATGAGTGAGTAAATACATACAAAAGGGTATTTATCGTATATTGCAAAGAATTTATCTTTGATATTCCGTGCTTACGATCTATAAAATTGATTGGCACAGTGGTAATGCGTGCATTTTTTTTGACGGCAGCATCCAGAAGGGCCACTTGAAAAACATACCCTGAATATTTTCTTATTTCCTCGCGTGCGTCTTGAATGATCCATACTTTGATTGCTCGGTAGCCAGAAGTCCAATCGTTTATTGACAAGCGCATAAAACCAAATCGTATAATAAGATTGCCGAGTACAGAGAATATTTTACGGTGGAAGCCCCAGTCAGATGGAATAGATCCACCGCGCATATAGCGTGAGCCAACAACAAAGTCAGAGCCTTTCTCAATCTGCGTGAGGAACTCTGGAATTTTAAGCGGATCATGTGAGAGGTCTGCGTCCATCTCAAAAAGCACATATGGATCGAGATTGCGAATTGCATAGTCAAAGCCTTCACTATACGCCCGCCCCAAACCTCTTTTTTGTGTTGTAAGAAGATGTACGAAGGGATATTTTTTCTTATTTTTCTGAACGAGTGCTGATGTACCGTCGGGGGATGCGCTATCGACAATCAAAACCTCTATATTCCACCCCTTCACTTTTTTGGCAACGTCTGCAATATGAGCGAAAAGATTATCAATATTTTTGATTTCATTATATGTTGGTATTACCAATACGGCTTTTTTCATACATTCTTTATAGAGAAATAATACTTTTTCTGCACCAATCAGTCAACTTTTTGAGTCCGTCCTCCAAAGACGTATGAGGCTCCCAGCCAAGAAGAGCTTTGGCTTTTTGGATATCTGGTTTTCTTTTCTTTGGATCATCTTGTGGGATTTTTTCGCTAAATACAATTTCGCTTTTTGAATCGGTAATTTTTTTAATAATTTGGGCATATTCAAGTACTGTATGTTCGATAGATGCACCAATATTGACAACTTCCCCCTTAGCGTTAGGGGTAAGCATGAGTCTTATAAGTCCCTCGACCGTATCATCAACATAGCATAAAGATCTTGTTTGGGTGCCGTCTCCAAATATTGTGATTGGTTTATTTTCAAGAGCCTGGAGGATAAAAATAATACTCATCCTCATGTCTTCAGCTGACATATAGGGACCGTACGTGTTGAAAATTCGTGCAATTCGAGTATCCACGTCTAAATCTCGGTGGTAATAGCTGGTGAGAGTCTCTCCAAATCTTTTGGCCTCATCATATATAGAGCGGGGACCAGTGGTTGAAGTGTTGCCCAGATATGTCTCGCTTTGGGGGCTTACGTGTGGATCACCATACACCTCAGATGATGATGCGAATAAAAAAACTGCATTGTTTTTTTGTGAAAATTCAAGGAGCTGGTGAGTACCCTCTGTATTCGCCATCATAGTTTGCATGGGAAGCGCATGGTAGCTTATTTTGCTATGATGGTTTGGTGAAGCGGGGGAGGCGAGATGAAATACATAATTTGCGGCTACAGTACTCGGTAGAGGCTTTGTAATATCATGCTCAATAAACGTGAAGTTTTTATTATCTTCGATTTCTTTAATATTTTTACGTGAGCTCGTTATTAGATTATCGACACATATGACTCGATGTCCATCGTTGAGGAGCCTTCGACTTAAGTGAGAACCGATAAAGCCAGCTCCCCCCGCAATGAGTGATGTTTGCATCTTTTATATTATGTATGTTTTCCAACTCCAATATAGGTAAAACCCATTTCTTTCATCTGTGCCGGATCCCAAATATTTCGTCCATCAACAATAACCGGGCTTTTGAGTAGACTTTTTACTTTTTTAAGATCTGTATTCACAAATTCCTCCCATTCTGTAAGAACACACAAGGCGTCGGCACCTGGTAGTGCGCTATATGGATCATCTGCGTAAGTGATTTGATCAGGATAGACATTTTTTACATTATCAACTGCTTTAGGGTCATATGCTGTCACTTTGTATCCTGCGGCAAGAAGTTCTGATATGACGACTAAAGAGGTGGCGCTGCGTATATCGTCTGTATTTGGTTTAAATGCAAGTCCCCAAAGAGCAATATGCTTGCCGTTTGTATTTTGGATAATTTTATTGACGATATTCTTTTTTGCCGATTCATTTATTTTTTCCACCGAATCAAGAAGCGAGGTATTAATACCAAGATCCTGCCCAATTGAGATTAGAGCCTTTACGTCTTTAGGAAAGCATGCTCCTCCATAGCCAGCTCCAGCATCGAGAAATGCGCGATTTATCCGTTTGTCGAGTCCAACCGCATCCATCACTTGTTCAACATCTGCGCCTGAGCGCTCGCAATAAAAAGATATAAGATTTGCAAAAGAAATCTTGGTCGCCAGTAGGCAGTTGGCCGCATACTTAATAAGCTCAGCTGAGTCAAGATTTACGACAATTCGGTGCCCTGGGAGTGGTTCATGGAGTTTGAGAAGTAGTTCTTTCGCCTTTTCTGATTCTGTACCAATTACAATTCGATCAGGATTGAGAGTATCGGTAAGTGAGAATCCTTCGCGCAAAAATTCAGGACATGATGCAACTGCAAACTCTGCTTCTTTGGGGAGCACCTTATTGATTTCTGCCTCTACTTTTTTGTTTGTTCCAAGAGGCACTGTACTTTTGCATGATACGACAGTAAAACCTCGCTTGAGATGAGGGGTAAGTTTGCGAACAACTTCAAAGACAGTCTTTGTGTCTGCCTGGCCAGAGGGAGTTGAGGGTGTTCCAACGGCAATGAACACAATATCAGAGCTTGAGATCGCTTCTTCGTACTCTGAGGTAAAGTGGAGATTGCCCTTTTTAAGATTACTCTTGAGAATTTCCTCAAGTCCTGGTTCGTAGATTAAAGGGTCGCCCGATGATAGTTTTTTGAGCTTTTCAGGATTCCGGCCTATGACCCAAACTGTATTGCCAAGTTCAGCAAATACACATGAGGATACAAGTCCAACATAACCATGCCCAATTACAGTAATCGTCATATGAATCTTAAAATAATATCTAACTTGAGGTTTAAAAACAACTTAATCCTCAATGCTCACCACACCTTTCTCAAATGATCGCATAGGAGTGAAGCTGTTTTTTTTACTTCGTACATCAGAATATTGTGGGCGCTTCGCTCGACCACGAAAAAATTCTTCAAAAGAAACAGGCACAATAAGCGACGAATCAAGATCATATTGATTGGCGATTATGCGAGCCGCATCAAGTGGAGATAGTGCTTGCGCTCCGACAATATGAAATATATCGTGCGAATAATGGGGAATAAGATATTCTAGTGCGGATATAATATCGTCAATATGAGTTGGTGTGAAAAGTGAATCAGTGACGGCTTTTATCTCTTTTCCTTGCTGGAGCATCTTTTTAATTGTGCGGGCAAAATCACTTTTTGAAAAACTTGTGCGGTACGGATAGGCAATACGAACGATCATTGCCGTATCTTTCACAATCTGCTCTCCTTCATACTTAGATTTTGCATAGGTTGAAAGAGGATTTGGGATGCTATCTTCAAAATATGGAGGATTTGACCCATCGAAAACAAAATCTGTGGAGATATATATAAGCTTTATTTCTCTCTGTCTGCAAACTTCAGATATATTTTTTGCTCCTTCAACATTAATTCTTAAGGCAAGCTCCGTGTTATGCTCTGCTCCATCTACATCAGTATATGCCGCGCAATGGATGAGATAGTCAAATATCAATGGATTGATAGTACTTTCGACATTATTCTTATCTGTAATATCAATATCCGTGTGAGTCAGTGGGATAATCTCATATGAGCTGCTTAGAAGCTCGACAATTCGTGACCCAACCAGACCAGCAGCTCCCGTAACTGCAACTCGTATCTTATTTGCCATACTGAGTTTCGTAGTATTTTTGGTATGCGCCTGTTTTGAGATCTTGCCACCACTTTTGATTTTCCGTGTACCACGCTATGGTTGCCTCGAGTGCTTGATCAAAAGTATGTGCTGGTTCCCATCCAAGCTCACGCCTTATCTTACTCCAGTCTACGTCGTAGCGTCTGTCATGACCAGGTCTGTCTGTGACGTATTCGATAGAAGACTGGTCCTTGTCCATGATTTTCAGAATATGATTCACAACTTCAAGATTTGATATTGCGGTTGTCAGTCCACCAATAAGGTATGTCTGTCCGATTTGTCCCTTTTGGAGGATTAGGTCAATTGCCCGACAGTGATCTTCAACGTATAGCCAGTCGCGTATATACAGGCCATCTCCATATATAGGTACTTTTTTATCCTCAAGAAGATTCGTGATTGCGAGTGGGATGAGTTTTTCTGGAAAATGATATGGGCCGAAGTTGTTTCCGCAATTTGAGATGGTTATGGGGAGGTTGTAGGTGGTATGGTAAGCTCGGACTAAGTGGTCGGACGCCGCTTTAGAGGCTGAGTATGGAGAGCGGGGGGCGTAAGGAGTATCTTCAGTAAATTTAGTATCTGATTCCAGATCAAGGTGCCCGAAGACTTCGTCGGTTGAGATATGATGAAAACGATTTACCTTGTTTTTTACAGCTGCGTCAAGCAGCGCATATGTCCCTTCTATGTTTGTTTTGACAAAAGCTGATGGATCGATGATGGAGCGATCTACATGGGATTCGGCGGCAAAGTGTACGATGGTGTCGATATCACGCGTCACCTCATCCACAAGATTTTTATCACAGATATCTCCTTTGACAAATGAGTAGTTTGGGTTCCCCTCAACACTTTTAAGATTCTTAAGGTTGCCGGCATAGGTAAGCTTGTCAAGATTTATGATCTTATCGCCTGGATGTTCTTTAAGCCAGTAAAGAATAAAGTTGGATCCAATAAAGCCAGCGCCTCCTGTGACAAGTAGTTTCATATTAGTTAATTGATTGTAGCTGAATTTTTAGCTCTTGTAAGGTGTGCCGTATTGATAAGTGTGTCCAGCGCTTCCCAGCGCTTTTTTTTGATCGTATGGGGTACATTATCTTGCATTACAGCTGTTGCAGCTGTAGCTGGTCGTACAGAATACATAGCTACATATGCTTTTTCAAATCCTACTTCCTGCGCCAGCCTATATGTATTTTTGAATTCCGCGTCAGTCTCTCCACAGAAGCCGACAATAATGTCTGTTGTAAAGCGAGCGTTTTTTACTTTGCTCTTAATTTTTCGTATAAGAGTGAGGTATTCGTCCCGAGTGTACCATCTATTCATTCGTTTCAACACAGTATTATCTCCCGATTGAACAGGCAGATGGATGGTGCGACTAATGTTTTCATTTTGTGCGATTACATCAATAAGTGCGTCTGAGAAATCCCAAGGATTTGATGACACAAAATCAACCTTTTCAAACCCAAGGCGCGCCACGGCCTCCAGAAGATAGGGAAAAAGCGTGGGTATACGGTAGCGACCAAGATGTTTGACATATACTGGCTCAATTGGTACGCCATTGATTTTATATTCAATCTTCATACGGGGGTGTGCGAGGCTTGCTTTACCAAAATAGAGATTATCGTCAAGATCTCGTATTGACTGTATATTTTTGTCTCCCAATAGAAGATCAGCTCCGTATGAGTTGACATTTTGACCAACAAGTGTGACTTCTGTATAACCTGCATCCTTAAGTCTTTTACATTCTTCAAGTACGCTGTGGAACTCGCGACTTATCTCGCGACCACGTGTGTAGGGGACTACACAAAATGTACAAAAATTATTGCACCCGTTGGAGATCGGTACCCAGGCTATGGTCGAGCTCACGCGGACGGGCTCATTGTCAAAGCCTATCTCCTCAATCGGCATAAACTCGTCGACCGCAGGTAGCACACGACGAATTTTGTCAAAGTACTTTCCACTTTTGTCTCGATTAGCAAGTCCGACCATACAGCCTGTGACAATAATTTTGAAAAATTCACCCTTTTTCTCTTTTTCACGCTTTAAATTACTAAGATTGTTAATCAACCCATATACACGATTTTCAGCTGATTCTCGTATCATACAGGTGTTGATGACTACATAACTTGCATCTTCATATCCTGTAGCTCGACTCATACCACGAGCTGTGAATGCGCCATCGATACGCTCTGAATCCGCTTCATTTTGCTGGCATCCGAATGTCTTGATATAGTATCGCATGGTAAGGGTCTATTTTATAGATAATTAATTGGCGGTTGATATAAGGTCTTGTTTTTTGAGCTGATCAATAATGACGATAAATGCAATAAGTACAAATGCGACAGCGACAAATGCCACCGCCTTCTCAATTCCCTTTAAAAAAAGGCTCGCAATCCCCAAGATGCATGTGACTACCCAGTAAAAAACAGCAATGCGCCGCCTGCCCCAACCAATCTCAAGAAGTCTATGATGAAAGTGTCCCCAGTCAGCTCGAAAAGGAGATTTTTTATTTCTCAGTCGTCTGAGAATAGTATAGATTGCATCCATCATGGGGACAGACAAAATAAGGAGCGCAGTCCCGAGCTTTCCAAAAGATAAAATTGCAAGTACACCAAGTAGGAATCCTGCCACGCCTCCTCCTCCATATCCCGGCATGATTCGCTGTGGATAAAAATTGAAAGGAAGAAATCCAAAGAATGCCCCAGCAACAATAAATGAGAAAGTGGCAACTGTCGTGGTTGTGATATCAAGCGCCGTAAACTGCAGAGCCAGGAATCCAAGAAAAAGAGCGGCAATGCCGACAAATCCAGGAAGTTGCCCGTCTACTCCCTTGCTCCAATTGATCATATTGGTCGTCCACGTAAGCCACAAAACAGCTAGAATATCTCCGGCCGTGATTCCCATATGTAGCCCAAAGAGCGAAAAAGAAGCCTTCATTGTATCAAGATGAATAATTCCTCCAAATGGGTTTGAGATATAGGGAATTCTAAGTCCGAATCCAACGACAAGTGATGAGATTAGTATATTTCCAATAAACCGACTGTATGGAGATAGATCATAATAATCATCAAGAACACCCAAGATAACAAGTAGTCCACTGGCAATAAGAATACCTACAATCAACGGAAATGAGCGCAGGAATATGAGCGAACTTATCAGAAGGCCCATATAGATAGCTACGCCGCCTGCTCGTGGCACTATTCCGCGATGAGTATGCGCTGGATGCTTTCTCTTTTTTCTATCAGTGACAATCTCCAGATTGATCGCCGCAGCAATTACATACGGGGTAGCTAAATATGCGCTTAAAAAAGCAATAGCACCTGCAAAAAAATACCACATAGAGGATTTATGTTGAAAGAAAAATAATTTTCATAAATATGAGCGTAAATCCAGAGATAACTGCGATATTCACATAGCTTAGAGTGTGTTGTATAAATTCATTGTCTTTGAAGTATCGACGGCTTACTCCAAGGTTTATAAAATAGAGTGCATCCATAAGTACAATAAGAAGGAATATGAGCCACCAGTCAGCGAGTTGAAATTCACCCCATGGGCGGGAATAGAAAAGGGGAATTTGTGGCGGAATGCGCCCAATGCGAATGAGGAATGTCCCCGCCATAATGATATGGGCGACAACAAGGGCATAAAACATATTAGTCTATTATACCAAGATTCTTTGAATGACCTTTACCAGGCGAATATGGGGAAGGTAGATGCAAAGGCTTTGATCTCTTTTTTGATTTTTTTTAGTTCTGGATTCTGCTCAACTTCCGTGCGATAATTTTTGAGATAGTCTTTGCGCTCTTCTTTTTGTGTGGGGAGTGAGTAGGTCTTGATTTCCTCAACTACTCGAGCTATCCACGATGCGATTCTCTCCATGTCTTTCTCACGCATTCCACGAGTGGTGAGTGCGGGTGTACCAAGTCTGATTCCTGATGGATAAAAGGGTGATGCTGGTTCACCAGGGATAGTATTCTTGTTGAGCGTGATACCGGCTGTATCGAGTGCATATTGGGCAAAGAAGCCACTCCCCGGACCGAGAATAGGCACAAGATCAATAAGTATTAGGTGATTCTCGGTACCATCTCCAACAAGAGTAAATCCTCGTGCCTTAAGCGCTTCAGCTAATGCTTTTGCATTTGTGACAATCTGCTTGCCATATTTTTTAAAAGCGGGTTCTGCTGCTAATTTGAGAGCTACGGCTATTGCAGCTGTGGTGTGATCGTGTGGTCCTCCTTGCAGACCTGGAAATATGGCGCGGTCAATCTTCCCTCCCAACTCCGGATCTTTTTTGAGGCCCTTATCTGTCACCATAATCATGCCGCCACGTGGTCCTCTAAGCGTCTTATGAGTTGTGGTCGTGACTATATGAGCATAAGGCACAGGATCTATATGTTGGCCCGTCACGACAAGTCCGGCCGTATGAGCAATATCTGCTGCAAAATATGCGCCTACTTCATCAGCGATCTCAGCAAAGCGCTCAAATTCATATTGATACACATATGCTGTCGCGCCAGCCCACATAAGGCGGGGTTTGTATTTTTTGGCAAGTGTTCGAACTTCATCAAAGTCGACTCGACCGTTTTTTAATACATGGTAAGGTACGCTTTTGAAAAAGATCCCAGTAAATGACACTTTCCATCCGTGAGTGAGATGGCCTCCATCTGTGAGATTGAGCCCCATGATAGTGTCGCCTGGCGCACAGGTTGCCATATATACTGCAAGATTGGCGGGTGATCCGGAATATGGTTGGACATTCGCATGTGGTACTTTGAAGAGCTTTTTTGCCCGTTCAATCGCTATTGTTTCGATATCATCGATAAATTCATTGCCGCCGTAGTAGCGTTTGTGAGGATATCCTTCAGAATATTTGTTGGTCAGAATTGATCCCATTGCCTCAAGTACAGCAGGTGAGACATAATTTTCGGAAGGTATCATCTCAAGACCATCTTTTTGCCTTATTCTCTCTTTCTCAATAAGCGCGGCTATCTCAGGGTCAACTTTGGAAAGTGTCGGCATAGAAAATTATTATACAGTGAGACGAGGCTAAAGTGAAGACTCAATTTGGTAGTTAAGGTACTTATCTATGACAAATGCACGGCGGGGGAACTGAGGGAGGGTATTTGTCACGTATTTTTCAGGAATTAAGACTTTGCCTACGTATGATGGAATGTCAGAATAAGGCCCATTGTATATATACACACGATTTTCGTCAAAATAATACTGAGCTTCGTGGAAGTTGAGTTCATCTTCAACATAGATCATATCCCCAGGGCGCGCAATTTGTTTGATTGTGGCAATTTTATCTCGCATGTTGGCTTTCAGCCTTTCATGTAACTGCTCATGGTTGTAGTGTAGAGTGATGGCGATCAGTATTGCTATAGTGACAAACCGTACTTCTTTACTCATCCTTTCAAAAATAGCGACAAGAAGCACAATAAGTCCGACTGCCGAGAAGATAAGATATCGGGGGAGGAAAATAGGCTTTATGAAAGAAAATAAAAGTACAAATCCAGGAATTCCAAGAGCCCAGATATACAAAAGTATAAATAAATTTCGATCCTTATTGAATCTCTTGCTTATCATATATTGCAGTCCTCGTATGAGCAAAAGGTAGAGGCCAATGGACAGAGCAATGAGTATTTCTGGCTTGTACACAAACGCCTTATCCTCATATCCCGTATAGAGGATAGCTGGAAACTGCATGAGATTTGATATAAAAGAATTTATGATCCAAAAAGACTGGCCAGTTAAGTTGTTTTGGGTAAGTACAAATATAGCCCACGGTGCAAAACATATTCCAATTCCAAAATAGAGAAATAGCGGTCGGAATCTTTTTTTAGATGGAGCTATCGCAAGTGAATACAAAGCTTGAGCCGCAACGACAAAAAGCATGAAGTAATGAGTATAGAGTCCCAAAAGAGCCGTGATGAAATATGCCCACTTCTTTTTTTTGTATAAAAAGTAAAAGCTTAGGGTTGCGATCGCAGCAAGCATAGTATACATGCGAGCTTCAAAAGCGTAGTAGTTGAGGAATGGATTGGCAATAAAAAGAAGAAGATAGAGGTAGCTTTTTCGCGTGGATAACTTTAGTATGTCGGTGAATATGAGGTATGTCACGTAGATAGTTCCCCAGAAGAAAATAAGTGAAGGTATGCGAAGCGCCACTTCTCCTGACCCAAAAAGCTTCATCCACATATGTAAGAGGATATAGTAGAGCGGTGGGTTGAAATCGGCTGCTGTGATCTTGAGAATAGACACGATGTCGCGGCGCGCTAAAAGTGCTGTGAATGCCTCATCTCGCCAAAAACTGGCGACAAGATACTTGAGTGGAGTAGATGCGAATAGAAAGTTGATCATATTAAAAGTAACAAAATAGTTTGTCTTGAGCTACAAGGTTCAAATTATGCGTTACATGCTTCATGCTTTCTCGGTCACTTTATAGGCAAGTTTTTTTCCCATGATGATTCGTGTGTGGGACTCGAGAGCAGGCACAGCTGAGAGTATGAATGATACAAGAGGTAGGAAATACCACTGAATAAAAAGAAGGGGAAGATTGCGAATCCGAGTATGACTTCCAAGACGTTTTCGAAGCTTTACATCAAGATATACATAAAAGATAAGAAAAATAGTTGTGAATGTGAGGATCCCGCTTGAAAGCCTTGGGAGCAAGAATCCAAGTACTGTGCGCTTAAAGACGGGATTGATAAGTGGTGGGATAAGCGCGAAAATTGTGAGTACGAAGAATGTGGTTGGCCATAGAAGATGTGTCTCAATAAGAAAGATGATTTTTTTGATCTTTGGCCACCTGCGGATATGTGGTGTCACGAAGTATTTTTTAAACGCGTAGGCAATGTCTGACACTCCCCATGCCCATCGCTTTTCCTGCTCATAACGATTGATAAGAGTCTTGAAAAGTCCACCGGAGTATACGGCATCGCCATTGACAATTGTGTAAAGTGGGATTGTCTTGACGCGCTCTCCAAATGTGAAAAAAGCCTGAAAATACACATGCCAGTCTTCAGGGATTATATCCACGTCCCAAAAGTCGATTTCCTTAAGAAGCCATAGACTCATCGAATATGTAGATATGTGTATGAGATTGTCTTTTTGGGACAAAAAGGCGATACGAAGGATTGATGAGAGCGTGGCTTGCATACGCACAAAAAGCGGCAGTTGCCAAAAGTTGTTGTACAAGAGAACCGGTGCCCAGTAAAAATGATATCTGCGATCTGCGTCTTTGAGATACTCGTGAGTCAGATACGCGAAGAAGTTCTTGGGCATGATACTGTCGGCGTCACAGACAGTGATCACGACATCATCCGGAGATATCTTGGCACGCTTTACATACTCATCAACAAGGCGGCCCGCCCAAGCTTGGTTGCTGGCTTTACCTGCCACCTCATGATCTCCAAGTACGTGATAAGATTCCATGATATCGGCAAAATACGCGCCATATTTTCGGCGAATGGCTTTGGCCTTTTCCTCCGCATCTATCTCTCGCTCCTCAAATGCAAGGACAAGATAGAGCTTCTTGTAGGGATAATCAGAGGCAGTCATCGCAGTAATAGTCTCTTCCAACTTCTTCAGGTGTTCTTTATAGTTGGGGATGAGTATGAAGTGATGAATATCTTTAGCCTTCTTAATTTTTGTGATCTGCTTGTCGTAGCGGACTTTTTGATTATTGAGGATCAGCTTGTATGAAAGGCTGGCAAAGTATACAGTCATGACGGACTTGTACATAAAGTAAAAATAGAAAGCAATAATAAGATAGGCCACGAGTGCTGGATGAAAGAAAGAGAGCCACAAAGGGAGGGTGATGATTGCCCAGGACGTGATGGGAATAATTAGTTCAAAAAGACGGACAAAGAAAGGGGACTTGGTGATATGCTCGCTCATACTTAAGGTCTATTATACAAAAAGCGCGTATTTAACTAATCTATAGATATAGTAGCACTCTTTTTGTCTTTTATTGCCAAGCTTCGCAGATCATGCGGAATGAGCAGAAGTTGCATTGAGGGCCGACTCGTGCGGGATAAGCGCCACTTCGGATCTTCCCGACAGTCTCTGTGATTTTAGTGCGTACTGTCTCAAGATCGCTTTCTTTCTTCTTCATTGAGAATTTTGTCCCCTCCTGCAGGTAATAGAAAGTAAGGGTGATTTTGTCAATCGGCGTCTCGTACATCTGGGGACCAGATGCAGCGAGCAAGTAGAGCGAAAGCTGCAGGCTTTTTTCGAGTTTTTTCAAATCCGGAGTCTTCCCAGTTTTATAGTCTATAATCTCAAGCATTTCGCCATGGCGGTCTACGCGATCAATTTTTCCAACAACTGTGATGTCTGATGAGATTTTGATCTTGAAATCCCGCTCCATATCAAGCGGGCTATTTTTGGGGTCATGATATGTGGCAAAGAATTTTCGCAGCATCTTCTCTCCTTCCTTTTTCATTCTATTCTGGTGAGTTGCTGACGCGTAGCCCAAAGGTATCCATTCTTCACGGTAAATTTCAATAAGCCGCTTGATCCCAAGCTTCTTATTAATCACATATTCTTTGTAGAATTTCTCAAGTGCTGCGTGGATGGTGATCCCAAAAGATGCTTGTCCCTTGGGTGCAACTGGAATCCTCAGAATGTAGCGGTACTTATATTGAAGTGGACAGTTGTCAAATGTCTCAATCTGTGTATAGGAAAATACTGATTGTAAGGTGTGTTTCTTGATAATCGGACTTTCTTTTTCTTTATATTCAAAAAGCGGAATTTGGGCTTCAGACTCGTGCTTGATAGACAAGTAGCGCGCCATATTCACGCTTCCCAAGGTCTCTTCAACAAATGGCGACAACTTCTTGCGGCGTATTCCTTCGCCATAGAATTCGGCTGCTGTGAGATAGAGTTTGCGCTTTGCGCGCGTCACGCCGACATAGAAAAGTCGCCGCTCCTCAAGTATGTGGTAGTCTCCGGTTGGAAGAGTTTCTTTGATGAGCTCCTCTGGGATGGGTAGGACGTCATTTCTACGGCGTGTGGGGAAGCGGTCGGCTACCAGATGAGGGAGGAATACGATTGGGAATTCAAGGCCTTTTGCCCCATGCACAGTCAGAATATGTACTGCATCATATGTCGCGATATCGTCTGTGCCAACACGGGGAGATTCCCCAAGCTCCATACTCATTTTTAAATAATCCACAATAGCTCCAACTGTGGAATCCTCGTGTTCGTTCTCATAATTTTTTAGCCTATTGAAAAAGGCCGAGACATTGAGTGCGACCTTCTCCTCAGTCTCTGTCTTGTATGTGGCCAGTCGTTTGAGGTAGCCAGTCGCATCAAGGAAGTAGTATAGAATCTGACCAGCAGTTGCGCGGCGCATATTGTCAAGATGATGTGTGATCATGATATAGATTTTGCGCAAGCTGTTTATTGACTTTTTTGTGACCTGTGGAAGATGTGATTTATAACTTTTATATTCTTCAGCTTCCAACTCCTTATCATTTTCAGCTACGGCGATCTTCATTGCCTGAAATAGAGTGAGATTTGTGGAGCGCGCAAAGCTCAAAAGCGCGGCTACATCAACGGCCGAAAGTCCCAGAATATCCATGGTAAGTACTCGATACAAAGATACAGAATCGTCAATCTCACTCAAAAAAGTAAGATAGGCGATCAAGTCCTTGACCTCTGGCTGCTTATAGAGCGCACCTGGCCCCCAGAATTGGTAGGGAATACCATGCCTTGCGAATGTGCCTTTGAATATATCCGCATGATTATTGGCACGCACAAGAAGCGCCATATCAGACCAACTGTAGCCAACTTTTTTAAGATCCAGTATCTGGCGGGCTACGTAGTCTGCCTCAGACCCTGCATTCTCACCAAGAAAAAATTGTACAGGCTGCGCGTCTTGTAGCTTTTCTTTTTTAAAGTAATTGAGATTTTTGGATATCCCAAGTTGTGCCTCAAGAGTATCGGGATCATTGTGTCGTATAAGTCGATAGGCATGATCAAGTATTGGCTGGACTGATCTATAGTTGGTTGTCAATGTTATTGAACGAGCGCTTTTGTAGTCTCTCATAAATGTGATGATATTTGAGACAGATGCACCGCGGAATTTGTATATTGCCTGCGAGTCATCGCCCACGACAGTAAGGTGAGTAGTCGAGGCGGGTGGGCACAGAAGTTTGAGGAGTGCGTATTGAGCTATATTGGTGTCCTGAAACTCATCAACAAGTATGTATTTGTATTTTTTTTGGAGGTCGCGAAGTATGTGTGGACGAGCTTTGAGAAGCTTATTTGTGTAGAAAATAAGATCTGCAAAGTCAAAGACGTCTGCTTTCACCTTTAACGATTGATATGTCTTGTATGCATTCGCAAGCTCAAGAATTTTTTGCTTTTCCTCTGTTGTGAGGCTTTTTATTTTTTGCTTTCTTTTGGCGAGTGATAGATAATCATCAGGTGCTGCATCCTCATCTCTTAAGCGGGAGAAATGCTGGATAAATGCGGAGATGAACTTATTTGGATTGCCAAGAGGGCGAAAGTACTTAAGATTAAAAAGGAATAGATTTTCACGCAAAAAAATCACAGTCTCGGCTTCAGTCATCAGGCGATAATTCGCACTTAGTCCGATATGGG
This sequence comes from uncultured Gammaproteobacteria bacterium, assembly GCA_964401915.1. Taxonomy (GTDB): domain Bacteria; phylum Patescibacteriota; class Microgenomatia; order UBA1406; family GWC2-37-13; genus CAZGZD01. Next base: position 88,737 of record CAYOAI010000001.1, read on the forward strand.
ATATATTGTGTCGAAGTAGTTGATCGGCAAATGCGTGAAATGTATGGATCTCAGTCTGAAAGTATCCGTAGGGGAGGGCGCGGTCGACCCGCTCTTCCATCTCGCCTGCTGCCTTTTCAGTAAATGTAAGGGCAAGTATTTCACTTGGCGCAGCAAGTTTTTTATTCACAAGATGGCGGATTTTCTCGACAATTACACTCGTCTTGCCTGTTCCGGCACCGGCGATAATAAGAAGCGGGCCGTCATTGTACTCCACTGCCTCTTTTTGCTTCGCGTTAAGGGTGATAGTATCTTTGAGCATGGGCTACCATTTTATATCATTGCAATGATATTTTGGAAAACTAAATCTTACCTTTACTTTTTCATGTTTCTGTCTCCAGTGGGTTCCCTCCCATCCTTCAACTTCACTCAGGATGGGCCTCCCAAGTCGCAGAAAACATGAAAAAGTAACAAAAAGAAGATGGGGAAAAGTTGTTACGCAGATTTATGATTCATCTCATCATAGTAGCTTTCATACAAACCGGCAAGAACAAAGACCAAAATAAGGAAAATAAAAAGTGGGGGAGCAAATCCTCGAATGCCAAAAGCTAAGCTATATAATGTATATATAGTGATAAGTGGGAAGCTCACTGCGTGGAGCGCGAGTTGATAGGTCTTGGCGAGAGTGTGTTTCTTGTACCTTAGTCGAAGGATAAGGAATGATATGTAGCTCAGAATCCCAAGTAGCACAAGGAGGGCTAATGCTAAAGCAGCTGGGATAAATACAAATATGAAAACTGCGATGGTGATGACAAATGGTACCCATGAGCGATCTACGCGATCTATAAGCCATCCCACATTGCCTTTCGTTATGGTCACGGGAGACTTCTGGTCGGGCAGTGGAAGTAGCGTATAGCCATTTTTTATATTTTTTGGATTTCGTACCACGAGGTTATTTGAGGTAAAGAGCAGAAAAGAATTGTATTCTTTTATCTTCTCGGCGCTCGCCCATTCGTCGACAACTGCAAAGAGGTCGAGTCGACCGCCACGCGTAAGCCATACAAAATAAGGATGATCGTAGTTGGTGGCAAGACGGCTATTGGCGATATGAATCCGAAGGTCTTTGGGATAAGCCATGAGGCTTTGTTTTACTGCGCTTTGACTGCTGATAAGGTCGAATATGTTGTGAGTTGCGGCAAAAAACCCGAAAAAAAATGCATTTACGACAAATACAAGTGTAAAAAAGTATATAAGTGACGCTTTATACGGGCGGCGTCTTAGGCGATGATAGAAATCGGCCTGTGGTATCAGACTATATAAAAAGGTATGCAAAAAGGTCTTGACAAATCTCCTCATTCAACCTATGATAGTGAGATACTGCTCACTTTGCAACAATAGTTTGCAAATTTGATTGAGGTACTTTATAATTGTTGTTTCTGCCGGATTGGCAGTTTATTAATTTAATAATTTTTTCAAACTTTTATGGCAACTGACAAATTTGACAGAACCAAGCCCCATCTTAATATTGGTACCATCGGACACGTGGATCATGGTAAGACCACTCTTACATCAGCAATTCACACAGTACTTGCTAAAAAAGGCTTTGCAAAAGCCCTAAGCTATGCAGATATTGATACGGCACCTGAAGAGAAAGCTCGTGGTGTGACTATCAATCTCTCCCACACAGAATACGAGA
>CAYOAI010000002.1:0-78185 GCA_964401915.1 uncultured Gammaproteobacteria bacterium
TTTAAAAAAACCACAGAAAGAAGGTGATACATATGGAAAATAAAGCAATATTATACGGAATCATTGGTCTACTAGCCGGAAGCTTAATTACTGTGATAATAGCTTCAAGTTCGGTAAATACTCAAAATATCGGAATGATGCGCATGATGGGTATAGGCACTCAAAACTATCGAGGAAGCATGATGGAGAATATTGATGAGCATTTTATAGAGCAGATGATACCTCATCATGAAGATGCAATAACCATGGCAGATATTGCACAGACAAAAGCTCAACATTCTGAAATTAAAAAGCTATCTGAAAATATCAAAAAAACACAATCTGAGGAGATTACCCAAATGAAGAATTGGTACAAAAGTTGGTATGGGCAAGATGTACCAGAAGACACGAGTGATGATGCTAATTCTGGAGCAGGTATGATGGGTGGGCGCATGCATGGCGGAATGATGGGAGATGAGTCTGATATTGCGACACTGAAAAATGCTGATAATTTCGACAAGGCATTTATTGAAGAGATGATCCCGCATCACCAGATGGCGGTTATGATGGCCACGATGCTTAAGCGGGGAACAAATAGAGAAGAGATGAGGCAGCTTGCTCAAAACATTATTGATGCTCAGACCAAAGAGATAAATGAGATGAGGCAGTGGTATAAAAATTGGGGATATTAAATATGACGCTTGACAAAATATTAGTCGCGATAGCGAGTATCTGCGGTATGGTGTTTACATACTGGTTTTTTCTCATGAAAAACGCGGGGGATGCGGTTGTTGTGAATACAGATAGTGTGGATATTGCAGTTGAGGGTGGATATTCCCCACAAGTAATCTCGATTCCCAAAGGTCGCTCAACAACCATTAATTTCACGCGACGCGATCCATCATCATGTCTGGAAGAAGTGGTGCTTCCTGATTTTCGAATAAGAAAATATTTACCATTAAATAAAAAGGTGTCTATTATCCTCACTCCACAAAAAAGTGGCGAGTATGACTATGCCTGCGGCATGAATATGTTTCATGGAAAAATAAATGTCAAATAATTATGGCTAAAATTAAGAAATCATTTTCCGTAAAAGGTATGCACTGCGCATCATGCATACGGCTAACCGAGCGGGCTCTTAAGAAGACTCAGGGCGTGCATGATGCCGTAGTGAATTTTGCATCCGAGAAAGCAACGGTTACGTACGATGATACTGTTTGCACACCTGCTGAGCTTGCGGATTCAATAGTAAAAATAGGATACAAGCTTGAATTGACGGAGAAAAGTGAGGATATTCAGGAAAAAGAAAAAAGAAAAGAACTCGCTGTATTAAAAAACAAAGTAATTGCAAGTCTTATTGCCGGAGGGCTTATCTTGTGGGGTAGCTTTCCAGGTCTGATGAATACGGCGCCCGTCATCTTCAAGAACTTTTACGTGCAACTTCTATTGGCGACGCCAATTCAGTTTTGGGCAGGATATGAATTTTATAGAGCAACGATTCCGGCGCTAAGACATAGAACGGCCAATATGGATACTTTGGTTGCCCTTGGCACCACTGTTGCCTACCTTTATTCTGTTTTTATAATACTTTTTCCACGTATTTTGATGAATCTCGGTATGGAGCCTATACCGTACTTTGATGTGGCAACAATTGTGATAGCGCTCATACTTTTGGGTCGGTATTTTGAAGCAAAGGCGAAGCTCGGAACATCCGGCGCAATTCGCAAACTTATCGGCCTTCAGGCCAAGACTGCACGGGTCGTAAGAGATGGACACGATATAGATATCCCGATTGAGGATGTGCAGATCGGTGATATTATTCGAGTTAGACCTGGTGAGAAGATACCAGTTGATGGCGTAATTGTTGCGGGCGAATCAAGTATAGATGAGTCCATGATTACTGGTGAAAGCATTCCAGTCGATAAGGCAAAGGGCGACACAGTCGTTGGAGCAACGATGAATAAATCGGGCTCTTTTACGTATCGCGCAATAAATGTTGGAGCAGATACTATGCTTTCTCAGATTATTACTCTCGTTGAAGAGGCACAAGGAAGCAAAGCGCCAATTCAGAGGCTTGCCGATACCGTATCATCCTATTTCGTACCGATTGTGATTATGCTTGCGTGTATGACTTTTGGTGTATGGTATGTATTTGGTCCAAGCCCCTCTTTTCTTCTGGCAATGCTCAATACTGTAGCCGTTCTCATAATAGCTTGTCCGTGTGCTATGGGGCTTGCGACACCGACAGCGATCATGGTCGGGACTGGCATTGGGGCGCAGCGTGGAATATTGATTCGAGACGCTGAGAGTCTGGAGATTGCAAATAAGATCAGAGCGGTGGTATTTGACAAGACAGGAACGCTCACAAATGGACGCCCTGAGGTGACCGATATAGTTGAAGTTGGGAAAATAAAGGTTGATGGAATATTAATACTGGCTGCCTCAGTTGAAAAAGGATCTGAACATTCATTGGCTGAGTCAATAGTCAAGGCGGCTGAAAATAAAAAATTTACTTTAAAAAAAGTTGAAGGCTTTAGGGCAATTGCTGGTCATGGAGTTGAGGGTGTAATTGATAAAGATAAAATCTTACTTGGTAATCGCCGACTGATGGAAAAAGAAAAAATTGATTTTAAAAAAGTAGAAGGCAAAATTAGCGCTCTTGAGCATGCGGGAAAGACTGTAATGCTATTGGGCCTTAATAAAGAACTTGTCGGACTTATTGCGGTTGCTGATATGGTCAAAGAATCTGCAATTTCAACAGTTTCCGCTCTTCAGAAGCGAGGAATTGATGTGATGATGATGACTGGCGACAACAAGCGTACAGCAGATGCAATTGCGAGCAAGCTCGGTATAAAAAGTGTACTCTCTGAGGTATTGCCTGATAAAAAAGAGGCTGAAATAAGAAAAATCCAAGAAAAAGGCATTCGTGTGGCAATGGTAGGGGACGGGATAAACGATGCACCTGCACTTGCTGCAGCCGACATCGGTATTGCGATTGGCACAGGCACTGATGTGGCAATAGAAGCCGCAGATATTACGCTTATAAATAAAGATCTTAAGTCTGTAGCCGTGGCTATCGATCTTTCCAAAAAGACTATGCGGACAATAAGGATGAATCTTGTGTGGGCATTTGGATACAATATTATTCTGATTCCTGTAGCGATGGGCCTATTGTATTCATTTTTTCATATATTATTAAATCCTATATTTGCATCTGTGGCTATGGCAACAAGCTCGATATCGGTCGTGACCAATTCATTGCTTTTAAAAAGAGTTAAAATATAAGCCTTATGAATCTTTGGGTTGTATTTATTACGGGGCTGACAGTTGGGGGGCTTACATGCCTTGCTGTGCAGGGTGGACTTCTTGCTTCAATTATCGCGGCTCGTGAAGACGCAGATCTTGAAAGTAGTAAGAATCCGAGGCACACAGTATTTCCGACAGTATCTTTTCTGGTCAGTAAGCTGATTGCATATACTGCTTTGGGATTTGCGCTTGGGGCATTTGGGGGAGCAATTGGGATTAATCAAACGACTCAGATTGTAGTGCAGTTTATTGCCGGATTGTATATGATCGCAGTCGCTCTTAATTTGCTCAATGTCCATCCAATCTTTCGCTACGTGGTGATTCAGCCACCTCGATTTTTGACACGTAAAATCAGAAATCAATCCAAAAGCCGCGACATCTTTGCGCCAGCGATATTGGGAGCTATGACTATTTTTATTCCCTGTGGCACGACGCTTGCTATGGAGGCGCTTGCAATAAGTAGCGCAAGTGGTGTGACTGGAGCTTTGATCCTGGGTGTCTTTGTACTTGGGACGACGCCATTATTTTTTGGTGTTGGATTTGTCACGACTCTACTGGGGGACAACTTCAAGCAAAGATTCCTCAAAATTGCTGCATTTGCTGTACTATACCTCGGGATTGTGTCTGTCAATGCAGCACTCGTCGCCACAGGGTCTGACTTTACTCTGCAGTCTTTGGCCCAGAATATAGTGCGGATGGACCAATCATCAAATAGCAGTGGATCCGTGGCCAAAGTAGTAAACGACGTGCAAAATGTAGATATTATGATTACCTCAAACGGCTACAGCCCAACAAATATAAAGGTGAAAAAAGACATACCCGTCAAACTAAACCTCAAGTCAACTGGAGCATATTCTTGCGCATCTGCATTTCGCATACCTGCACTTGGCATAGAGCGCAATCTCCAGCCGAATGGATCTGATTCAGTGCAATTTACACCAACAAATACAGGCCAGATAGCTTTCAACTGCTCGATGGGTATGTACAGAGGTGTGATTGACGTAATGTAATGGTAAAAAAAGTAAAATTACATATTGAGGGAATGCACTGCACCTCGTGCGCGATGAATATTGATTTTGATCTTGAGGATCTTGATGGTGTAAAAAAAGTACAGACAAGCTATGTTAAGCAAGAGGTAGAGATTGAGTACGATGTAGAGAAGATAGAGATAGACAAGATCATCCAACAAGTAAAAGTAACTGGCTATAAAGCTGTCGTCAAATCATAAGGTGCGAGTATAATAATTACATGAGTGAGAAGTATACAGACGAAACATTCAAAAAGCACCTAGAGGAGGAGCATAAGCAATCGCCACTTTCGACATATCTTCGTGAGATCGTATATGGTGCAAACGATGGCATTGTCACGACATTTGCAGTCGTTGCCGGGTTTACTGGTGCGCAGATTGCATCTCCTATGGCAGGTAAGCCATATTTCCTCGTACTACTTTTTGGATTTGCGAATCTTTTTGCGGATGCGGCATCGATGGGGCTTGGCAACTTTGTATCTGCGCGATCGGCCAAGGATGCGTATGCACAAGAGAAACGAAAAGAGATGTACGAAATTCAAAACTCAACAAGCATGGAGAAAGAAGAGACAATGCATCTTTTGCAAAAAAAAGGATTTTCTGAAGAAGACGCAGTTGCACTTACAAAAATCTATATGAAGAATGAACCCTATTGGTTGGATTTTATGATGCGCTATGAGCTTGAGCTCCCTAATCCCGAGGGAGAGAATCCATGGCTTACGGCTGGGGCGACTCTTTTCGCATTTGTTACATTTGGATTTATTCCACTGATTCCCTATGTCTTTAATGTCTCGCCAGACAAGATATTTCTTTCGTCATCAGCGCTTGTTGCTATCGCACTTATTGTGGTTGGATTCTTGAGGTGGAAAGTAACACGCGAATCTGTACTTCGTTCAATTGGTGAGACTGTGCTTGTCGGCGGAATTGCGGCGGGGATTGCCTACGTGGTGGGCACATTCTTCCGCATTTAATAATAAAATGGAAAGCCTTAACATTCTTATAAAGCTTGGGTTGGCCTTAATAATTGGATCAATTATTGGCCTAGAGCGTGAGTCATATGATACTGATATCGAGGCCAAAGGAAAAGATGAGTCCACTCATGGTGTCGGTGTCCGTACATTTTCTCTACTCTCACTAATTGGGGGAATCGCAGGACTGCTTGCTGGAAGCTTTTTCCCTCTCTTTATATTTATTAGTGTATCTGTATTTGCCCTATTGGTTCTTTATTATATTCTTCATTCAGTGCAGACGAGAGATATCGGGATTACGACAGAGAGCGCACTTTTGTACTCGTATCTTTTTGGGGTGATTGTCGCTATGGAGGCATTACCCCTTCAGGTTACTGTCGCGCTTACTGTTGTTGTAATTCTAATTCTTTCCAGAAAGCGAGATATACAGAATTTTGTGGGGGGGATTGCTCGTCGCGAAATCAATGCATTTGTCGGATATGCACTTATTGCCCTTGTGATATTTCCATTTTTGCCCAATGTATCATACACATTTGATCAAATTCCCTTTGTCAAACAAATAATTGAGCAAACAGGGAGCGTATGGTCAAGCCTGGGGGGTGCGGAATTTGTCAATCCATTTAAGCTTTGGACTATCGTCGTGATCATAACAGGAATTGATCTTTTGGGGTATGTGCTTGAGCGGTTTGTGGGTAGGCGGCGCGGTCGACTTATATCAAGTGTGATGGGGGGATTTGTATCATCAACGGCAACGACGGTTGCACTTGCTCATGAAAGCAAAAACTCAGACAGAGTAGATGGGCTAGTAGCTGCGGCACTGCTTGCAAATTTCGTAAGCTTTATACAGATTGCCGCAATCATTGGATTTGTGAACTGGGACTTTCTGGTAAAAAGCACGCCCACACTTATAGCCCTAATGATAAGCTCAGGACTTATCGGTGTATATTTTCTGATACATCATGAAACAAGAAATGGCTTGGGTTCTCAAGTGAAAAAGACAGATGAGGAATATCCACAGGATAAGATACTCTCAATTGATCTTGCCCTCAAGTTTGCTGCACTTTTTTTGACTGTGCGCATTCTGACCAAAGTATCACTTGTGGCGTTTGGCAGTCGGGGATTTGTATTATCATCTGCGCTCGCGGGATTTGCGGGTATAGATGCCGCAATAATCAATGTATCTGATTTAGTCGGGCGAGTGGTGACAGTTGAGACTGCGGTACTTGCTTTAATTGTGATAAATGCTGTGAATCTACTCAGCAAGGCATTTTATAGTTTTGTACAGGGGAAGCGTGAGTTTGCTAATAAATTTTTCATCTCTATTCTGTTTATAATTGCCTCAAGTTTCGTAGGACTTATTTTTATATAGCTTAAACAATAAATGTGCGTCCTCGGGGCGACTCGAACGCCCAACCTTCGGATCCGCAATCCGATGCTCTATCCATTAAGCTACGAGGACAACTAAATTCTCAGTTTCATATTCTACCACTTTTTGCTACACTTCATGAATAACTATGGCAAAATTTGATCAACAGGCATTCAACGATCTTATTGTTGAAAACAATATTGTAGGTCTTACAAAAGAACTCATAACATTCAAACATGGTCGCAAATCTCCGACATATGTGAATTGGAGACGAATCGCAGATGATGTCTTTCTAACAGACAAACTTTCAGACTTCGTACTTGCATATCTTGAAGATAATAATATTGAGCACGAAAGTATCTACGGAATACCAGATGGTGGGACAAAGCTCGCAACAATCATGCAGTATAAATGGGCAAGTGGGCAGTCTGATTTTGCAAAAGGCAAGTATGCTCTCGCGCAGGGCAGGAAAGAACCCAAAGAGCATGGGGATCCGGCTGATAGATACTTTTTGGGTGTACCTCGTGGAAAGACTGTAATAGTTGAGGACATCGTGACAACTGGGGGATCACTTTTTTCGGGTATTGATAAGCTTAAGGAAATTGGCATCACAGATATCGCTGTTGTGATCCTGACCGATCGCAATGAGCGCCGTGATGACGGGCAGACAGTGGGGGAGTATTGCCGAGATAAGGGAATTGCATACTATGCGATGAGTAATTTGCTTGATCTCTTGCCGCATGTTGTGGAAAAACAAAACGCAGATTCCGAGCTTAAAAAATTGATTGAGGAGTATTTTGAGAAGTACGGGGAGAGAAATATTTTATTGTAAAGAACTGACATTATTTTACTTTTATACTTTTTCACTCCATGTTTCGTACTTTACAGATCATACGCCTCACTTCGGAGGGCAACCCTCCCGAATTAACTCCGACTAAATCGGAGTAAATCGGGACACCCTTCCTTCATATCGGCAACGATCTGTACAATTTCTTCACGAGTCGTGAAAGAAGCATAAAAGTAACAAAACAAAAAATGAAAGACATAAATTTTAGAGGAAAAACAGCACTCGTCACGGGTGCATCGGGCGGTATAGGCTACGAGATTGCTAAGCAACTCGCAGCCCAAAAATGCAACCTCATTCTTGTTGCCAGATCGAAAGCAGAACTTGAGAAAATTGCTGCTGAATTAAAAAATAATTATGTAAAAGTGACTGTATTGACAACTGATCTTAGTAGTTCAGGTTCAGCTGAAAAACTCTATAGAGAGATCAAAAAAGCAAAGCTCACGGTCAATATTTTGATAAACAACGCCGGATATGGATTATCCGGTCAATTTTCTGAGATTTCCAAAAATGATCAGATTGAGATGATTCAATTGAATATCGCCTCGCTTGTTGCGCTTACACATCTTTTTATCGATGATATAGTAAAGCAGGGCAGTGGTGCTATTCTCAATGTTGCATCGACTGCAGCTTTTCAGCCAGTGCCATGGATGAGTGTATATGCCGCGTCCAAATCTTTTGTCCTGAATTTTTCGGAAGGAATTCGCTCAGAATATAAAGATCAAAGTATTATCGTGACAACTCTTTGTCCAGGACCGGTGGCCACTGGATTTGCTAAGCGCGCTCACGCCAAACCTTTTCGATTCCGCAATGCAATGGCTCCTGAATACGTTGCACGCGCAGCGCTTGATGGACTAAAAAGAGGAGATGCGATAGTCGTCCCAGGCTTTAGAAATCAAGTCGGAGCGATAGCGGTTAAATTATTTCCTCGTTCATTTGTCCGCGCAGTCGTTAAAGATCTTTTCAGAAATTCAAATCATAATTGAATTCACTTTCTATGAAAGAGAGCGGCATTTTAAGAATTGCAGAACAAGGACCTCAAGCTATACAAAGTATTTTTTCTGCTAAAAGATTCATTGCACCAGTTGATGAAGGTCTTGTATTTCACATACGCTATCAATACTCAATAGGTGTAGATAAGTTGGGGTGGGGGTTGCAAGTATTATTTCCAGACGATCAGGTAATTGAGTGGTTAAGGTTTTATCCAATGAGTGAATCTGATCCGCAAAAAATAGATCCAAGACTACAGCGCAAAGGCATAGGGACGCTTGCACAGTTAAAATCATTGCAAGAATTATTGCAGATGGGAGGATTTGGGGATTGGCAAGATTATACTGTACGACATTCATCTCCAATATCTCCCGCCTTTCAGAATCAGCTTCGATCGATGGGGATAGATCCCATGGAAGAATTGACAATGAGGGATTACTCCAAGAGAGTTAATTATTCGGCAGAAAGAAGAGGTTTCGTAACGGTATAATAATAAGATGTTGTGGTTTCCATTTTCCTTCTCGATTGCATTATTTAAAGAGTACGGAGTAAGCGTATAGCTCAAGTTGTTATAATGATTTTAGGAGTTTTTCTTATTAGTTTATTTCATTGATTATGGAGCCAAAAGATCCACTAACACAACCTCCTTTTCAAGTTGATAGTCTCAAGGGCGATCCAATTCCTGGAATGACAACTACTATAATGATGCTTGCGCAGGAGACGTTAATGCATGGTGAAGTGCCAGATTCTTCCTCAAGAGGTAATCAACAAGTTTTACTGCAAGAACCACAGAGAGAAGATCCAAGATCTGCTATGCTGGAAAAAAGATGGGAGCTACTTACAAAACAAAATCCAAATTATGCTGGGCGAATAGGAGCTGCGAGGCGGATTATAGAAGTAGCATCAAAAGTTTCACATGTAAGAAGGCCCGAGGAAACCTTTGACTCTGAATTTACTCAAAGGGTTCTATCCGGTTCGTTTAGTGGTGATGAAAGTAAAATGAGAGGGGTACTTGGTATTCAAGAAGGTCAACCTTTACCGAGAATTGGAGCAAGAAGCATTATTGAACGAATTTTGACTGCTCCAGGATTTAGCTAAATAGGGGTTGCACTCCAAAAAAAAGAGGTCTACACTTATAGTGTTTCATACAAATTAGCCTTAATTTACTATGTCAAGCACAGGATCGGGCAAGGTAATGCTGAAGACTGCCCAGCAGATAATCATCAAGACGGCTCAAGGCTTAGGCCTCAAAGATGATCTTATCAAGCGGCTTATTGAGCCTGATATGATCTACAGCTTCTCAATCCCAGTCAAGCTCTCAAATGGTCGGCTTGAGGTATTCAAAGGATATCGAGTTCAGCACAATAATCTTCTTGGTCCCTACAAGGGTGGTACGCGCTTTCATACTGATGTGACTGAGGAGGAAGTGCAGGCTTTGGCCACACTCATGAGTATAAAGTGTGCCGTGGCTGGTTTGCCATATGGTGGAGCAAAGGGTGGAATCATCGTGGACCCCAAGAAGCTCAATCGAGATGATCTTGAAAAGCTCTCTCGTGCGTATGCTGCCAAAATCGCTCCATTTATCGGAGAGGATGTGGATATCCCGGCGCCTGATGTGAATACCAACTCACAAATTATGGCGTGGATGATCAATGAGTATGAGAGGATTACGAGGCGCAAAAGTCCGGCGACATTCACTGGCAAGCCAGTATGGCTTGGTGGTAGTCTAGGTCGACAGGAGGCGACAGGTCGGGGAGGCGTGATTGTCCTGGATGCGCTTGTTGAGAAGCTCAAGAATCACCCCGATAATAAGATTGATTTCTCCCGTCCACGTACAGTGGCTATTCAGGGATTTGGGAATGTGGGATATTATTTTGGCCATCTTCTGGAGAAGGAAAAGTTCAATATCATAGCACTTTCTGACTCCCGTGGGGCAATAATCAAGCCGTATCAAGGTAAGGGTAAAAAATACGATGAGATAGATCAGTTCAATCTACCCAAGATCTGGGAGTGCAAAGTCACCGGTAAGCAGATCACTGAGTGTTACTGTACAAATGGTACTTGTGTTGTTCAACCTGGGGACAAGACATTTACCAATGATGATCTTATCGAACTTCAAGTCGATGTACTGGTGCTTGCAGCACTTGAGAATGTGGTTAATGCTGATAATATGCATAAGATCAAGGCTAAGATCATCATCGAGCTTGCAAATGGGCCAATCACCGAGGAAGCATATGAATATCTGACCGACAAAGGGGTGATCATCCTCCCCGATGTGCTTGCTAATGCTGGTGGAGTCGTGGTCTCATATCTTGAGTGGGTACAGTCAAGGCGTGGTGATTGGTGGTCTGAGGAGAAGGTCAACCGCCGACTGGATGAATTTATGGTGGCTGCATTTGAGAATATTTGGGCCAGATCCGAAGAGAAAAAAATCACGCTAAAGCAAGCCTCATTTGAGATAGGTATCGAGCGGCTTATTCAGGCTCAGCGTCTTTAATACTTTCAAAAAAATATGCGGCATCTTGTACATCTATCTTCATCTGCACAATCAGCTTCTCAACTGATTCAAATTTGCGATTGTCTCGCAATTTTTTGATGATTTCTATCTTGATTTCTTGGCCATAAAGGTCGCGATCCTCAAAGTCCAGAATATAGCTTTCGGCCCGTTTACTCGTGACGCCGAGTGTAATCGGCGCTCCAATGAATATAATTGATGCAAGCTTCTGCCCTTCAAGATGAGTGTAGCCGAAGTATAGACCCTCAGGTGCATCCTTATCAATCTCAATATTAGCTGTTGGATATCCAAGGCGGCGCCCATTGCCGCTGAATTTTTTGACAGTGCCAGAAATTTGGGTAGGTATCTGCATATCTATTTATATCACAAACTTTCGTGATTTTAAAGCAGAAATATATCCTATAAGAGTTGATTTATGTATTAAAAATTGGTATAATTGAAGCTCAGAATTTAGGAGTTTTTTTATTTGATATGGAAACTGAGCGACTAATACTGGACCCAAGAAGCAGAGCGCTTATTGATTTTAACCAAACATATAGGCCACATAAGGCAGGTCAAAAATTCGATGGTCGTGATTTGGTTGATTTGGCCAATAGAAACGAAGCTTTTAGGCCACAGCTTAACCATTTTGCCCAAATAGTAGCGGCTGCTAGTCGTGGACAGGTCGAACTTCCAGTAGATACTAGAAATCAAGTTCTAATGGCGTTTGCAAAAGACATACGCGGGTTCAGGCAAGGCAATTGGCCAGTTCTTTTTTTTACCGAAGTGCTTTTGGGTATAAGTGAACTCGATTATGAAAAAGCTCGTAAGGAGAGGCGTGTCGATGCTGAGGATTTGGTCGATAGGCACAAAGCAGACCTTTTGAGAGTTTTTGGTATTGATACTTCTTTGGGGCAAGGAAGAAAACAAATTCATCGCGAAGAACTTTTGCGTAAAATACTGGATGGGTCTCTTATCAGTGTCTACCCCATTGAATTAGATCCTAAAGTAGATATATCTCCATGAGATGATTAACCTAATTGATTCGCATATGTATTTCAATAAGATCAAAATAAGGAATCTCTATCATTCTTAATGAATGACTTCATACTTTAAATAAGGAGTGCATGAATTAGATTTGATACACTAAAGGGATGTCAAAAATAGTCTTTATCCACGGCCTATGTGGGTCCAAAAATAACTTCCGCAATATCCGCAAACATTTCCCAGACACTGATGCATTTGATCTTCCAGGTTATGGTGAGCTTGAGCACGAGCTGGGGCCTTTTACGACTGAGCTATATGTGGCATTTTTGGAAAGTAAGATCGCGCAGAAGTGTATCCTTATCGGTCACTCAATGGGGGCGATACTTGCCAAGGAGTTTGCACTCGCGCATCCCGAGCTAGTCGAAAAACTCATACTTATTGGATATCCGATGCAGCGCGACGCGAAGATGATGCGATATATGTTGAGTTTGCGACCATTAGGACGACTTTATGTTCGACCTACTTTTCTTGGGACACTTTTAGTTCGCCTACACTGGCTTATCATGATCCCGATTCTACTCTATGCAATTATCTTTCGATATAGAGATTACCCTACGTATCGTGACTGGTTCAGACATCGAGCCGACACTGTGCATGAGGCATTTGTTGGTGTGATACTCCGAGATGATTGGCGAACTATGGCGAGTATTCGCGACAAAATCGTATTTATCACGGGTCAATATGACCCATATGTGGATCTGTCTCTTTTAAAAGACTTCAGATCAATCGTGATAAAAGGTGAGGGCCACACACTGATAAATCGACAAGACGCGGTTGCGGATGAAATCAAAAAAATAATCGAGAAGTGATTCTGATTTAGAATTTAGGATCGGGGATTGCGGGCGGCTCATTTGGTGAAGCTGTTTGAGCTTGCGTATCGGATGGTGCAGAAGGTGCTACAGGCTGAGTACCCGCTGGATCTGCGAGGGATTGAGCTGTGCTTTTGTTCTCCAAGTTTTCAAGTATTGCATTGAGGCTGTCTTGTGGGTTGCCTGCAGTCGGAGTGGTTTCATCTACTGGAGGTTGGGTGTTCACATTTGTGGCCTCTGAAGCTTGGGCATCTTCTGATTTTTGTTCTTCTGTTGGCTCAGTTGGAGCATAAGATTCTGTTGGCTGTGTGGGTTGTTCAACTGGAACTGGCTCGACTTGTGCTGGCGCTTCCACAGTTGATGTAGGTGGGACTGTTGTATCGGGCTCTGGTGCCGTTTGACTACTGGTATCAACTGTCGGTTCAACTGGAGCGGGTTCAGTCTGAGCTGCTGGTTCGGCAGTCGGACTTATTGGTTCAGATGGCGCTGCTGGTACATCGAGTGGTGCGGGGATAGCGGTGGAATCAGGCTGAGGTGTAGTGGGAGCGGATGCGACAGCTCCATCTGCAGATTGCGGTGCAGCAGTTTGCACAATTCCAAGGGCTGTATCAAACTCTGCTTGGGTGAATCCTTTGAGCACACTGATTGCGCCATCGTCTTTTTCGATCTTAGTGACTGGTGTACCTGCGAAATTATTGGAGACTGCAAGCATGTCCGTGAGATATTCTCGATTTGTCTCGACATTGCGCTCCTCAAAGGCGATATTGTGGCCTTGGAGGTACTCTTTTTCTTGTTTGCTGAAGGGGCATTCGGCTGTCGTGTAGATGGTGACTTTCATGATATAAACATTATGGAGAATGGCGAGATATTTGTCAACACCGAATTATTAGGGGTCTAATAAATAGTTCTATTTAGCCTTTTATAAAGCTATAAAACAAATTATTTAAGAAGCGATTGCCAGTCCTTTGCAAATCGTGTGACTCCGTCGTCAAGAAGTGAGCCTTCAACTCGCTCAATCGGGTAATCTTCAAAATTATTCCTAAGTTTTACCTCGTCGTATACGATAGATTTGAGCCCGTTATTTTCTATTCGATATGTGCCGTCGGGGATCCAGCTTTCATCCTGTACCCATGCGCGGATGACAGAGAGCGGGGTCGTGATCGCATCCGCCCCCAAAAATATCGCACCATAAAAATGGTCAAGTGTGCGGATTGAGGATGCCAGGATCTGTACGGGGTGATCATTGGTGTGTAGCGTGCCATTGAATCCCTTGTACATCTTGATAATATTTTTGATAATATCCAGCCCCATGATTCCACGATCATCATAGCGACCCAAAAAGGGGGAGAGGAAGTGTGGCGGTAGATTCTCTTTGTCTTCTCGTTTGGCATTTGCCGCGCGAAGTGCTACATATACAGCAGCTGACTGGACTTGATCAAAGACAAGCGTCATATTCACTCGTCCGCCTGTTGCTACGAATTCGTGTGCCGCCTTTATACCTTCTGGGATTGTGGGGAACTTGATATACGCATTTCTTGCCCACGTTGCCATCTCAGTTGCCTGTTTGAGCATGTCTGCGGCCTTAGTGTCCCAATTAGCCTCGACCTCAATAGATATGGGGCCTGCAATTTCACGTTCAATCTCCACAATTACTTCTTTGTAAAATTTCAAAAGCTCACTGTGTGTGAATTTTTTACCAGAATCAATGTATTTCTGTGCCTCTGGATGGCGCGCGACGAGCGTGGGATTGGTAGTCTGGCCATCGATGTGGCCGACAAGGCCTTTGGCTTTTTTAGTCTCATCTGGATCTCCAGCATCGAGGAAGATTTTTGGCAATTTAATTGAGGATGACATACGTTATTTATAGTATAACATTAAAGGAAGTAAACTCACTTTATTTTTGCTTGTTTTTGACTCCAGTGGGTTCTCTCCCAAGTCGCACAAACAAGTAAAAAGCAACAAACGGAGATTTTGCAATACAAAAACTAAGTTAAATAGACAACTCAACCCCTGAGGAAAAAGTATTTATTTATAATAAAAAGATGAGTCGTAAGATTATATTTATTTTTATACTGCTTTTTTCGGTCGGGGTATTTATTGGGGGACTCATTTCATACTTTAAAGCCGGTCTTATTAATAATAAAAAAATAGTAAAAAAAGAAAGTCCCAGAGCCCCAAAGGAAAATAAAAGTAATCAAGTCACCGTAAAATCTACGTCTATATTTGTGCCCTATTGGGCCACATTTGACGATACATTTGATGTATCCAAATACGATCCAGTCATCTACTTTGGCATCACACCATCTTACTCAGGAATCAATACTTCAGAGCCAGGATACGCTAATATTGAAAAGTTTGTGAGTGCTGTATCAGATGGAAAAAAGACACAGCTTACTCTCCGCATGGTGGACACAGAGCAGAATTTTTCTATTCTCAAAAATCGCAAATCATGGGATTCTCTCATGGATGAGACGACTTCTATAGCAAATAAATATAAGTTTGATGGAGTAGTGCTTGATCTTGAAATATCCGCATTAGCTTTCCCTGATCTGAAAGCTCAGATATCAGACTTTGTTCAATCTTTTTACTCAAAGACTAAGGGACAAAATCTGCAGTTCACAGTATTGCTTTATGGCGATACTATATATCGAAGTCGTCCCTATGATGTTGCGCGTATTGCGGTAAATACAGATGAGATTATGGTGATGGCATATGATTACCATAAATCAAGGGGCGAGCCAGGACCGAATTTTCCGCTCGCGGGGCATGCGACCTATGGCTATGATTTTACCCAGATGACTAAAGACTTCAAAAAATTTGTGCCAGCCAACAAACTTCGAGTGATATTTGGGATGTATGGCTATGACTGGGAGGTGGATGAACATAAAAGGCCATATACGGCAGCGAAATCACTGAGTCTCAATGACGTACGTAGCAAATTCTTGGATAATTGCACGTTCAAAAATTGCCTTGTGCGCCGAGATCCGGAGTCTTCAGAGACTGAAGTGAATTACGTCGAAAGCGCAGCGTACGTACTGCATATCGTGTGGTTTGAGGACGAACAGTCGGTCGCTGCAAAGAAAAGCTTGCTTGAAAAGGCGGGGATAGACAAGATTGGCTATTGGGCGTATGGCTACTTCTAGTAGCCGAAATCAAAAAATGCAAAATGTAAAGTGCAAAATCACAGATTAAATTTCAAAATGAAACATACATACATTGCATTAATCTTTTTTATTTTTGCTTTTTGATTTTTACTTTTTGATTTTTACTTTTTGATTTTTTAGCAAAAGCCCCCATCTCCTTCAGCTTCCACATAAAAAGTGCTGATTTGCGCCGTGCACTTGAGTCGACCACAAAGCGCAGAGCCTCCTCAAGCATTGGGCGCGGCATGGTGCGTGCGAACTTGATGTAGAGGGATTTGTGTTTGTCATCCTCAAGCTTGGTCGCCAGGTATACTCCATACGATTGATACTCTCGGCTGATATAGCGATCCTCAAGCGGGTCAAAATTATCAAGGATGTCCGACAAAGACTTCATATTAAGTATATTATAGTTAAATTATGCATAAAGTAAGCAAATAGCGCGATTATTGGATTATACAATTATGCCCAAATAATTTAAAATAAAAAGATGACAGATGGATCGGCAATGCCCGAATTTCGTGAACAAAAAAGACCCCCAAATAGTATTGAGGTGGCATCTACAGTATTGCCAAGCGCAGCTCACGCGGTTCCCAATGATCGGGCAGCAGCGCTGCATTTAGCAGATGGTAGCGGCGGATTCATTGCCGTAATGGGTGGGGTAGAGGGTGGAGGTGCCGAGTCAGGTCGAGTCGCCGAAAGTCTCCAACAAGATCTTTTTTTTAGCATTAGAGATAATTCCGGACGACTTCCTAATTTACGCCATGTTGAAGATCTACTTGTAAACAGCGTATTGGATAGAGCACAAATAATTAGAAGGCAACATGAAATTGAGGAAATCAGTCCAGAAGCTGACACTTCACTGGTCGCAGGCCATGTGTTTTGGTCATTTAAGGATGATGGATTACAGTTGGCAGCTTTAAAAATTGGGGATCCTGATTTATACAGATATGATGTTGGTCAGGGTAGATTGGTTTTGTTAGACGATATGTCCACGGACTCGCAAAAACCCAATACTGTCGGATCCGTAAACAATGAATCTGATCTTACAATCCACACGTATCCAATCAATCCAGGCGATATCTATCTGGCTGTTACGGCCGGAGTACCTGGTACTTTTGATCCAGGTTTTCTCGAACAAGTTCTTCAGGAGGAATTTCAAGGAGCCAATAAAAGCGACCCGCATGGGCCAGATGTGATGGATTCATTTGTGCGGGGTATTGCTGGTCGTACGCGTCGTACACAGACTGCATTAGCTGCAGAAAAAGTGCCACCAGGCGATATCGCAATAGCTGCGCTGAGGATGC
This sequence comes from uncultured Gammaproteobacteria bacterium, assembly GCA_964401915.1. GTDB lineage: Bacteria > Patescibacteriota > Microgenomatia > UBA1406 > GWC2-37-13 > CAZGZD01. The sequence goes on from CAYOAI010000002.1 coordinate 17,278, forward strand.
GCCCCCATTAGTCCTCAATTCTTGCCAATATAGAGGGGAAAAGATCTTCGATTACTTGTCTTTCATCTGATGTGAAGTCGCCGAGTACATAGTCTTCGCCGGAGGGGCGATTTTCCGCGCCTCGATTCTCAATCCCGATTCTGATTCGCATGTATTCGCGTGTTCCAAGTGCTGTGTCTATCGACGTTATGCCATTGTGAAGCTGTGGGCTTGTGCCAGACTGGATTTTATATTTACCAAGTGGGATGTCCAGATCGTCGTGTGCAACTATGATATTCTCAGCTGCAATTTTGTAAAATTCAGCAATCTTGCGTACTACATCGCCGGATCTATTCATATAGCTTTGAGGCTTAGCGACAAGCGCTTTATCTCCTTTAAGTGAGACCTCTGCGATTTCTGCATCGAACTTTTTCTCATTTTTCATTTGACCGGCCCCAGTCTGCTGGATCACATAGTCGACAAACATAAACCCTGCGTTGTGCCGATTATGCCGATATTTATCTCCTGGATTACCGAGACCGACAAGGAGGTATTTCATAGGATCTAATTATAGCGTGTTTGTACAAATAGTGAATCCAGTAGTCTGAAGTAGGGGAATCTTATGAAGTCTCGCTTCTTCCTTTGATAGCAAGCATTCCGAGTGCTGCCATGAATCCGACAAGGCCAAATGCCCCTGGCAGCTTGGTCTTTTTATCTTTCAGCTTTTCCACGAACTTCTTGGTTTCGGCAGCCTGTGCCTGGCCACCTTCGAGCTTGTCGCCAAAGTTTTCATAAAGCGATGCAAGCTCGCTATTTGTAAGTCTGAGGTTTATTCGACTGCCTTCTCCTCGTACGTTGGGGGCTGTAAAGTAGCATATCATGAGCTTTTGAGCATACTTCTCGCTATGATTGCTATATATTTCATCAAATGCTTTCTTGTTTGCATCATTTAATTGATCAACTCTTGTGACTCGCACTGTTCTTCCAGTCGCAGCATCTACTTGAAATACCTTCATATCATTAAGTACAAGAGCCTTAAGGCCATCTTCACCATGCTGTGCAAGAAACTTCATATCTTCGCCTATTTGTCTTCTGTCAGCACGTCTTCGCCTTCCTTCCATGCGTACCCACTTGGTCTCCATGGCAATTTTTAGCCTATCCACCATACCCGCCTCGTTGAGTCTTTGAGCCTCCTCATACCTTTTTTGGTCTGCTTCCATTTTGCGACGGGACAGTTCATCATGTTGGTCGATCCGTGTCTCCATTACTTTGCGCAGTGAGTCGTTCATTACATCGCCTGCTTTTTCAAGAAGCTCTCGGCGTTTTTCTTGTTGTTCTTTTGTAAGTCCTGTGCCTTTTGTCGCATCGATATCTTCATAGTCCTTTTGAGCTGCTTTTTGTTCAGCTCGCTTTGCGTTAAAGGTAGAGAGATCACCGTCGATACTATCTCTAAGCGTACCATGATCGTCAAACCCTTCGATCTGAGCCTTAGCGCTTTGGTAATCCGCTGCTTGAGCATCTGCTAATCGTTCTCTATCAGCAGCAGGTGTCATGGCACTTCCTCCGGCGAATCTAGCTTGGAACTGCCTCAACTGCGCATCGACGTCATTTATCTGTCCGTCAATTCTTCCAATTTCAATTCCAAGGGCAGTTTTTTCGGCAGGATCTGTCGCTACATCATCATATCTGGCCTGAAGCGCGTCCTTCTGAGCACTTAGTTGAGCCTTATTATCCTTATCTGCAATGTATTTGGATACTTCACTTGGGTTGTCGATTCCCTTTGACTTCCAGAGCTTTTTCAAAATTTTATCTTTTGCTACATCAATATTTCCACCTGCTGCATCGAGTATTGCTTCAAGTTCTTTTTGATCAATCTGTTCTCCGCCGATTTTAAGCTTGTCCTTAAAAGTGTCAAATACAGTTTCCACCTCACTCTTTAATTTATCGGCAATATCTTTTTTTGCGGCAACTTCAGGGTCAGTTGTAGTAGCTTCGAGGAGAGCATTAGCTTCTTTTAGGACTGGGCGTATTTTTTTTATTACTGCATCTCTTAATTCAGGATCCTGACTAAATACTGCGTCGACAAATTCTCTTTGAGCCACAAGATCAGGTGTGCCATCCGCATTTTTCATCTCTGCGATCTCAGGGAAAGCATCAGCTACAAAGCTTGAATTGAGAATCAAATCAGCAGCCTGTTGTTTAATAGTTTCTAACTTAGCTCCTTTTGGAAGTTCTTTACCAACCATCTTGCTAAAGGCCTCTTCAGTGCTTACTCCCAGTTCTTTTGCTCGTTTGAGAATATCTGTATAGTCACTAAGACTTATGATTCCCTCAACAACTACTTTTCCTTCTCTGCCTACTTGAAGTACCCGTAGCTGGTCCTTCTGGTCATTGGACAGGGTAAGCGACTCGGTCTTACCGGCATTTTCAATTACTGTACGAGCATCAGTGCCGCCTTCGACCGCATCTCGCAGTTCTCGAAGTACTCGAGCGTTTTCTTGAGCTTGCTTTATAGATTCTGGAGTACTCGCACTTTCCGGAGCTGCCGTATTGATCACTGCAGCCTCAATCGGAAGCGGTGTGGCTCTATCTGGACTTTTTGGGCCTGCCATATGTTATTTGGGAGTCTGGGTATTGATAAATTGTTTGAGCTTGTCCTGGATCTCTGTGACTTTTTGCTCTTGATGATGTAGTTCGTGGGCTGATTTGAAGTTGATATATGCCATCTGGTATGCCGGCCAGTGTCCGGCAAGGTCTTCCAAGAAAAGTAGAAGCTCTATAGTACTTTCGACTGGGTCAAGATGGAATGATATATACCGGGCCGATTCCTGTACCTCATCTGACGTAAGACTGCCCTTTTCAAGGGAGTCGATCATGAGATCTTTCAGGTTATCGTAGGCTTCTTTTTTGAGCTCTTCGATTGCTATCTGTGCCATAGGTATACATCTAAGATAGAGGGAAAAAAAAGAAAATGCAAGAGGAAAAATATGAAGCGAAAATGGAGAAAGGAGAGATGAAAATTGTAAACACCAAAAAAATTAAACAGGAGGAAAGGAGGAGAGTATTAAAAGAGATTAGGCAGCAAGTACGAACTCCTCTTCTTGAGTAGCCTGATCTACTTGAGCGGGTACTCCATCGAGCTCTGGGTTAGCTTGTAGTGAGTCGATATATGTCTCAAGCTCTTCTACTTCTTGCTCATTGAGTACCACAAAGCCATTTTCCAGACTTTCTTGATTCATCTCCATGGCTTCTTCGATCACATCTACATCTTCCACAGTCGGCTGGAAGATAGATATAGTCTCAACAAAGTCTTGTCCATCTTGACTTACAAGTCTATATATCTTGTTTTCCACAATGCGATCTTCTGGGAAGATATTTTGTAGCTCACCATCCAGATCAACAACTTGGGCTACAGTCTGCTCTTGGATGATTGCTTTTACGCGTACATTCTGACCATCTTCTACTATGTCGGCGCCTTCTCCAAAGTTAGAGATACGAACAAATTGAAAGGGATCATTGGGATTCTCAAGGATAGCATTTGATTCCTGTTGGCCTTCAGCTACTGGGCCAGTCTTGGATAGAATTTTGGTCAAAACACGATCAATAGGAGACATAGAGGCGAGCTCTTGTGCAGGTGCTTGGTCATGTGTGACTGGTGCTTCAATAGGCATAAGATATTACAAATTCTCAATTAACAACTTATAGTATAGCAAATAAAATTACAATTGCAAGCAGTTCGATCATTATACTTATCGAGTCCTTGAGCTATCCTCAAGCTTTTTCTCTTCAGTCTCGGAGATTTTGTGGCCTTTGGCGTCAAAAAATAGCAGCTTGAAGTACACGTCATTCTCCCGACGTATATTGCCCGAGGAGAAAAGATGAACTGTGCTTAGCCCCTTGGATGTTGGTCTTTGGATACGCTGGCCTGTGGTGCGATCATGCAGGCGGATTATGGACTGAACAGATTTGGATGTGGTGACTGTGATGATTGTTGTGGGGCTGGATGTTGAGACATCGATATACTTGACGAGATCTGTAGCTTTGACACTCGATAATTGCTTCTTATTCAAAGAGGTGACGACAGAAAAAGATGCGGCAGCAAGGAATACGAGGACAATAATAGCTGAGAGTGCGGGGAGTGGTCTTTGTGCTTTTTTAAAGCTGCCTATCTTTGTCTCCTGAGCTTTTTTAAATAGTAAGAGGTCGGCCGGGTAGGTAAGTACGCCAAAGCAGCGAGGACATCGAAGAAGTGTGACTCCATCTGGGATGGCTGCGTCACGCGTGATTTCTTCAAGTGGGAGATTGTCTTTGGGACAGAGTTTTTCTGCACCACTGATCTCATCTGCGCGCTTGTTGCCAGCCAAGAGCCCTGCATTGGATGCGCTTATGCGATTTATGCCATTTTCCTCAAAAAATGTACAGCCGCAGTCGTTACAGTGCAAGATCTTTTGTTTGTCCAGTGTGGATCTTTGCAATGGTTGCTTGCAGTTGGGGCACAACATAAAATACAGTATATCAGTAATCAGTAAAATCAGTCCCGCCGACAGCGGGATCAGCGCGTCAGTCGAGTCGGCATAGTCCCCACTTCGCTCTTCGAGCTACGAGGGGCAAGCAGTTGAAATTCTCAAATACCTACTATCTCTCATCTTTCATCTTTCCTTTCTCCTTTTTCATCTACATACCTGTTTTGAGCTTATCTTGCGCGGTCGTGAATCATACGTTACAAAATACGCTTGACTAATAGTAATTTGTAATACTAATATGAGTATTATGTCCAAAAGTTCTCAGCCTTTTGATGATGTCCTCAAAAAAGAGGTCCAGTCCAAGCTTCTGAACGTCATACTCACAGCTGTTGAGAAGCACGAGTTCTACTTCAATGATATGAAGAATTCTTCCCGTTTTATACTATCTGGGCTTGATGGTGTCAAAAACTATGATGATCTGCTTATCTTTCTCGATGCTCTTAAGCACAAGTGGGGGGTATTTGCGCCAGTTTATGATATATATAAGCATACTGATCGTGATGTCGCAGCTCGTGAGAAGCAGGTGATCGACAAGCTTAGCCGTTATATACACGACATGCCATCAAAGGCATCAAACTAATATTTTATGGCCGAACCAGGATTAAAAGATACCATAAGCCACGCATTTGTCGAAGGTAATCGCGGACCAAATGCATCTCAAGACTCGTATGATGCAGCAGCCCGTATTCGTATGGAGGCTGAGAAAAAAAATGCTGAAGAAGGGCTCAAAGTGACAGGGCTTACTGAGCCCACCAAAGAGGCGCTTAAGATCGCAGCTGAGGATGCCATTGGCCGCGGGCGCAAAGCAAATGGCGAGCGCAATAGATCAGGTGGCGAGGTGACAAGGAAAGCAGATGCAGATCGCGCCATTGATCTTGCTGTTGATTATGTGGATCGTGGGTACGATGCTCTACCTGGTGCCCAAAAGTCACATGTACGAGCAGCTTTTATTGACCGGGCCAAGACAATACCTGCGCTGTCTGAGCGTCTTGCTACGGCCGGCATAAGCACCAATGAGTTTGCCGAGAAGATTTTGCGCGATCCATCGCTTCGCCAAGCGGTGAAAGATGTGCTTACGGGGATTGTAGATGCGGATATACCTGAGGAGATAGTAAGTGTGTTGGAAGCTGAGAAAAAAGCGCTTACTGATAAAAAAACAGCCCTCACCTCTGAGAAGACGACGACCGATACAGAACTTGGGCAGGTAGATACTGCTTTGCAGGATTATGAACCCGGAACAATTCCAGTTGCAGGAGCCCTTGGTGGAGCTGGTGCCCCAGGTGCCGAATATACCGCAATGGCAACTCTTAGATCTGACATTTCGAGCCATACACAACAAGCTGAAATATATCGATCTATAGCGCTTGGTCATCAGAGCCAACTTCAGAGCTTGCAGCAAGAGTTGCGAGATGCTCAAAGGAGAAGAGGAGGAGCTAGTCGACATCGGCCAGAGATGGATATTCAAGCTGATATTCGTGCTGCACAAGCGGATTTAACAGTTGCTGAGGCTAATTATAGTGCGCAAGCAACAGCACTTCAGGCGAAAACAGTTGAATTGCAGATTAAGATCGACAGAGAGGCCCAGCTCCGGGCTAAGCAAGCAGAGTTGAAGGGTCGCAGCAAGCAGCTAAAAGGCGAGATTGATGAGACCACAACCAAAGAATCCGCCAAAGAAACTGAATTCCGAGAAGCTCGAGCCAAGCGAGAGCAGTATGAGAGGCAATTTGTACAGAGCCTTGAAGGAGTATTTGCTGACGCCACAGATGCTTACTTTGGTCATCAAGTAGATCTTATGGTCAATGAGTTCCATCAAGATATGGAGAAGTTCGTGGCCGCCGAGAAAAACCAGCGAGAGCAAAGGATACTGGACTCCATCCGACAGCGTCACTTTCGCGATATGCGTGGGCCAAGCATTGGCGGCGGACTCAGGCGCCGGGGAATGCGCGTGAATGTGAGCCAGGTGCGAGAGGATTATCAGGAGCTTATGCAAAATGGTCCAGATCAGGCAGTGCGAGGGATTATAGATGGTGCAATCAGACAAGAGTTTCCCATTGCCCACAGACATGGTGCTGAAGCAGATACAGCAGTGCGAGAAGCGATTGCCGATACCGCAATAGTCGATAAGGTCAAGCAACAATTTTTGGAGTCCACGACCAAGCTTTATATCACCACAGGCGGATTCCTCAGGCACCACGGAACAGTCAATCCAGATGAGGTGCGCATGCTTCAGACCACAGACTGGGGTCGAGGTATGATAGAGAAAGGACTTGAAGGCAGGCAGGCCGATTTTGCAGAGATCAATAAACTTATTGGAGAGGAAGTGATATCCCCAGGAGGACGACTTACTGAGTGGTTTAGCAAGCTTTCGTGGCCGATGGTAGCACTCTTGTCGCTTCTTACTTTTGGAGGACTTAAAGTCGGAGGACTGGGAGCAGCAGTATCCATTGGCCGTACATAATAATTATTTAAAAAAAATGCCAGATTATAAAGAAGTTCCAATAGTCGAGCCCAAAGCGCCACAACCAGGTGCAGATCCACATCAGCCGGAAGCTCCCAAAAGCCCAGATGAGATACGAGCCGCGCAAGAGGCGGCTGAGCGGGGCCGCCCCGACGAAGCAATCCGTACTATGGCGGGTGAAGACGGAGACCAACAGGCAGATCATGGGCAACACAACCCAAATGCAGGTCATGAGCCTCAAGACAAAGTAGTGGGCGATATTCAGGTGGATCCAGCAAATGACGAATTTTCCAGGAGTTCTGAGCAATTCCCAGGCCATACTTCACAAGACAAAGGTAAAAAGGATAATGCGCAAATATTTCAGGAATCAATGGTATGGATGAATGAGTTTCCTGAAAATGTGAACCTGCAGATTGCAGCACTTTCCCAACACGCAGCCGCGGAGAATTTCACTCCGGCCCAAGTCCGAGATGAGCTTGCCAAGATAGTAAACCACAACAAACTACCTCTTTCCCAAAAACAGGGAGAGCTTTTGTTTGGTGATGAGTATGTGGAATTTTTGGCTTCAGGTGGGCCGGGCGAGGTGATGGCATCTGCGCTGCAAGATCATCAACCTTCAGAGACTAAGATAGAGGATTTTGTAGCTGGGAAGACGCCTGAAGAGTTGGAGCAGGTGCGGCAACAAGCAGCTCAGACACTTGAGGCAGGACTTAAAGCGGATGGAGATAAGATGTCGCCTGAGGAGAGACAGGAAGCCGAGGGAATACTTGAGGGGCTTAAAAAAGATCCGAATAGGCGTGTTCAGGATGAAAAGCCTGGATTTAAGAGTGTAGGTCGCCATATGAAGGTAGCATGGCGTGAAGCTCGCAAGCATTCCAAATACGCAGTATTTACTCCCTTTGCATTTGCCGGACTTCTGGCATATCGAGCCTTCAAGTCAGTAACCACATAAACCCCCACACTAACCTTTCAATTATGTTCTACGTCTATGTCTTAAGGAGTAAGAAGGACGGCAATCTCTATACTGGTTCAACAAATAACTTAAAGCGGAGATTTAAAGAACATAGTGATGGAACAGTATTCTCAACAAAACACAGGCGTCCATTTGAACTACTATACTACGAAGCCTATAGAGTAGAAAAAGATGCGAGAATAAGAGAGCATAATCTCAAACTGAGAAGTCGAGCGTTCACAGGACTTAAGAAGCGATTAATTGAAAGTTTGAAAGGTTAGTGTGGGGGTAAATCACTCTTGTTCGACTCCCAAGAGTCGCTCCACGACCTCTTTTTTGTAGCGACGGTCGCCACGAGAGTTGATACGGATTGCCGGAAGCTTGCCGCGCTTGCCCCAGCGCTTTATGGTAAGTGGGGATACTCGGAGGAGGTCGGCTACTTCGCGGATTGTCATAAGATCTGGTAGATCATCGAGTGATACTTTTGCATTTCTTTTGAGTGAGTCCGACATGGTCTGCAGTATATACCACTACTTTCTATGTGTCAAGCAGAATATGAAGCCCCAAATAACTCGATCCCTGTATCCTGTATCTTGTAACTTATATCCCAAGGATCAAAAATATGTTTAGATTTCTCTTGCGCTGTGAATTTTAAGCTATGTGTTACAGGTTTCAAGTTTTGGGTTACAGGGTTCGTGATTTGAGAGATACATCGGGGTTGACATTGAGGGTGAAGTTCGATAATCTGATGATAATATTATATATACATATATATGGCCACTCATTTGCCCAAGTCCCGAGCCAAGCATACAGAAAAAAAGAAAAAGCCACTTCTTCGCCGTCTCGCATCCGACAATCGAGTCAAGGGATTTTTCATAGTGCTTTCGGTATTTCTAGTGGTAGTCGGACTTTTTGCCATTCAGAAGCAACAGATATATAAGTCAGAAGCATCAGATAATTACGGCGATAAGCCTACATATAGTGTTAGCTGTTCCGGACATACATTAACTATCACTGGTTTAACAGCGGAAGAGCTTCACTCATCAACTCTTCAAGGCGGTTTTTGGCAAATGGCCTTTTATAATCCGGGTGACGGATTATCAAATAAATGTGATAGTGTGGATAGGAATACCATTGAACCAAGATTTCATGACGGCAAAACGGTAATGTGCAGAGGAACGCCAGAATTAGGAAGTCATTCATATTCCGTGGATCTTAACTCCAATTTATTTCGTGATGTAGTTAGTGCAAATGGAAATGTAAATGTTGCTATAAGAGCATGGAAAAATCGTCCATGGGTACAGGGCGATGCTCAGTCTCCAAGGGGGGAGCCGCAAACCGCAACTCATTGCAGATCCGACGTTCCCACTGGCGGAGGTGGAGGGTCGGGTAGTGGAGATCGTGGAGATGCTTGTAATTTAACAACTCGAAAATGTAAGTCTAATCTTACATGTTTTGGCTATCATGGCGCGAATGACCTTGGAGTTTGTGCTACGTCAAGTGACACTACAGGAGGAAGTGATGGGCCATCTGGTAAAGATTCAAATGCTGGCAAGGCCTGCACAAGTAGCACAGGAAAGTCGGGAATTTGTTGGGATACGAGTAAAGATCATAATTGTTCTCAAGCTTTTGGTGGAAAAGGTTCTCTCCGAACTGGGCGATGTCCTGGTCCCGCCAAAGTACAGTGTTGTGTCAATACTGGTGCGGATCCTGCAACAGGAGGAAGTGATGGGAATGGATTGCCACCTGGGCCAGCCACAGGGAGTGTGGGCACAACTGGTGATCAGATCAACTCAGGTGGTGGTAGTGCAAGCCATGCTCCAGCAGGTAAGACTTCGGCCAACTGTTCTATATCTCAGAAGCCAAGTTCAATCACTCCATCAGGTACTGTCAAGCCTGGTAGCAAGACGCTCAGATGGAGCGCAGTATCAAAGGTGACCAAGTACAAGGTGACAGTAAATAGCACAGCCCGCGACGTCACCGGCACATCAATGCCGCTTACCGTAAAGGATAAAAAGACATACAATATCAAAGTGCAGGCCTATATCTGCGGCAAGGCAGGGAATGCAAAGACAGCCACCATAAAAGGTGATGTGAACAAGGGCGGCACGCCGACCGGTGGAGCCTGTAAAGCAGAAGGTACACAATGCGGACTGCATGGTGGGTCAAATCCAGGCTCTCAGTGTTGTTCCAAGGTGTGTATTGATAATAAGTGTGCGGCAGAAGGTACGCCTACTGCAGAGCCGACAGACACGCCCATCGCATCTATTGAAGCATCGCTCAAGATCAGCCTCAGGTTCCAAGGTCTCAATTCCACGTCTTCCAAAAAGTTCTTAAGTGAGAAGACGCGAGTCACCCTTGTACATACGCCATCAAATACTGTATTTGAGCCGAAGACTGTCGATTTTCGCATAGTGGATGCTCTTCGTTGGGAGGGTGAGGCTCGCTTCGCAGGCGTCGCATCAGGGAGCGGCTACTTAGTCGCGATCAAAGGCCCACAGCACGTGCAGCGGCTTATCTGTGATGATCAACCTGCTGAGACTTCGGGCTCGATAGGTGGCCTCTATAAATGTGAGCGTGACGGGGATGATCATCAGATTGGTGGGATCACGCTTGGGCGAGGTGCAAATATACTTGATTTTGACGGAATTACTCAGTTTGCTGGTGATCTACCTGAGCAGGATGGAGTGATAGACTCGCTTGATCTGGCGAATGTCCGCCAGTCGCTTGGCTCGACTGAGTCGGATGCTCTTGAGATGGCCGACCTGAACCTCGATGGAGTGGTGAATACGGCAGATTTCTCCCTCGTCATACAAGGGCTTGAGAGGTATCGTGCGGATGAGAATTACACTGGAGTACAATTAGAAGAAGAGTGATAATTCAAATTTCAATATGAATAATTCAGACACACACATATCGCACCAGACAGGGAGCCGTATAGGGCTCTATGCCTTTATATCAGTACTTATCGTGATTTTGGGATTTGGGGTATATGTGTATCGCGCTAAGCTCGCCACGGAGAAGTCCGCGTACAAACCAGTGCCGACTGATGTAGTCTCGACCCCTCCACCTCTTAAAAAAGTCGCGGCAGCTATTACAAAGATCGACAAAGGCGCATTTACGATCGTATTTGGAAGCGGCGCAAGTCGAGTACCAGTAGGGCGCCAGGTGAGCTTTTTGGTGAGCGTGGATTCTGAAGAGTATGATATCGTGGCGTATGATGTGCTTTTTGGCTATGACGGGGCTGGGCTATCCTATGTGGGTGCGACATCGTCAATTGGGGATTTTAGAATTCTGCCTCGTGATGCAAAGGGTTATGTCACGGTGACAGGTTATAAAGAAATTAACAGCAAGACACAATCTATATTTGGTGGAGATCAGCTCTTTGCCATTACATTTGCAGCCCGTAAAAAAGGTAAATATAAAGTGTATATCTCGCCGAAGCAAGGTGTCGAGACGACAAAGTTGATAGATATCAAAAAGACAGTCGTCAGACCCAAAGTCGCCGAGATAAGTGTTGAAATTTATTGATAAATAATAGAGAATGAGAGCAATGCAGAAAGTATATATACACGTTCTATTCATATTCTTTGCAGTTTTTGCATTTGGGGCTTTGGCGCAGTCTGCGCATGCTGCTTCTTTGGATTTTGATCCCACCTCTGTCACCGCCAATGTAGACGGCACATTCAGCGTAAAGGTGACGATTGACACAGGAAGCGATAAGTCGCCAAGCTCGACTGTGATCGTAAGCTACGATAGCGAGATTATTGAGCCCGTATCTGCGGCAAATGGTACCTTTTTCGCTGATAGTACAGACGATGAGGATACGTCTGGTCGGGTGAGCTTTTTTGGATTCAACAACGATCCTGAAGCAGCCAAGTCGGGAAAAGGCACAGTCGCCACAATCACCTTTAAAGGGGTCAAAGAAGGCACGTCTAAGCTTGAGTTTATCTGCGACTCAAGCAATTCGTCAGATACATCTACAATCGAGAAGGATGATATCGATGCTACCAACATCATAAGCTGTGGCCAGAATGGCACAGCCAGTGTCACGATTGGCGCCGCATCAGATACCACAGATACCGACGGAGATGGAATTCCAGACACCACAGACACTGATGCGAATGGGGATGGAGTCACAGACAGTACAGCATCGGGAGCTCTGGCGGATCCTGATACATCGACTGTGTCAGCGCTTCCTCGTACTGGTACGCTTGATAATATAGCCAAGTTTGCACTGCCAGGAATATTTTTTATTGGAATCGGAGTTGCATTAAAATTATTTCTCTTGTAATTCGTAGTATGTATCATGTAACCCAAGATGGAGAAAAACAGATATCATCAAGAGCTAAAGAGACTAATAGATGAATATGTGAATTTTGTGTATGATGTAACCACAAAATTTCCAAAAGAAGAACTATTTGGAGTTGTTTCTCAATTTAGAAGGTCGGGGCTATCCGTAGCTCTAAATTACATAGAGGGGTATGCGAGAAATAGAAAGGCGCACTTAAAGAATTTTCTTGAAATTGCATACGGATCATTGCAGGAAAGCAAGTATCTGGTTGAATTTAGTTATAAAAGAAGTTATATTACACAGAAAGAATTTGAAAAAGGAAAAGAATTGTCTGAAAATATTGGTAAGATGTTGTGGGGGATTATTTCTAAGCTATAATTAGCTCGAGAGACAAGTTATATGATATAGAGATTGGGAAGTAGGTTATAGGATACAAGTTACAGGATTTGTGATTTTATATGGACAAACAAAAAAGCCTCAAAGTAGTCTCCATCGTCGTCGGGATCATATTGTCAGTCCTCGTCCTTATTGTTGGATTCGGACTGGTACAAAAGTATCTCACTCATGCTTCGACTAATCCATCAGATGTGACCGTGACTGATACGACTCAGAATTCGGCGACAATAAAGTGGACTACAGAAGAAGCCTCTCAGGGCAGGATCGAGTATGGTACATCTGCTACCTCTACTGGTCTTACAGTACCCGAGGTATCCAGCACAAAAGATCACACAGTAAGCCTTACTCTCTTGTCATCGGCTACGACCTACTACTTCAACTTGTATATTGGAGACACCAAGTATGACAATGGCGGAGTGCCCTGGCAGTTTACCACCAAGAGCACAAGCGTGGACTCACCCACATCGACCAATCCTACTCTCCCGATTCCATCAGCGACGCTTCCCGTTGCCCACCCATCGCCGAGTCCTACATCTGGAGTAGCAAAAGAAAAGCCAGCTGCATGTACGGAAAGCGATTGTACGGCGATCAAGCCACTTATTGGCAAAGGTTGTACCACAGCCGATTACAGCCGCTGCCTGCATAAAGTAACCCCGACTCCGTAAAATTGGAATTAAATAATTCCTCAGAAAATTATTCAAAAATGGCCAGCATAAGGAAAAGTTTAAAAAAGACGATAGTTACCCAGAAGGCAAAAAGAACTGGACGAACATCTAAGGCATCTTCAGCACGGCGACAAATAAGTCTTGGATTTATCGCAATACTTACAATACTCGTCGTTGTAGCAGTAATCGCGGTACAAAGAGCACAGACATTTAAATCAGAGGCGACAGGCACATGTGCAGAGCAGGCCGCAAGGGCATACGACGACTGTATAGGGTATGGCGCCAATATAGCCCACATAAATGTTGAGGGATATTGTGAGCAGTTGAAAAATCAGGTGAATCGTATTTGTTCATCTGGAGCCAATATTAATTTGGTAGATATATCTCGTCCTCGCGCTCCGCAAACTTTTTTCCCCACAAATGCGCAGGTTGCACCTACAAGAACCAATACTAATTTGCCCATTGGAGGCGATTCTGTCGGCCCATCAACCACCATCCCACGGCCTACCGGCCACTGCACTCCTATTCGCACAGCCCCGGTAATTACAAGCCCAGCAGTGTCTACTTCGCTTCGTACAGTCAGTATGACACCGGGCACTCATTCTATAAGGTGGAGTGTAGCTGCCGGGCAAAAAGGTGGGGTAGTGGTGATTGATGATCTATCCAATCCATTCAAAAATTGTAATCAGCTAAATAGTGGTGATGCATGTCGTGTGCCTGAGTCAAAGGGGCGTACGAATACAGTGAGTTATAATTTCAAGCGAGGCAAGAAGTACAATATTCGCGTCGCTACAGTCAACTGTGGTGTGCTATCGAATCTAAGCAGTAGACTGAAGATTGTCGTCGGACAACAAGCAACTGCAAGTCCAACACCGTAAGATTCTCGCGACTTGTAGCATGTATCTTATATCCCAAGATTAAATATATTTGAATTTTCTTGTGATACATGTTGCATGATACAAGATACGGGGTATTCATATCGTACCTATCATGCCATTGGGGAGAAGAAGGCCAGTCACGAAGTTTACAGCTGGTCCCAAGATAGCACTCAGCATACTGCCACCACCTGGGAGAAGTGGGAAGATAAGCGCAAGCAAAAATATCATCCCGTATCGCTCGAGCCCATACCAGTTGCGAGCCTGCTCATCAGACAAAAGTCCGCCCACGACCTTGAATCCATCAAGGGGGGATACAGGGAGGAGGTTGAAGATGCCGAGTACGATATTGATCTGAAGTAATCCAGCCAAAATAGGTATTAAAAATGAGATTCCAGACGCGTGTGTAATCAGAATAAGTCTTATGATTAGCGAGGATAGGATTGCGATGAGCAGATTGGTAGCTGGCCCGGCAAGTGATATGATTGCAGCGTCGCGGCGGGGATTCTTGAGATTAAAGGGGTCAAATGGCACAGGCTTGGCCCAACCAAATAAAATCCCAGCATGGGTGAGAATAAGGAAAAGGGGAAGGAGGATAGTGCCGATGGGGTCGATATGGGGGATTGGGTTGAGTGTGAGGCGGCCGGCTAAGCGAGCTGTCGGGTCGCCCATGCGGTCTGCCACGAATCCGTGAGCAATCTCATGCAATATAACCGAAAAGATGAGGAGGATGAGGAAAATAAGCATATTTATTTTAGATAGTATTTAAATACTGATTTTACTTTTGTTTATTTTTGACTCCAGTGGGTTCCCTCCCATCCTTCGACTTAGCTCAGGACGGGCCTCCCAAGTCGCAAAAACAAACAAAAATAACAAAAGAGTTTTTTTCTTAAATCGTAAATCTAATTTCTTAAATCCAGCTATTTAGAATTGTTTTTGAGGCAATCTTCTGATATTATTATACCTTAATCGAGTCAGAACTATTAATCTGATTTGGTTTATTCTCAATCAAATCATATGGCAGTAGCATGTTATCACTGCGGCAAGACCGCGATGTACGGTACTTCACATACTCATCATCGAGGAGTAGCGGGAGGTCGCTGGAAAAAAAGAGCTCAGAAGACCAAGCGCGTCTTCAAGCCTAATCTCCATAAAGTAACTATTATGGAAGCGGGAGTCGAGCTTCGTGTCAAAGTCTGCTCCAAGTGCCTCAAGCGTGTCAAATACGATATGGACAAGGGCAAGAAGCCATTTTTGCATGTCATCCACTATCACTTTGATCCCGAAGCCCAAAACTCAAAACCTGTATCACAAGAAAAGCAAGAAGAGATCATTGATCAGATAAGTGAAGAAGCTACTCCCACAAAAGTAATAAACTAACTCCTATTTTCAACGAGTTTCAACTAGTACTCTATTTTGACTAATTCTCCGTCTTTCTCCCGATACAGTTGTGATCCTTGCTCAAGCGCGCGCCTCGTAAAAAGAATCCCGTCGATATGATCAGTCTCGTGTTGCACGATCACGGCTCGGAATCCGGTGAACCACTCAGTGTGTATTTGACCTTCAAGGTCAGTCCATTGGACTTGTACTTTCTGAGGGCGTTTAAGCGGCGACCAGACTCGGGGTACTGAGAGGCAGCCTTCGAGCTCGCCACGCTTTTTTTTATTTTTTGATTTTTTTGGTCTTTTGAGGGGCATTTTGTCACCTTCGCTTTTTAGGATTATTGGATTTATGAATACTTCGGTGGGATCATCTGGAGTGGGCTTGACCAAGAATATCCGAAGTGCTATTCCCACTTGGGGCGCAGCAAGGCCTACACCAGGCGGATCGCTATAGTTGACGAGCGCGACCTCCATGTCGGCCACGATCTTTCGTATTTTTTTTGTGATTCTTCCCACGGGCTCCGCTTTTTTTATAAGCACAGCATTGGGGACATGTACGACTTTCAGCATAATATGTAGATATTATACTGGTGGATGGGGATAAATCGAGGATTAATTAGTGGTTCTTTTACTTTTGTTTATTTTTGACTCCAGTAGGTTCCCTCCCAACTCGTCCTGCGAGCCGGGCCTCTCAAGTCGCAAAAACAAACAAAAGTAACAAAATAAAAATAAACACTCAAAACTATCAAAAGAGTTTTATCTAAATTCTATTTATCCTTTTTCGAGATAGTCAGGAGGGTGAAGATGAGTGCAAATGCGCACATCGACATAAAGGGAATCGTGATGAATCCGAATGTGGCCGAGTAAATCTTGCCGCACTCAGCTACTTTAGAGCATGGTAAGAAAGGCGATTGGGGAATCCACTGGATGATCGTGTGGTAGCTCGCGATCACAAATCCGATGGCCGACATAATCTTCAGGTATGGAGTAAGATATCGCTCGCGGCGGATGAGTGCTATATACAAAAGTAAAGATTGAGGGTACATGAGGATTCGCTGGTACCAGCACAGCTTGCATGGGGTGAAGTGGGCGATATCAGAGTAGAAAAGGCTTCCAAGTGTGGCAACAAGCGCGACAATGAATGCGAATTCGTATGCAAATGGTTGAATGCGTGTTTTTAATTTTGTATAGCATTTGCATTTGAGGAATCTCTGGCTCAGGGCACTGGCAATAGTCGTCGCGACAAATGCGAAGCTTAGAATCGCAAGAATTGCGAATATAATACTCATCGTATGGACCATGGGGATATTATACCTAAACTGCGAGGGCAAGGGCATATTATTTGCGTTTGACATTAACATTTTACGCGTTGTATATTTACATTAATTAAATATGAGTGACGATCAATCCCAATCCTCAACTCCACAAGCAGATGACATTGCTTCAGATTTTGTACCTCAACCCCTTGCAGATGATGCATCACCAAAGAAAAAGAATGTTTTGGTGCGCATTTATCAAAGTCCAAGATCAAAAATACTTCTAGCCGTATTCGCCTTGTTGATGGTTGGTGTTGGATTTGTCGCCACACAGAAAGTGCAGACGAATAAATCGAAGGCTTTTGAGCCTGGCTGCCAAAATAGATGTCTAAGTGGTTGGCAAGCATGTATTGAATACGCAAGGACTCATAACAGAACTTCTGTAGACGCTCCCGAGCGAGCAGCCTGTGGAAGCGCTCTAAATAATTGTTTTGCTGCTTGCGCAGCAGGCAGACAACCTGCCAGCTCCAACAGTTCCAACAATTCAGCAGCCGCAGCCGCAGCCGCGCGAGCAGCAGAGGAAGCGAGAGTACGAGCCGAGTGGCAGAGAGCATATGCGTATGCGGTAGAGCTCAAAAAACAGCAAGAGTGGCGTGATGCTGCAGGATATGCACAAGCGTGCAATGATGCAGCAAGCCATGCTCCCAATCTTACTTGGCGTTCCACTCGTGGAGATGATGATGTGGTACAACCTGGGAATCGCGTAATCAAATTTCAGTTGGCTCCAAAGCAGGACGGAGCAATCATATTTATAGACGACAAAGCCAATCCATGGAGCGGGAGCTGTAATGATCTTAATGCTGGTGACAAGTGCTTAGTACCAGATGGTAAGGGTTTGAATAGGCGTGTAGATGGTAGCCGGATTACTCAAGCGCAAGTTGGGGTAGCAGGAATGAAGCAAACAACATATGCAGGATTTGAAGCTGGTCACAACTACAAGGTGTGGCTCAAAGGTATGAGTTGTGCAAAGCCATCTCCTGATTCAAATAAGCTCGATATCACTGTCTCCGAAGCAACGCCAGCAGCTGGCACAGGGACACCTTCTATATCTCCAACCGGTACTAATACTCAGCAGCAGGGACATCTTTAGAACTATCTCGATTGCTGCTATACTATTCACATGAAGCTTACGCTCTGTATTGCCGTCCACAACGAAGAAAAAAACTTGCATTATCCGCTTGACCCCACCCTCGATATTGTAGATGAGGTGATTATTGTTGACGGGGAATCTGAGGATAATACGATCAAAGTTGCTGAAGGTTATGGGTCAAAGGTGAAGGTCATCCGCACAGATAATCCGGCGATGTTCCATATTAACAAGCAAAAAGCCATAGATGCAGCGCGCGGCGAGTGGATCTTGCAGCTTGATGCCGACGAGGCGCTGACCGATGAGCTAAGCGCTGAAATTCAGAAGATAATAGGTGAATATAAAGAAGGAGATGCTGTAGCCTATTGGATTCCACGACGGAATTTATTCCTCAATAGATTTCTTAGCAAGGGTGGGCAGTATCCAGACTATACAATCCGGCTCTACAGGCGCGGAGTGGCGCACTTCCCATGTCGTGATGTGCATGAGAATGTGGAGGTGAAGGGCGAAGTGGGGCATCTCTCAAGCGATATACTGCACTATGCGGATCCAGATTTTTCTCGATATCTACTTCGTTGGGATCGCTATACCACGAGTGAGGCCGCACTTTTGGTTGAAAAGGGCACAAAGCCCAATGGCTTCATTTACTTCGCGATTAAGCCTATTCATTGGTTTTTTAAGGCATATTTCAGACACGGCGGGTATGTGGATGGATTCCCTGGATTTGTATTCGCACTATTTTCCTCCATCCGCTTCTGGGCGATATATGTGAAAGTGTGGGTGATGCAGAATTCGAAAATCACACAATAAGGTTGACAGAACCAGTTTTTTTGTATAGAGTATAGATATGGCAAAGAAAAAATCAGGATTGGGACTGGGCGTAGCACTTGGCGCAGCAGCAGGTGCGATAGCTGGTATACTTTTTGCCCCCAAGACAGGTAAGAGTACACGAGAAGCTATCAAAAAGACAGCTAAAAGCCTTGAGAAAAAAGTAAAAAGTGGAGAGATAAAGCGCGACATCAAAAAACTCACATCTAAAGTATCTGTCGATGCTAAAGATTTATATAAAAAGGCTAAAAGTGACGTTGACGCTCGGGTCAAAGAGTTTAAAAAAGGTACTGGCACAATAAAACGAGATAATTATGAAAAAATAGTAGCAGATGTTGTTTCTACCTTCAAAAAAGACGCAAAATATACACAAGCTGCGCTCATCAAACTTAAAAAGCAACTTCAAGCTGACGCTAAGCGAGTAGTCTCAGTAGCAAAGAAAGCCACAAAGAAAAAGTAAGCTACTAAAATATACGTTATGGATGTTCAGAATACCTTTCTCATACTTGGCATTGTCTACTTCACAATATCGATTGTTATTGTCTTCGCTATCTTGTGGGTCTTTATTGCGTATTATCTAAGATTTAAGCGGCAGGTAAATCGCTTCAAGGACGGATTCGATGCGGTATCCCGCGCAAGTGGGTGGGTGGGGAAGCAGTCGCCAGTACTCGTGACTTTTGTCTCCGCGATCCTCGCCAGTGCACTTAAAAATATCAAGGATAGGAAGAGAAAAGCCAAAGAATAACTTCAATTGTATATAGTATTGACTTTTTGTACTTAATGTACTATATTACTCACAACCAATAGTATTTTCTATTCAAATATGGCAAATAAAGAATTACACGTCGAAGAGTCTGAACCAAGAGTAGTAATGTATGACACTCATGTTGCTGGATACAATAAAAGATCTGGTACGGCCTATACGACCGAAGGTAAAAAGGTTCAGGCGAAAGACATTGAGGGGAATGTTATCTACGAAAAAAATATTAAGGCTGTTGGAGTCGGAATATTTGGCCTTATGAAGATTCCATTCTATCTACGCAGGCAGAAGTGGGCACTTGGCCATGCTGCACGCAGAGTAAGACGGCAAAATAAAGCGAGAACCAAAGAGATTGGACAGCAGCTTTTTGAGCAAATGTCAGGACCAGGCCCTGGACATTAACTTCTGTAGCTATCTACTTTGAAATGCTGCTCTTCTGAATTGACTAAAATTGGCCTGAAATGCAGGTCCATTCTTAGGTAGAGTATCACGAATTCCTTTTACTAAATTAGGTGTTAACTTCCTAAAATCCTCAATTTCTGAACCAGCATATATACCAGCAAGTGTTGTTCTTATGTGTCTCGGACCTCTCCAATTTCGTTGTGCCATTTCTCTTTCCTCGTCAGGTGGAAGGATTGATTGGAGTGCCTCCATGATATCTGGGCCCGCCACCTCCAATGTTCCAATTGAAGGTAGTTGATATAACTCTTGCCCCTTAGGAAGCCCCTCTGTGGTTGTCCACTTGATCAGTGGAGCAAGAAGTGGAACTATTGGACTTGGTCTTCCTGATTCGACAATAAGCCCCTTCATAGTTTCTTGAATGCCGCGGGCAAGATGATTTCTCGTAAGAATTGGATGAGAAATTGTGGCGTCAACCCTACCTGCTGCTCTATTTGCATTTTGATAAACTCGCCCGACGATAGTATCAACCTCTGACACAAATTGCGCTTGAGGATCTTCGAATCCACCAACATGATCGACTATTCCGCCAAGTCGATCCAGCAAGCCTGGTAGTTGAGATAATGTATGAGCTGCATTCTCAGCCTGCCTGCCTGTTTCAGAAGAGACTACGCCAAGTTTAGTCAAATGTGACATCCCGCTTACAATAGCTGCGATGTTGGTTAATCCATCAATCGGAAGACCAAGTATTTGTGTTGGTTTATTTATTCCTACCTCAACTTCTGATGGAGTAGCTCTTGGTTCTGCGTCCATGTATAAATATAGTATACAAAAGAATTATAATAATCAAACCAAATCCAGCAAATTCAAGGTACTGTGGCCAGAATATAATAACAATGTGTTGATTTTGAGAATTGGACTCCAGTTTCCACCCATTGGCCCAGTTGTTTATTCGAACATGAGTATTGATTTTTTTTCCTGTTATAAATGGTAGATAGTGGGCAATAAAGGAGTCGCGCTTTACTTCATATGCAGTCCACCCTGGACTGTATGATTGATAAAGAATAAGATCGGTATTGGTGTCAACCATATCCAATTGAACGCTGTAGCTAAATAAGTTGTTTTTTCTGGCGACATAGGTATTGGTAAATGTCCCGTGTAGTGGAGTAATTCCACCCTTGTCAAAGTAGACCTCCGAAATTACCTTATAAGGGAACGTATAGATCTCAATTGGATCGATTATGTCCTCAGATTGAAGATTTGCATAGGAGTTGAGCTGAAAAGTAAATGCATAACCACGGCCAGAATTAAGAGTTGGCGGCAAGATAAAATGATGTACATTATCAATAAGGCGAGCTTCAAGAAAGCTCTGACCTCGAGTTTGATCTAAAATGTAAAAATATGGTCTACGGCCTGTGATATTTTTGGTTTTTACCTTGATAATATATCCATATCGTTGTTCAAGCTCTGGCGCACTGTAGCTAAAGCAGGCAATGGCGCCTGAGTGTACACTGACAGCAAGTCCGCCCTCTTCTACATTGGAACTTATTGGATGTGTGATATCTGTTGCTCCGCAATTATCTACCGTCGTGAGATAGGATGGGATTTTTTTGACAAGCTCTTTGGGTATTTTGACTTCAATTTGATTATTTTTGACCGACAATTTGGCTGTGATCTTGTATTTTTTGACTCGGTTGTCTTGAAAAATTTGTGCTTCGCGACTCGCAATAAGCGCAGATCCAAGCTTGTCTGCAACAAGCACATCAGACTTTTTTGAGAGTATGAATTCATTCTCATATTCATTCAATGACCAAGTTTTGTCGGGAATCTCAGTTGCTGTGGTGAGATTTACGAATGGCCAGTAGCGATCGTAGGTCGATTTGGGGCTTTCTAAGCTGGAATATTCGCCATAGCTCTCATATGCTGGGTCTATCGATTGAATTGAGAGAGTCGGGCCGGAGATTGGTAGATCTTTGCCGACTGAGATAAAGTCTTGAGTTTTCTTGGTTGAGGATATGCTGTAGATGTCGATGTATTTTCCACTTTTTACAATTCTTGCTCCAGGAATGCGGGATAGCATTTTTACGATTCGATCGTACTGAATACCTCGAAGAGTGGCACTTACAGGAAGTAAGCTTTTATCAAGCACGAAGTAGTCAATATCATATTTTCTGGTAATCTGCGTAAGTTCGTCAATATTCTCGGAATCTACGGCCTGCTTGATTTGCCAGAAGTAGCTTTCACTTTCTTTAGACCAGACATCAAAGGTCCGAGACACAATAGGTTGCTCGATCCCATACCAGATAAATCCAGATCCATTATATCCCCATCTTGTGAAATACCAACCCCAAAAAGTATGATCTGGTAAAAGGGCAATGCGACTATTTGGATTTTGACTTTTAAAATATTCAAATAATTCACTATACTCTGTCGGAATTTTGACTTTCATATCGGTTGCGAATAGGTTTCCCTTGAAAGCGGGTACTGCTTGAGTCACAATAAGTGCAATAAAAAGACCCGCTATGAGTGTCTGCCTTTTTAGTTTTACGCCAATATACGAGGCACTATATGCAATGAAATAAGAGACGACAAAAGCATATAGGACGATAAATTTGGTGAATGGTATACGGAATATCTCATTAATAAATCTATTCTGCCGAATTAACTGATTTATTAGTGAAAAGGGTAGGGTTGCATTCAGAAGTGCGAGCGCACACAGTATGAGTAGTGCTATGAATTGAGCTCTAAAGCGAGATTTTGCAAAAATTCCGATATATGAAGTAATACTTAGAATGTATAAGACAAATATAATTCCCAAATTCCCAAAATACTCTTTCCAAGGAGCAAAAAGCGGGTTATTTTTTATATCAGATAGGTCGACATAAAATCCCTGCATAGTCAGAAAATTTTTGAATGTTCCTTTTTCAAGATTTTGATAATATAGATCATCTGTGGCGAGCTGATTCATCTTGTTGTCTGTGACGACAGATCCAGATGTACGAAGGAAATATAATTGAGGTAAGATCCAAAAAGCATTAATTGCCAGAATCAATAGTCCGAGCGCAATTACTTTTGGTAAGTCTCGAATGCTTTTTTTGGAAGCAATAGAGACGATTGTAATTATCCCAAGCGTAAGTCCATATACCACAAAATTAGTCTGTATATACCATGCTGGAGACGCAAGAATATTTACGAGTATGAATGCGAAAAGATTACGTTTGGTTGCTTCACCATTGAGTATGGTGAGATATGCAATGATAAGCCAGGGTAAGAATGCATAAAAATGCGAAAATGCCTCAAAAGGTACATAAAAAATCTGAATTGTCGCAAAATTTAGAAGATAAAAAAGTCCGCCGACGAACGCATATATCTTTTTTTTGACGGTTAATCCACTCACAACAAGCAGCTGATACATGCCAATTGATCCAATAGCAAGCATCGCGATATGATAGACCCAACGAATGAGATGCTGAGGGAGAAAAAGATCAGCAATCCATATCCACAGCGCGCGCACCAAGTCTGCTGGGTGGGCAAGTCCGGCCGGTAGGCCAAAGCTCTGGTATTCTTGCCATACTCCATAAAATGCGCGTTTGATTCCAAGAACTGGCGAGAGATCTGTCTGTATATTATCCCAGCCCGACAAATAATATCCATGCTTGTAGTTTGTGATAAAAAGAAGAGCTGTGACCGCAAACAGTATGAGCGGATATATGTGTTTTGTGATTTTGTTCTTTATATCTCCCATTGGATTAATTGTAGTTGAGAGACGCACCATTTTCTATTTGCTTATGAGTATGCAAGTGATTTTTTGGTGTAAGGAAGAAGTAGTCTCTCGTATTCGTATGTTGCCTCACGGATATGTCGGCGTTTGGCAAGCGCGAGTGAGAACTGATTTAGACTACGCAAGTATTTTTTGTCTTTTCTTAATTTTTCAATACGAGCTTGAAAAGAACGCTTAGAAAGTGGGAAGAAGAGGTCTGCTTCACTGATATTAGTAGCTTGGCGAGACATACGAATATCGTGGCTTTTGTCATAGTCCTTGAGACGATCCGAAAGAAGTACGGGCTTTTTAAAAGATAGCGCAAGTGAGAGCGGGCCAGATGCAGACATAAATGTTCGGTAGGGAATAACAACTATATCAGCTGTTGCAAAGATAGTACTGACATCCTCATCTTGGACAAATCCGGTGAGTGTGATGTTGGGGTAATTTTCGACATCTTTTTGGATTTTTTTATAAAAAATGTCATAGTGGCTCTTGCCTCCAAGTGTGAAGCTTGGTCCCCCAGCCATGACGAGCTTGACTCGGGTTGGTTTAGTCGATCCCACGGCTTTTATGATCCAATCAGATCCTTTGTACCAGTTCACAAATCCGAAAACAAGCACTACAAAATCTCGCGCTCGAAGATCGAGTCGTGCGCGGGCTGTGATCTTTGCGGGCAGCCTCTTTGGGGTCGTTGATAGAGGTATGACCTCTATTTTGTCTGCATCTACATATCGAGCGAGTCTTTCTTTGAGCTCATTTTCAAATACCACAATAGACTGCACATTTGCACCTACTGCTCTGTAAAAGTAGGCGAGGCCTGTATTTATTATGCGGAGCATGAGTGGATTTTTTACATTAATATGGCTGCTTAGTGGGGATATATCAGTCACGACTTCATGAATCTCCATTGTTATAGACTTGCCCGATAGCTTCAGCAAGGTCAAAAGTAATGGAAAAATGAGTACGGCAAGATTCCCACCATATGTATTGAACTCAAACTGTATAAGCACCTGTCGTACTTTGTGACTGATAAGAGCGAAGTAGAGGATAAGTAGCAAACTAAGTGGGTTTCGACGATTCCAAAGGCGGGATACCTTTATATTGCCATGGGGGCCATCTCGCAATTCGCGGCGCCTACCAATACGCTCAGCCAATACGTGGATTTTTCGCTCCTTTGCAAGCGAGAGTAGTGTCTTTCTTGCATGCCAAGCTACGGCATTGAGGCCCTTTATGCCTGTTGTTGGATCAGGATAGCTGGTGATGACCAGTAGGGAGTCTGCGTGATTGAATCCATTGACGATTTTCATAATATTTATTTTTTTGTAGTTAAGTACCGAAAATACTCGATATAAGCTTAAGCCCCAAATGACAAGTAATTGCTTACTTGATCATCTGAGGCTTGTTGTATTCTTTATAAGTCATAAATAGTCTTGTTTATCGTGGCAATTGCATAACTACGTGACCATCTGGTCCGACTACTTGTTGTGGATTACCTGTTGCGCTGTTTGCATGCAATGCAGCATCAACTGCTGTATTGACTGCAGCTCTTACGCTTGGGCAATTTGCACTCCAAAAAGTTCCTTGCAAATAATCGAGATGACGAACTGCAATATTAGTGGTTGGATCTGCCTGATAAACTCGAATGACATTTCTATCATCTGGAGTTGGCGGGAGATCACCATCAAAAATAACGAAGTTATCATCACCAATTGGTTCAAGGTGTTCGGCTATCTTATTAACAAATGTTCCTGTTTCTTGTTCAAGGGGAGTAAATGCAAGTTGAGTACCTGGTTCACATACTTCTTCATCTGCTGGCGCTTCTGTTGTTGTCGTAGGTGCTACGGCTGTTGTAACTGTTGATTGAGTTTGAGAAGCGTTTTCTACTGTGACAGTTTCTGGCGCATCATCTGTAAACGGATTATCACAGGCTGTTGCTCCTCCTGCAATTATGGCTGTTAATGCTATTCCTCTTATTAATTCTGCTCTCATATATTATTTTCACCTCCTTTAAAAAAAGTTCAATTGAATTGATTTATGCTTTTTTTCGAATATACAGTCCTGCGCCAAGTAGGGTAATCTCGGCTGCGACAATGAGTCCCATGAATTCAGGACCTGTCGATGGTATAGTCTCAATAGTTGTGGTTTCTGAAGTTGTTTCTTCGTTTTCGACCTGCTTTTCGACACATACCTGGGAGGTATCTTCGTCTGACACATCATCGGCTTCTGCCTTGGCTTCGTTTACTACACAGGTGATACTGTGGTCATCTGGTAGATCGCCTTCGCCTACAAATTTCATCTCGAGAATATATGTCTTTTCCTCATCAATAGCAAAATCACCAGCATTGAAGGTAATCTTGCGACTGTCTGAGTCATAGCTTCCGGGATGAGCGACTGGTACTAAAAAGTCGGGAACAGAGTCTGTCACCACAACGTCTGCAAGTTCGACTTCAGAGGTATTTTTGACAACAAGCTTAAAGAATACATCTTGATCTGCTGCAAATCTTGGATCTGCTGGTGCAAGATTGTCAACGTAGTCCTGACTATTGCCTCCACCTTTCTCACCAGATGGCTTAGCGACAAGTTTGTCGATAAGGATAGCTTTCGATGGAGTAGGTTCTCCATATTGGCCATATGATCCGTATGCAGTACTTACGACTGCAATAAGAAACAAGAAGACAAGCGACGCATACACAAGCGCATTTCTCATATAGACGGTATTATACTACAGGGTATATTAAATGTCAACTATAGGACTCAATAATACAATATTCCTTTATAAGGTATAATATATTATGAAGTTGACAGCGAAAGAGCTGCGGGATGTTGACGAGGACATGGCTATACAAAAGTCTAAATCAATATCTCGTGCACCAATCTTTATCCTCCTTGAGGATGTGTATGATACATATAATATCGGCGGACTCTTCCGACTGGCCGACGCTATGGCCGCAACTACAATATACCTATGTGGAGACTGTGAAGTACCGCCAAATCATAAAATCAAGAAAGCATCTGTAGGCACATACAAGGTAGTGCCGTGGGAATATCGGAAGGTGGCGAGTGATGCGATTTCCGAGTTGAGATTGAAGACAAAAAATGCAATACAGGTTATTGGAGTTGAGCAGGATAGTCGAGCAAAAGATTATAGGGAGATACAGTACAGCTCGCCACTTGCCCTCATTGTTGGTAATGAGACAAGCGGTGTCAAGAAAGAGACACTCGATCTGTGTGACTATATTGCTGAGATTCCGATGTATGGAATCAACACATCGCTCAATGTAATTGTTGCGACATCAATCGTCTCTTACTACGCGATAGATCAACTCCAAAAGATATAGCTCTTCTCTTGAATAACATTGAGCCCTATAGTATACTATAGAATCTATTATTTCCTTTTGTGAGGATATAATAAATAAATCTATATGTTATATAATAATCTTTCTGTCTCTGTGGTGGTGCCGGCTTACAATGAAGAAGAGTATGTAGTGCGCACAGTACGGTCACTTGAAAAGGTGCTTTCGAGCATTGTCTCTGACTTTGAGATCATAGTCGTAAATGATAAAAGCACCGATACCACGGCTTCAATTCTTCAAGAGCTACAAAAATCAAGGCCACATCTCACAGTAGTAAATAACAGACGCAACATGGGTCTGGGGGCCACACTCCGAGCTGGATTTGCAAGGGCCAGGTGTGATGTGATTTTCTATGTCGATGCGGATATGCCTTTTGATTTTTGGGATCTTGAGAAGGGACTACGTGTGATGCGTACTCATGGGGCAGATATCGTGACTGGATTTCGACATGACAGAACCAGCGAAGGTTTCTTACGAATTGTATATTCTTATGTATATAATCTTATTATTCGCATACTCTTTGGTCTCAAAGTACAGGATGTGAACTTTTCTTTCAAGCTCATCAAGCGTGATGCCCTAAAGCAGATCGCTCTTTACTCAACTGGTTCTTTTATAGACGCTGAAATGCTTATTAAGATGAATAGACGCGGTATGTTTATCTGTCAGATAGGAACAGACTATTACCCCCGTGAGTACGGACAGTCAACACTGTCTGGTATTAATACCATACTTGGAATCATTCGTGAGATGGGTGCATTTTACTTCGCGCCAATTACGAGTCGGCTCATCAAACTAAATCCAACGCCTTATATAGTCGCTATATTTCGATCCTTCAATCTCCGACGTATCGGTCTCTTGCTAAGCCGTTGATATCTTTGCTACACTTATAAATCTCATGAAATCTACTCTCTACGTCACAGCTGACGATTTTGGACTTCATCCTGCGATCAATGAGGGAATTTTGAAGCTGCATAATAAGGGTGTTGTGAATCGTACATCTATTATTGTCGGTACCGAATACTTTAAAGAGTCAGTGAGCGCCTTAAAAAAGACGCCGAGACTTGAGGTGGGAGTACATCTGAATCTGACAGATGGTAGGCCAATACTTCACGCCTCCCACGTGAGCAGCCTTATAAACAAAAAAGGCGGATTTATTGGGGGGCGACATACCGCAGTTGCCACAGGCGTGATGTTTGGGGCACTGAGTGCGAATGAGATACGAGCTGAGTGGAGTGCGCAGATTGCCAGGGTGAAGCAGGCGGGATTAAATATCACATTTCTCAACTCTCATGGCCATATTCATCTTCTGCCTCAGCTTCACGATGTGATCCTTGATATTGCAGTTGAACACGATATTGAATATATTCGCGTAATACTTAATGCATCGGGGTTTAAAGGATACATATATAAAGCTCTAAGCAAGGTGCTTATTCAGAAAATAAAAGACAGAAAACTTGAGATTACATATCCTGCTGCAGTGTATGGAGTTGATAATCAAGGTCATCTGAATAAGGGGATCATTGAGTCTGAGTTGAAAAAACGAAAAAAAGGAGAAATTGCTGAACTTATCACACATCCAGCATCACATGAAAACGAATACCATACGGCATGGGAGTACGAGACAAAGCAAGAGTACGAATCCCTAATATCAATAAGTAAGCTTGGGGCTAATAATTAGCACCATAATAATTCTTTTTTTACTTGAAAACTGCGAACTTTTTTAACTCTCAGTAGATTTATCTAAAAGATAGTCTAAAGACCTTAATTTTGAGCTTCAATATCGTATAATCGATACACTGGGATTTTAGCCCCTTAATGCTATGAACAAGGACGCATACTATATATTCGATTTCGATAGTACATTTGTCAGTTGCGAGGGATTCGACGAGCTGGCAAAGATTGTCTTGTCTCAAGATCCAGAAAAAGAGAAGAAGATGGCTATTTTTGAGGGGATCACAAAAAGTGCCATGGAGGGCACGCTCTTATTTGACGCAGCTTTGAAAAAAAGATTTGCGCTCTTGTCTATCTCAAGCGCTGATATTGAAAAGCTTGTCAAAGTACTCAAGAAATCAATCACGCCTTCAATACTTCGAAATCGAGCTTTCTTCAAAAAAAATCGAGACAGGATTTTTATATTGTCTGGTGGATTTGGTGAATATATTGAGCCGATCGCAGCTCGTTTTGGGATTGATAAGTCGCATATTCTTGCAAATTCTTTTGTTTGGGATAAAAAAGGACAGATTGTCGGATTTGATACCAAAAACCCGCTCTCAAAAGCTGGTGGAAAAGCGAGTGCCTTAAAAAAGCTAAAGCTCAGTGGGCATGTGTATATGATTGGTGAGGGATACACTGACTACGAAGTAAAAAAGATGGGAGCGGCAAGTACATTTGTCGCATTTGTTGAGAATGTGCACCGTGCAAATGTAGTGCATCACGCCGATTGGGTAGTCGGGAGCTTGGATGAATTTTTGTACAAGCTTCATCTGCCACGCGCTCAATCGTATCCCAAAAATCAAATTCAGGTACTTCTTCTTGAAGGAATCCATCCGGATGCAGTCTCAAGCTTTGAGCAAGAAGGATACAAAGTAGTCAGACATACTCAGGCACTGTCTGAGAGTGAGCTTTTGCAATCGATTGAGAACGTGTCGATTCTTGGAATCAGATCACAATCGCAGGTGAGCGCAAAAGTACTGAAAAGTGCAAAGCGTCTTCATGCTGTCGGAGCCTATTGTATTGGTACGAATCAAATTGATCTTACAGAGGCGGCACGCGCAGGTACTGTCTGCTTCAATGCCCCATATAGCAATACTCGCTCAGTGGTGGAGCTTACCCTTGGTGAGATGATTATGCTTGCCCGGCGCGTATTTGATAAGTCGCAGAATATGCACAGGGGGATATGGGAAAAAAGTGCAGATGGCGCGATTGAACTTCGTGGAAAGACACTGGGCATAGTCGGATATGGAAATATCGGATCCCAACTTTCGATTCTTGCCCAAAATATGGGCATGGATGTATATTTTTATGACATTGAGGATAAGCTTCCTCTTGGCAATGCTCGACCAGTCAAAAGTTTACTCGCGCTTTTGAAGATCTCAGACGTAGTCAGCGTGCATGTTGATGGACGAGCCGCAAATCGCAATCTTATTGGCGTTCGTGAGTTTGCGGCTATGCGGGACTCTGTATTTTTTCTCAACTCAAGCCGAGGATTTGTTGTTGATATTGATGCATTGGCTGCTGCAATTGATAGTGGGAAAGTGAGAGGCGCGGCTGTGGATGTACATCCGTCAGAGCCCAAAAAGAGGCGCGCTCGATACAAAAGTGCCCTTGCTGGCCTGCCCAATGTCATACTTACGCCGCACATTGCAGGTTCGACTGCTGAGGCGCAAGCTCATATAGGTGCATTTGTGACCCGTAAGCTTATCGACTTTATTAATACTGGAGATACAACACTTTCGGTGAATTTCCCACACCTTGCCCTGCCACAAGTTCGAGGGGTACATCGCTTTATCCATATTCATAAAAATGAGCCAGGAGTACTTGCGAAGATTAACGAACTACTTGGTAAGAGCAATATGAACATTGAAGGCCAATATCTTAAGACTAATGAAAACATAGGATATGTAATTACTGATGTTGGAGTGTCATATAATAAAAAGATTATTCAAGAACTCAAGAACATACCCGAGACGATAAAGTTTAGAGTATTGTATTGATATGGTAAAACCTAAAATTCTTAAGCAAATTCAAGACATTGTCGGGGTAAAAAATGTCTCATTTGAGGCTGATATTCTTGTATCTCACTCCAAAGATGCGTCTCATATAAGTGGACACAGCCCAGATTTAGTGGTCTGGCCACAAAACACAAAGCATGTAAGTGCACTATGCGCTTTAGCCTATAAATTAAATATTCCAGTCGTTGCATGGGGTGGAGGATCGAGCCTTGAGGGTAATCCTATCCCATCAAAAGGGGGGATGATTCTCAATATGACTTATATGAATAAAGTACTCGACATATCACCTGACGATTTACAAGTTGAGGTGCAGCCTGGTATTTTGGGAGATACGCTTAATAAAAAGCTTGAGAAGAAGGGATTATTTTTCCCGGCTTTTCCAGCAAGTGCCAATGTTGCCACAATCGGAGGAATGATTGCCAATAATGCAGGTGGGATGTATGCTGTGGGATATGGAGTTGTGGGGGATCAGGTCATGAAAATTGAAGTCGTGCTGGCCGATGGTCGTATCATTGAGGTTGGTAGTCGATCTATTAAGTCAGTCGCAGGATATGATCTGAAAAGTCTTTTTATTGGTTCAGAGGGGACCTTGGGGATTATTACGAAAGCTATATTAAAAGTAAAGCCAATTCCTGAGGCAAAAGCCATCATAATAGCAACATTCAAAAATGACACCGCAGCCTGTTTGTCGGCTTTAGCTATAGGCAAGTCTGACATAAATCCTGTAGCCTGTGAATATATGGATCGTCGATACATCACTATGGCGAATAAGGTGCGTAGTATCGGATTATCCAACAATCCAGCGCTTCTTATTGAGCTTCATGAGCCAAAGGAATTAATTCAGAAGTGTATTCTCTTACTTGAGGCTTTGTGTCGGAATCAAAAGGCAATTGACGTACAGGTTGCCACAGATTCTGATTCTGTATGGGAATTTAGACGCGCAGTCAGACCAGCATTGTTTGCTTTACACACTAATTACAATATTGTCCCAGGTGATTGTGCAGTGCCCGTATCAAAGTTAGCCAGTCTTCTAAGTTTTAACAAAAAAGTATGCGCAAAAAATAAAGTACAATATGTCGCCTTTGGCCATGCAGGAGATGGCAATATCCACATTTGGTATATGTATAAAAAAGGAGATGGCAATTCTTATAAAAAAGCAGAAGGTGTGAACCACGAGGTAATCGTACACGCATTGTCGCTCGGTGGCACATCAACCGGCGAGCATGGAATTGGGATTGGTCGGCGACCGTATTTGCTTCTTGAGCATCCCACAAGTGTTGGTCTTATGAAAGAGATAAAAAAAGTACTTGATCCGAAAGGAATCCTAAATCCTGGAAAAATATTTATATAGATATGCCACAAACTAAAGCAAAAGCACCAATTTTTTTTACTCCAGGCCCGAGCAAGCTGAATCCAAAGGTAAAAGGGTACATGGCTGATGCGCTTCAAAAAAATATCCCATCCATCTCACATCGAGGCCGTGAGTTTGAGAAGATCTACGCTAAGACCGAAGCAGCTCTTCGAACACTTCTTAATATCCCAAAAACTCATCATATTCTATTTCTTGCGTCCGGCAATGAGGGACTCGAGCGGGTGATCCAAAATAGTGTAGGCCGAAAAAGCCTCCATCTGGTAAATGGAGCTTTTTCTAAGCGTTTCTACGATATGGCTCTTCAATACAAAAAAAAGCCTGTAAAGCACGAGGCCGCATGGGGAGAAGGGTTTGCGCTTAATACTTTACATGTTGAGTCAGATATAGAGTTGATAGGCCTGACTCACAATGAGAGTGCAACTGGGGTAATGACTCCATTGGATGACATATATAAGCTTGCAAAAGCGAATAAACATGCACTTGTTGCCATCGATGTTGTTTCGTCTGTTCCATATGGTTCGCTTGATTTTCGTTACTTAGACTACGTCATATTTTCTGTCCAAAAAGGTTTTGGGCTTCCAGCTGGACTGGGTGTAGTTATTCTAAGTGATCGAGCACTCGCTAAGTCCCAAGCCCTCAAAGATTCTGGGATATCTATCGGATCCTATCATAGCTTTCCCAAGATGATGGCGCTTGCTGATCGTCGCCAGACTCCCGAGACTCCCAATGTGCTCAATATCTATCTTCTTGGTCGAGTCGCTGGTGACATGATTAAAAAAGGAATCTCAAGAATTAAGAAAGAGACAGATGTTAAGGCAGCGCTTATGTATGACTTCTTGGATACAAGCCGCAGATTTACTCCCTTTGTGCACGCTCGTGCGCTTCGATCGCCGACTCTAATCGTCGTTGAGACAAACAATGAAGCTCAGAAGATCATAAAAAAAGCCAAGACATATGGGTTTATTCTGGGAGGCGGGTATGGCATGAATAAGGTAAGTCAAATTAGAATTGCCAATTATCCCCAGCATACACTGGCCGAGTTCAAAAGCCTTATTAAATTTCTAAAAAGTATATAGAGTATGAGTAAAAGACAACCGCTTGCTATCTTTGATATCGACGGAACTGTATATCGATGGAGCCTGTTTATAGAAATTGTAGTTGAATTTATCCGAGTGGATATTTTTCCCAAGCATGCATACGATGAGCTTTTGGCAAGCTATCTATTATGGCTTGAGCGCAAAATTCACTACTCGGTATATCTTGAGACGGTAATCAGAATTTACTACACGTACCTTAAGGGTTGCTCAGAAGCTGAGGTGAAGAAGATTGCTCGCGCTGTGCTTAG
Organism: uncultured Gammaproteobacteria bacterium; assembly: GCA_964401915.1. Lineage (GTDB taxonomy): Bacteria > Patescibacteriota > Microgenomatia > UBA1406 > GWC2-37-13 > CAZGZD01. Next base: position 50,756 of record CAYOAI010000002.1, read on the forward strand.
TCGCAAGAAGGATAGAGTCTATAGATTCACCAAAGATCTTATCGGAAAACTAAAAAAAGAAGGGTACTTTTTACTTGCCATTTCAGGATCACCCAACTATATTGTTGAGGATTTTGCCAAGTATTTTGGGTTTGACGCGTATTTCGGAGTGGTCTATGAAGTCAAAGATGGTAAGTTTACAGGACACATGCTTGATCCTGATCCCGCAATGGATAAAAGTAAAGTTCTGGAAAAATTCCTTAAAGGCTACACAGGAGAATTTGATCTGAAAAATTCAGTGGCAGTGGGGGATACTGAGTCAGACATTCCGCTCTTGTCAGCGGTCGGTCACCCAATTGCCTTTAATCCGAACAAAGATCTGGTGATTTGCGCGCGGGATAAAGGGTGGAGAATAGTCGTGGAGCGCAAGGATGTGATATTTGATCTCAAGAAGTTTGAAATACAAAAAATATGAGTAAAACCTTATCGAATTACTCCTAATAATCTCATTGGAGCAAAATAGTATAGTGGTCGCTGAGACAATCCTAAAAGTCATTGGGGATAGTTCAAGTCAAGTCTTTCGTAGTATATATGTATATATTGTGGATTCCGGATATGTGTTTTTTGAGCTTAAGATCGTCAAGCTGGTAGAAGTAGGAGACTATAGTCTGAGGTTTAAGTCTTGGGATTGCTTTGTTGACTAATTTGGCAAGAAAAACTGGCGACATATACATATAGACAATTACTGCGTCATTGGTGCGAATATAGATTCTTAGATCGACTTTCAAAGCATCTGCCCAGAGAATAGTGATATTTGCCCGGTTGGGATGAAGAAGCCGACGAACATGCATGATAAATACAAGTATTGGGTTGATCTCAACGGCCAAAAACTGAGTCGAGAGCTTTTTTATGTAGGTTGTGTGTGCTGCGTGGAATATGACAATTCCGTCACCTGCCCCAAGATCCACGAGTGTCTGAGCATTTTTAAGACCCATTGTACGTACTATTGTCGGTATATCCTGTTTGTTTGACGGGAAGTAGGGAACCGGAGAGAGGGAGCGAGAGAGAAAGAAAATAGAAATAGTTAAAAGAAACGCAAATATGGCAATGGCAATTATCATTTGAAAAGGAAAAAAGTGCCGCGGGAGAGACTTGGTTCGGTGAACTCACCATAAACTTCTCATCTCCCACTCGTGTCATTAACCTCAAATTGCTTGCACTGAGTAAGCGCAAGCTCATCGAAGTGTGCCGCGGGAGAGACTCGAACTCTCATGGGAGTAAATCCCACTGGTTTTTGAGACCAGCCTGTATACCATTCCAGCACCGCGGCTTTTATTGATGGCTTCAAAATTATAACATATGGGTGTATTTTGCTTCATTGTGGAAAGGCTTGACTCATCGGGAGTTATGAGAGTATAATCTCAATCACATGGCTATGGCGATTCGACTCCTTACGGGTTCAAAACTCCCCACAACTCCAGCCCTTTTGTATTTGGTGTATGAAGGAGATGTGGAAAAAGACACTATTCTTAAAGAAATTGATAAAAAAGCTCAGGGGTATATATTTGCCAAACTTAAAAAGCGGGAATTTAAAGGTAAAAAAGGACAAAAGGTCAGCTTTGAAAACTGTGCGGGGTACGAGGCTATCTATATTGCGGGCTTAGGTGCGAAAGAGAAATTCAAATCACTGACTCTTAAAAATGAGATTGCAAATGCCGTGCGGAGTGCTGGAATGAGCAAGATTGAGGCACTTGGAGTAGCTTTTCAGAAGACTGGATTGGGTGATTTTATTTTAGGAAAAATAATCGCTGAGGGACTCACTTTGGGTAATTATTACTTTGATAAGTATAAAGCTGCAAAAGACAAAGCTAAATATAGCCAGGTTAAAGAGGCTGAGGTTGTAGGAGAAAAAATAAATGCCCTGGATTTTGAAGCGGGGACAAAGTATGGTCTGCTTGTTGCAGACGGTGTAGTCCTTGCTCGCGATTTGGTGAATGAGCCAGCATCTGCAAAAACTCCCAATGACCTGGTAAAAGTAGCACGAGATATTGTCAAAAACTCCAAAGGATCTGTAAGTGTGCAGATACTTGGTCGGGCTGAGTGTGAAAAACTTGGTATGGAGGCATATTTGGGGGTTGCACGCGGTAGCGATAAGGAGCCCCAATTCATCATACTTCACTACAAAGGATCGGCAAAGCCAAAAAAAACTATATGTGTAATCGGCAAATCTATCACCTTTGATTCTGGCGGACTTTCCCTCAAGCCAGCATCTGCAATGGAGGATATGAAGCTTGATATGGCCGGTGGTGCAGCTGTGCTTGGAGTATTTTCTACACTTTCACAGTTGGACGACAAAGTCGCACAGTCTTTTTCAGATATTGAGATATATGGCATCTTACCCGCATGCGAGAATATGCCTTTTACTAATGCACAGAAACCAGGAGATATTGTCCGGGCCATGAACGGAAAGACAATCGAAGTCCTCAATACCGATGCGGAAGGCCGACTCGCACTTGCTGATGCACTTTCATATGCTGAGGCGCATATTAAGCCAGACATTATGATAGATCTGGCTACACTTACCGGAGCCTGTATGGTGGCACTTGGCACAGACTTGGCTGGGCTTTTTGGCACAGATAGCGCACTTGTCAAAAATTATCAAGACGTGGCTAATCAGGAGGGTGATCATGTGTGGCCTTTGCCACTCTACAAGCCATATACAAAACTTATGAAAAGCGATATAGCAGATCTCAAAAATATTTCAAAAGCAGGCTATGGTGGAGCAATCACAGCAGCTGTATTTCTAAAAGAATTTGTAAGTCACGCGAAGTGGATTCACGTTGATATTGCAGGACCCTCTTTTCATAAAGGTGCAGTCGGGGGAATACTGTCCGGCGGGGCAACTGGATGGGGAGTGGCAAGTGTGCTGGAGTTTGTGCGAACAATTAAATAGCACAATATATAAAACGAGACCGATATTTACATTACTGTATGAGGCTACTAAACACTCTTAAGACTAAAAATATAATCAAAATTAGCCCAGATACTACGCTTAAGTCAGCTATCTCGAGTCTCGCATCATCTCATGATGCGGCATTTGTGTTTACCAAAAAAGGTGAATATGTTGGTGTCATAAATCCATATCATGCGCTCATCAAGAGTTCGCACCCTGGAAATACCAAGGTTGGTCATATCCTATTTCATCCGCCAAGGCTAAGGATTCAAGATCCAGTATCTCGCGTTGCCTCACTTATGATATCCTCACGCGTACATTACTTGCCGATATTCGATTCGAACAATTCATTTTCTGGGATTATATCAGCTCGCAATATGCTGTCTCAGCTGCGAGATGCTAAGGAGTACAGAATTACACTCGGTGCACTTATTGCGCATAAGACGGGTGAGCTACTCATTGTCAATATGGAAGATCCGGTGTCCCGTGCATTATCAATTTTCAAAAAATTCAAACACTCAAAAATTATTGTTGTTGGAGATGGTCAGAAAGTTCAGGGAGTGTTGACGTATTATCATCTTATCAATTTTCTTGTTCAACCTCGTTCTCGTGAACATAAGGGCGATCGAGTTGGCACAAAGACGAAGTTATCTTTTCAGAAGGTCAAAAATTTCATGCAAAAAAATGTTGTTAAATTGAGTGGAGATAAGCCGCTTCTTGATGCCCTTGACTCAATACTTGAGCATGAGATTGGAAGCATTGTGGTTGTGGATAATCAGTCGCGGCCTATTGGTATCGTGACCACAACAGACCTATTGGGGCTTCTGGTCAAACCAGTCCGAGCTCGCGAGATTGAGCTTATTGAATCAGGTCTCACGAATCAGAGTCACCAGATTGTCGCACGATTCTTGCACAAATTTACGCGGGGATTAAAAAAGTTGCCTGGTGTCGAGAAAATTCGACTGCTTGTTGCTGAAGAGAAGCAAGGGAAATTATTTCGTGTAATCGCTTCATTTATTCCAACACGTGGTGTGCCAAAAATACGGGAGGAATCAGGTCGAGATCTCAAACAAGTTCTCAGAAAAGTTGAAAAAACTCCACAGACATAATTCGCAAAATACTACTTCACCTTTGTTTTTAGGTATTCGACGACAGCCTTAAGACTAAAGAATTTGCGGTGATATCCAATTGCAGAGTCAAGTACATTAGATATCCATAGTATTTCTATATTTTTTTCAGCCATATCTTGAAGTGACTGCACAATATCCCAGTTGTCTTCGACAAATACGTCCAGCTTGAGCTGGTTGATCATTTTTCTTTTAAATACGTGCGGCTCAAAATCGTCCTTATCAAAAAATATTCCTGAGAAAGAGTTGTGACTATTGAGCTTTTTAGTCCATGATGTGAAGTCGTCTTCAAGCATGCGATATCTTCCGCTTATGATGTATGCTTCAATATCGCCATGTTCGATTAGTCGGCAGAGTTGTGTAAATCCACGAGCCGGGAAAAGGCTTGATTTGTGAGCAAGCTTCCAAAAAAAGCGTGAGAGTTTGTTTTGAGGTTTATAAAAATGAAGATTCTTTTTCCCAAAGCTACGGGTGAGGAGAGGGTGGAGTACTGGTCGTAGAATACGCGCTGGATTGTAGAGGATTACGCCATCAAGGTCGAATCCTACTCTTAATTTGCGCATTTGGGCCATATAAAAGGTTAATTATAGTGTATCACTGGTAAAAGTGAAGCTCTTAGTATATGATATTTCTTGTGCCAAAAAAAGTACTTATTACAGGTGGTGCGGGTTTTTTGGGTTTGCACTGCGCACGCTATTTTAGTCGAAAAAATTGGGACGTCGTGATCGCTGACATTATGTCCCCTAACCTCAAAGAGTATCCTAAGAAAACTGTAAGTCTTGCAGTCGATATAAGAGATAAGGCAAAATTCACAAAAAGTCTAAAGAATGTTGAAGTTGTGATCCATGCAGCCGCAGCTTTACCCCTATGGAGCGCAAAAGAGATATATAGCACTAATATTAAAGGTACAAAAAATGTGCTGGAGGCTTGTGTGGCAAATCGAGTGTCGCGTGTGATATACATCTCATCAACCGCTGTGTATGGTATACCCAAAAAGCATCCAATATACGAGAGCGATCCTGTGTATGGAGTTGGTCCTTACGGCGAGAGCAAGATAGCGGCTGAGGCACTTTGCACAAAGTATCGAAGCCGTGGACTTACGGTAAGTATTATTCGGCCGAAGACATTTGTCGGTACACATCGGCTTGGTGTTTTTGAGATTTTATTTGACTGGATTCGGGATGGACGTCGTATACCGGTCGTAGGTCGTGGTCGTAACCGTTACCAACTCCTTGAAGTTGAAGATTTATGTGCGGTTTTATATCTTCTTGCGACCCACAAAAATAAAAAGCAGGTGAACGATGTGTTCAATATAGGAGCTGCTCAATTTGATACTGTTGAGCGAGATCTTGGAGTATTGTTTAAATACGCAAAAAGCGGATCTAAGATATTTCCGACGCCCGCGTGGCTTGTGAAAAAGACTTTATTTATCCTTGAAAAGCTAAGGCTTTCGCCGCTTTATCAGTGGGTATACGAGACAGCAGATCAAGACTCATATGTGTCAATTGACAAATTGACTAAGACTTTGAGATGGAGGCCCAAATATTCAAATAGCCAGGCCCTTATCAGATCTTATCAGTGGTATCTTGACAACTTTGATGAGATCAAATCACGTACTCCAGGAGTCACCCATACTGTAGGTTGGAATCATGGGATACTGGGTGTTTTCAAGAGATTTATGTAGTTTTCAACGAGAGAGATAATATATACGTGCAACTGATTGGTCACTGTTATAAACTTCTTCTTCTGCTCCCTGTGGATACATTTTCTTGATCTCGTCAATTTTTGACATATAATTTCCAATAAGTACGAATGCCGTACTTTTATGAGGCGATTTTTGGAGACTATATGTACCAAACTCATGCGCTCGGTCGTAGCATGTAATATCTGGTGCAATAAAGCGAACTGTCTCATAATTACAGCTCCATCTGGAAGAAAAGAATAAAAATTCAGTAGAGGAATTATATTTTTGCATGGATTCTGCAGTTTGCGTAAGATCATCTGCGAATACCCATTTGGCTTCTATATCACCTGCAAACATCACAAAATAAGTGTAAAGATTAATTGCTGAACAGATTATTACTATCGAGACAATACTTATTACAAGGAGGCGATTTTTGGATTTTTGAAATGCTAAGGATATGAAAGCGGCCATGAGAAAATAGAGATAGGGAAGAGCGAGTATGATTCGCCTATATGTTCCCTCTACCGTTAAAAATGAACTTAGAATAATTAGAAAAAGAGAGCCTACAACTAACAAGAATTCTTCATTCCGCTTTTTTATCACAACAAAAAGACCAAGTGCAAAAAATACAAGATAGGCAATATTGAAACTTCTATACTTCCCATATCCATCTGCAAAATCAAGTTGGTGACCTACGAAAAAAGTGCTTATCTTAGTAAGTCCATTTGCGGCTACACCCCGCAGCTTTTTTAAATTGTCGGCTTCATCGCGAATTGGTTTGTAGTTGGCGATAGAATAGATCTTGAAATGGCCCAAATAGAAATCAGGCTTTTCATAAATCAATTTAAATAGTCCACTCCCTGTAAGAATAAAAACAAAGATAAAAAGTAAAAAGGCATAAATGCTGGATTTGTTAAATCGGCTTGCGAATACACGAAGCACAAGGAAAAGGGCGACAGTTGCCGGGTATAGCACGAAGGAATTGTATGTATACATTCCAATCCCGGCAAATATGGCGGCAAATCCAATATGCCAATAATTTTTACGCCGAGTGCCCCAAAATAAAAAGATAAGCGAGGAAATCTGAAAAACAAGAGTCGTGATGAGAAAAAAAGCAGTTCGCGAGTAATGAATGTGCATGAGAGAAAAGCACAGTGCGCATGATGTCACAAATGAGGAAAATTGTTTGAAAAAAAGCCGAAGAAAAAGATAAAAAAGAGGAATGCTAAGAGCACCCATGAAAGCAATTGGTAGGCGAAGTATGAATACAGACTCTCCAAATAAATGAAAGAATAGGGCAATTATATATGAAGGTCCTGTGACATTGCCAAGCGCATCCCCTGTGAAGATGGGTAAATCATTGTGGCTTATGATTTGGCGAGCCCAGATCCCGCCCCAAGCTTCATCGCCATGAAGTCCTGTCGGAATTTTATCCAAGAGGATGAAGCGCACTAAAAGAGCCACAAGAAAAAGAAAAAGGGCAAGTAAGATATCTCGTCTATTCAGCTTTGTCATTTTTTTTGAATATCATTATCTTTGGGTGATCGTATACGGTGAATGATTCATCCGCTCCCAAGTCATCTATTCTGATGCCAAATATCGATGGTGGTGCTGCAAATTCGGCCACTTTACGGAATCTTAGTTTCCCATCGAATAGATCCTGGTAATATTTTGCTGTACGCTCGTAGCATACTTTGTACTTTGTGCAGTCGGTAAGTCGTTGAAGCGGCACGTAGAGTCGATTGGAGGCAATGATTATATAATCAGAACGCGCAAGTTTCCCGTCCAATATGCTCCATTTTACACTGTCATCTGGAATATCATAGAGAGTGAGTTCCTCAAAGCGGTAGAGATCCATGCGATTTCCAGCAAGTCGATCATCCCAGTGTTCCACGGCAAGAGTTGATCCGGCCGGAATATTTCTCACTATCCAGTCTGTTGCCGCCAGACGCGTATGTTGGCTTGAATATATATTTACAAAGGCTAGAGTCCATACAATCGCGCATACCGCAAGAGTATAAAAGAAAAATTTGGTGAGCATTTTCTTGGATGACAAGAGTTTGTCGGATGCAATGGCGGCCAGAATTGCAAAAAATGGATACATTGGGAGCATATAGCGCATAAATTTGACTGCCGACTGCCCAATATACAAAAAATAAAGGGAATAAAATGCAATCGTAAAGATGTGGAGCTTATATGTGGATTTATCTTTTTTTAGAATGCCAGCATATATGTAAATTCCGACAATTGAAAGAAATGAAATAAATGGCCCAAGTCCCCACAAGATAATATTTTTCAAGTAATAAAGATAGGGGAGCGTACCTACGTATTGCAAGGTGTAAGGGAACGCATAGGCATTCTTGGCAAGTTGCAGCTGAGTCTTGATATCGAGCGTAAATTGCGGCCATGCCAGATATGCATATGGCATAAAGATGAACGAAAATATAAGTGCAGAGATAAAAAAGATCCCAAGAGACTGAGCTCTTTTTTTATTGAAAGGAAAGATAAAAAACATAATGAGTAGTGGAGGTAGTGCGATCGCTCCGGAGATCTTACTCGTCACACAAGCTGCAAAGGAAGCTGCGATAAGAACTATTTTCTTTATGCTTGGGTTTTTTAAGTAGAGTAGAGAAATATACAAAAGTAGAGTAAGACACAGAGTGAGGAACTGGTCAACGATAAAGAAATGGGAGTTTTGGATAGTAAAAAAAGATATTGAATAGAAAAATGACGCAAAATACGCGGTCTTTTTATGCTTAAAAAGCAAAAGAGTAATGCGGTAGATAAGCCATATGATTGCAAGCGATGCGATGATAGATAGCCCTCGCCCCACATAGAGCATGCCCTCGTAATTCGTTAAAGCCGCACCAAAGAATATACTCAGCAGCTGACTGGTGCCTTTTAGAAGGTAGATAGGGAGTGTGCCGTAGTTGAAAAATTCAGGATTGAGTTTGTCAAAAAAATGAATACGATCTGCCACAAATATAAGTTGACGTTCGTCTGGGTGAAGGTGTCCTCCAAGATCCCAGTTTATACCATATAGTCGGAGGAGAAGGGCAAGGCCTAAAATTGCGATAAGCTTGTACATTTTATGCCCCCATTATACAGGCACTGCATATTACTCGGTATTGATAAAATAACTTTCACATAACTTGCATATCTTGAGTATAATGTAGACTCTATGCTACCTATTTTGACTCATATAGCTGGTCTTAAATTCTATACATTTGGGATCTTTCTTGTACTTGCTTTTTTCTGGTCGACATTTCTCTTGTGGAAAAATATACGACTTACAAGCTATAGAGAAGAAGATATATTCGATGGTCTTTTTTGGTCGTTGGCTGGAGGCCTATTTGTAAGTCGATTTATATACGTGGCGCTCAACTTCAGTAAATTTGGCCTCAACATACTCAAGTTTATTCTGATAAATGGCTATCCGGGGATGTCTCTTTATGGATTCTTGCTTGGATTCTGTCTCTCACTTCTTTTTTTCTGTATGTCTCGAAAGATCGTAATTCGGCAGATTGTCGACTATTTTGTAGCCCCAGCCAGTGTGGCGCTTGGATTTGGCAAGATAGGGTCTTTTTTTGCCGGGTCTGAGATTGGTACAGTGACCAAATTTCCACTACACGTGCTGTATCAGGGAGTTACAGGGCACAGGCATATCACAGCTCTTTATGAGGCTGCAATATTCTTTGTACTTGCATATTTGGTATCCAGGATCCTTTTTGCTGTGCGGCGTGGTAGATTTTTTGATGGATTTGGGTTTTATTTCTTTGTCTGGACCTTTGCGCTTATTACTTTGCTTTCAGATTTTATCAAAGCACAGCACCTTTTGATCTTTGGGTTTAGCTTTAATATGCTTGTGTCTGCATTTTTACTCTTGACATTCAGCTTGTACTTTCTGTACTATTTCAGGAATCTTATTGGCGATAGATTCGCCAGAATTGGAAGTTTATTATTTAGACATGGACGCAAAAATAAAACAGGAGTTCATAAAAAAGCAGCAGAATCTTCTACTTGAAGAACAGATAAAAATAAGGGCTAATATTGAAAAGCTCAAAGGAGACGATCCTTTCTCTGACCCAGATCATGCTTCAGACAATGCAGCGGTCGACACTGATGTGCGGGAGCAGCTTGGTCATGATACGATAGAAGCCGAGATCAAATCGCTGAACAAAAAGCTTGACGATATCGGGAACGCGCTCAAAAAAATTGATGATGGGGAGTATGGGTATTGTGAAAAGTGCCATGGGCAGATTCCTCAGGCTCGTCTTGAGCTTGTTCCTGAAGCTCACTTCTGTGTCACCTGCCGGGATTCTTCATAGATTTACACGGCATCAAATAGTCGCGCTTTTTTTCTTTCGTGGGATCGTGATTTATGCTATAGTGAGACTATGGAGCAGATTCCGGTCGAATTTCTTTTGAATTTTTTCATCTATCTTTTTGTTCCTTTTGCACTTGCGCTTATTGCTCGTCGGCTGAAGCTTTCGCCGATTATTGGTTATCTTATTGGAGGAGTGGTTGTTGGGAATCTTTTGTCTGGCGTGGTATCTCATGATGTGATCACTCCGTTTGCGTCTTTTGGAATCATTTTGCTTTTTTTTACTGTTGGACTTGAGGTGAATTTCGCACAGATTGTGGCTTTTAAGAGGCTAATCCTTATTGGAGGCACTTTGCAAATGCTGATCTCGACCATAGCGATCGCTATTTTGCTCTTTATTTTCAAGTTCTCTGCAGTTCAGGCCTGTCTTATCGGTCTTGCGCTTTCTGGATCATCGACCTCACTTGTCGCAAGGCTTATCTCCGAGAAAAAGGAGCAGGCATCATTTCTGGGTGAGGTGACTGTTGGAATACTCATGTTTCAGGATCTGGCTTTTATACCGCTTGTCATCATATTTACCTCGATTGTTGCAAATACAAGCTCTATTGTCTTTGTGATCCGCGATATGGTATTTGCGATTTTAGTATCTGGATTTATATTATGGCTTGTATATTACGTGGGATCACGTGCTGTGCCGCGCGTATTGGATCGAGTGGCTCGGTTGTCTACCGAGCTTCTAAATTTTTTTGTAATTGTATTTATATTTTTTATAGCCTATGCATCGGTAAGTCTAAAGATACCAATACTTGTCGGTGCATTTGTTGCGGGTATTCTTGTCGCCCAGACGACCGAGCACAGACATATATTTTCTCAAATTCGGCCTCTCCGTGATATATTGGCGACACTTTTTTTTATCTACATTGGATCTAATGTCGTGGTTGCTGAGGCCGTCCAACAACTTCCCCAGATTTTGCTTTTGACAATGCTCATTATTTTTGTCAAAGCGTTTATTATCATTGGGATTTTTGTATATCTAAAGTTCAGCTCACGAATGGCTTTTTACGCAGGAATACATATGTTTCAGATAGGGGAAGCCTCATTTATTCTCATGCTTCTTTTGGTAAGTCACAACTTCGTGACGCACGATCAATACTTGCTGATAATTACCTCGACGCTTCTTAGTCTTATTCTGACGCCGATAATAGTCAATAAAAAAGAGGTAATATACGAGGGCTTGCGGTCATTTTTACGTAGATTTGTGCCAGTTGTAGAACAGTTTGTAAAGCATAAGATTGATTTGGATCGAGCTCCTATTGAGATGCTTGATCTGAAGCAGCACATCATAATCTGCGGATATGGGCGGGTCGGATCACAGATTGGCCGAGCCCTCACTCTGGCTCATATTCCATATATTGCGATTGACTACAACTTTACGCTTGTTGAGCTGGGTAAAAAGCAGGGAGTCAATATTATCTACGGAGATCCGACTGATCCTGACAATCTTGATTATATGCAGATTGAGCATGCAACAGCTCTTGTGTCGGCCGTACCCTCAAAGTATGATCAGGAGCAGATTGTACTTCACGCCAAGCGTCTTAATCCGCGGGTATTTATCATAAGTCGTGTGGATAGCAACGAAGATCATCAAAGGATGCGTGATCTTGGAGTGCGAGCTGTGGTTCAGCCTGAGCTTGAAGCCTCGATCTCAATTATCAAGAAAATATTCCTTCTCCTTGGAATTCCGCGTGAGGATATTCTCAAATGGCTGAAGCACTTAAAGCTTATTCAAGGTGCTCTTTAAATTAATAAGAATTTTTATTTTTAAACTTAAGTGAAGAGGATTCAAATAACCTATTTTCGTAAAAGGATTTTTCGTGTTGCAGCTTCGATACTTATTATTGCTGCAATTATTATCTTTGTACGCGCCTTCATATCGTCGCTATTTGTTGGCGGGCGGGATTCAATATCAGTCGTCATCTTTGATAATAATCCATCATATTATATTTTGGGCCTATCGGATAAGATCAATTATTTTATTCCCTTTGCGGTAGACGCTAAAATTATTGTTCCTGGTGGGTACAAAAATTACCGATTCGGAGCACTGGGTAAGCTGGTCGAGCTTGAGAAAAATCCTGATCTATATAGGCGGGCATTCGCATCGGCTACATCAACATTCACCAATTATTACTTCTACACACCAAAAACAGAGATATACTATGGAAGGCAGGTGCCCCAGACAACCACTCTTCCATCGCTTCTCAAACTAATGACGTACAAGTCAAACGCATCTTTTTTTGACCGAATTTTTATTGCTTTTGCATTTATAGGGCGCGATAAGGCGGATTTTACACTTATGGATCAATTTGCGAAAGGCGCGGGACGTAGCGACAAGTTTTTTCAAGGACATGATTTTGCAAAGAGCCTGCAGGGATATTTTTATCGAAGAACCTATAGGAATGAAAATAAGACTGTTCAAATAAAATATACAAAAAGTTATCTGACTGCTTCGACTGTGGGTCAGATTATAGAAGGTAATGGCATACGTGTCGTTGATTTAGGCGAGGTGTCTAATATGAAGGTGAAGAGGTGTCTTGTGATTGAGAGTGGGGGAAAATACTCACATACGGCGCGTGACATAGCTCAATATTTTGCGTGTGGCCTCAGTCAAGGTGATACGAGTATTTCTGATATAATTGTTGAGCTTGGTTTACAAACAGAACAAGATTGGAATGTGGAGTAATTGATATATAAGTATATGATTTTTATCTTTTTGGGAATATTTGTGCTTTCTTTGACGCTTGCTATTGGCTCAATGAAAGATTTTGAGGTTCCGCATGAAGTATCGAGGATTATTCGATCAAGAAAACGAGGGAGTATTGTGTTTTTTAAAGATAAAATTCGTCACTATTCTTCCAAATTCTCCTCATCTTCGAGCTCATCTGATTGATGGAACTCAATCACATCTTGCTTATCTTCATTTCCGAGTGATTCAGCCAGTCGTTCGAATTCAAGATGGTCATCTTCTTCATGTTCAGCTTCACCTTCCAATGGTACCACCTTACCATCTTCAGCAGTCTCAAGATTCATCAGATTGTGATGAGTATCTTTGGGGAATGAGGTAAAATTGGCTACTTTTCGTCCCTTTTTAACTTCTCGAATAAACACAATGACTCGGCTGAGCGATACGTCTTTGATATACGCTTTATACGAACTTTCTGCTTTGATAAAAAGCATAAGGCGCTTGGAAAGATCATCGGGGAGCGAGCCTATATATTCATCATTTAATGTTCGAATCTCAATTTTGTGTCGCCTTGGCTTTAGGTAGATTTCTTCGGCAACCACAAGATGTGCGAGAGCTTCTTTTTGTCCCAAGTTCACGAGGGTAATACTTTTTGTACGACCTGGAGTCTCAAGAAATAGATTTGGATCGAAGTTGGCAGCTCGTCCTATTCCGACTCCCTTTTTCTTTTTGTTATTCTCAAGGATACTAATACGCTCCAGATTTTCATGAGCGAGAAGATTGCTTGGCTGCAGCTTGAGGGCTTTTTTGTAGTATTTTTTAGCTTCTTCAAGTCCACTTACTTGAATACTGGCAAAACCCAAGCGGAGAATTGCTCCCAGATTCTGTTTGTCAGCTTTGAAGATTTTTTTATTGAGCTCGATTGCGCGTTCCCAATCCGCTGCTATTGCAGCATCAATTGCCTGTTGTTCAAGTATATCAATTTCGGTCATAATAGTACTCACGTTAATTCACATAAGTATATGTAATTTGAGCCAATTGTCAAGTATAATAAACTAGCTTAAAGCTTAGAACTCAAAGCTCAAAACTGAGCTCAAAGATGAATTAAAAATTCTTAATTCTTAACTTTAAATTCTAAATTCTTTCGTATGTCCGGACACTCTAAATGGGCCAATATCAAGCGGAAAAAAGAAGCGAATGATAAAGAGCGTGGCAAGATTTTCTCCAAACTTGCACGTCTTATTACCCTCGCTGTTGCCGAAGGTGGGGGATCACCTGATCCAGCTACTAACGTAAAGCTTCGCTTCGCTGTTGAGCGAGCGAAAGTCGCCAATATGCCCAAGGATAATATTGAACGTGCAATTGATAAGGCGGTCGGGCCGGGGAGTGTGGCCTTGCAGGAGATATACTATGAAGCTTTTGCACAGGGATCCGTGGCACTTATTATTCATGCGACGACTGATAATGTCAATCGAACTATAGCTGAGATTCGCGTCGAACTCGCACGTGGGGGAGCAAAGCTTGCCAGTCAGGGCTCAGTGCTATATCTTTTTAGAAAATGCGCATCAATCGCGTTTGACGCGGGGAAAAATTCTGAAGAAGACTTGTATAGATTTGCAGATAGTATAGATTCTTTCGATATAGAAGCAGATGGCCCAATGACTATAATATACTTTCCTTTTGAGAATATTGGTCGTGCTGGTGATCTGCCGGAGCAAATGACCGCTGAGGCCCCGGCTGAGATTGATTTTCGCCCCATATCAACAGTTGAGGTTGACGCCGAGCGAGCTCTTCAACTTGAAGGGCTAATCGAAAGGCTTGAGGACCTTGATGATGTTCAGGGTGTATTTGCGAATTATTAAAAAGCACAAAATATGAAGAATATCTTGGATAAATTGAGATCAAAATTCAGCGCACGACCTGTGGCGGATTCAGCGACTCAATCTTTATTTGCCGTATCACTTGTAAAGCGAACTACATTTGCCTCAAAGCTTTTTCTCAAAGTCGACCGTCGAGTACGATTTGTGGCGAGTGCTTTGATATTGGGTTTTTTGATGTTAATTTCGACTTTCTTTCCTTTTTCGTTTACTTGGATTTTAGTTCCACTTTTAGTCGGTGCGACGTTTTTATTCACGTATTTTTCAATTCTTGAGGGAATTGATGGGATCGAGTGGGTGATGTTGTTTGTGATGCCGGTGATTTTTACTCTTGCCTTGTACTTTTTTTATTATCTATTTCCTGTTCGATGGCTCACTCGAATTCCTTTTGTGGTGATATATGTGATCTCAATTTATGCAATTTTGCTGACATCAAATATTTTTAATGTCGGTGTCGAGAAGAGCCTGCAGCTTTATCGAGCAGCATTTGCCGTGAACTATTTTTATCAGACTGTCGTGATGTTTCTGCTTTTTAATACGCTCTTTTCTCTTAAGGCACACTTTTGGGTAAATGGGGTAGGGGTTGGTCTTCTGACTATTCCTCTTGGGATGCAATTCTTGTGGACTATACGTCTCAAACTTGAGATTGAGCCTGAAGTAGTTGCTTATGCTTTGTGTCTTGCGCTTATCATGGCTGAGTTTGCAGTGATAGCATCATTCGTACCATTCGAGGCGTCTGTGGTGGCGCTTGTTCTGACGAGTATTTATTACAGTATAGGTGGGCTATTTTACTCACATATAGATCAGCGCTTCTTTCGAGAGACCGTCCGAGGATACCTCTTTATTATGGCTTTTATACTGGCTTTGGCCTTTCTATCATTGAGCTGGTAAAAAATAAAAACTTCTTTAAATATTTTTTATTAGCTGACCCACAAGAAAGTAGAGGAGAGGGGAGGATGCGAAAAGTACACGGACGTGAATAAATATCCTATAGTTTATATAGTCCTATAATAATATAAAACTATAGGACTTAATCTACACGAACGTTATAAATATAATTTACTCACTTACACACGAGGTGTTCATTGCATTTCTTGGGGAGATGCATAATATAAAAGTGGGATGCTGCGCCCTTCCAACTCTCTCTGCTTACTCCCATATGAATTTATATTTGCGGTGTGTGGATAAGTTTATGAGTTTAGCCTCAATATTAGCCAGATGGATTGATAGAATAGGCTAATTTATAGACGTGAGATAGCAAGTAGTTTGCGGGAAATCAGCCTCGGAAATTATATTTTGGACTGATATAACAATCTAAAATTAAGCCCCCTCATGAAGCTCTATAGACGTAGACACTTTTGGAAGTAGAAGTGGCAAGATTTAGCCTCAGAATTGACAATATGGATTGTCATAATAGTCTAAATTGCAATAAGCAATTGATTGACATATATGCTACAGAGGATTCATCACCAGCCGGTTAATTTAGCCTCAAAAATGATGTTTTGGGTTGATTTAGCGGGCCAAATTTATCAAGCATCTAAATCTCTTGAAATGAGAAGAGAGGTGTATATGGAGAGAGGCGCATAATGTGAGAGAAGTGTCCTTACTAATTGAATTAGTTAATAAAATAAAAAAAGAATTCGGCCCACAAAAGATAGCAGAACTCTCTCCCTGATATACACATGTCGATATTCTGGAGTCCTCATAAATGTGGGTCAATTCCCGCAGGGAGTAGAATACATATAACGTCGTAAATTGTATCTTTTACGACGTTATGCGAAGCTGGTGGAGGGGAAGTGTGGGTTTTTATTCAATTATTATTCCACTTTTATTCTCTATTTTGTGCCGCATGTTTGTGGCAATTTTCCCTTATTTTTGTCAATTCCTCTACTTGTCGATTTGCCCCTATTTTTGAGTCCCCTTTTATTAATTTGGCTTATATTGACAGTCTATTCCCCCACTTCCCCGCCTTTGAGCCTCAAAAAGAGGCTGGAGAAGCCGTATTTTTAGCTTCAGATCGAGCCTGAGGGTATTTGACCAGCATAGTTAATTAGCTTCGACTCAGCTTGAATCCAGGCTCAAATTAGCTTCAGACAGAAGCTGGAGGACCAAAGAGCACTTGACACGGAATGAGAATGAGTCTATAAATTCAATTGAGGTTAAATTTAGATCGAGGGGTAGCACTTTACAAACTATAGGCTTTATGATAAAATATGGCAGTGAACTTAGTTAATAAGTTTACACTTATGGTCTATGACAGCATTAGCTGAACTTGGTTTGAGCAGACCTCCAGCCCCTGACCTTTCAACTTCGAGGCCAGTAGATTCTGTTTTCCCTTTTTCTTTTGATAGATTTGGGTTAGGTAGTGCGCGTGTGGTTGGTGAAGAAACAACAAGCTTACATAACGGAAACTCTGTCTTTGCCGTATTTGATCCAACCGCGGGTCATGAGGGTGATAAGGGTAGGAAGTACTTTGTTAAGTTTGGGCCAAAGGCTGATCGGGAAATTAGGGGCTACGCTTATGTAGAAGGCAGTCCTTTGGAAGGTGTGGTAATTAAGCCTCACGCAACTGGAGCTTATACCAGAAAAAGTGGGGAAGGAGGGAGATATTTGGTTTTGGAAGACTGCGCTTATGATCTTGGAGATGGAGTGTATGACCTGAGAAGATCTATGGGGGCTCGAATAATTGATCCTGATATAGCCACTGGGGTTATGGATACTTATTTAGATTTAAATATAGCATGGTGGAAATCAAAAGATGGAGAGTTTGAATTTGGTAGCCCAGACGCAACTTTTCATAGAAGTGAGTGGCCGGAAGTGCATAATGCGGCTTTGGAGAGAGTTGATAAGCTCGCGATAGAGATGGGTATTACAGGCGACGATCTTCTGTGGATGCCAATTACATATGCTGGCGAAGCGTTACCTTCAGTTGGAGACATAATGGGAGAATTAGGCGCTTTTTATTCATTAGATAGTAGGCCTATTGTATTTGGAAATGTTGATTTGAGCCCAAAAAATGTAATAGCTCAGCCTGCGACTGGTGATTTTCGAGTGATCGATTTGGAAGCGATAGGTAGGATTGATCCCGCTGAGGCTTTGGCTATAGCTTTTAAGCAGCATTCACTGGCAACGTCAAAGATTGAGAATATAGGGTTTGATTTTGATGCAATTGGTGAGCAAGATAGTTTGCATATCGCACGACTCGATGTGTCAATCCCTCCAGCTATTGATGCGTGGGGTACTCAAATGAATCGGAAGATTCATCAAGCGGCAAGCGCTATTGGATTGGAGCCTTCTCAACTTGCACGGGCAGTGCGTATGTATATGATAGGCGGGCAGATACACGAGTTTGCCTATGCCGATAAACGAGCAGAAAATGATCCGCTTCATGCTTTTTATCCACTGGTTGTAGCTGGACAGCTAATGAATCAACTCAGCCCAGTCAATAGTCTTAGCTCGTATGACGATAATGGAGTGCTGATAGGATCACATTTAAGTTTTTAGGGTGGCAGGCAAGCGAGCGGTATGGTTTGTCCGGTTTGGAGAGATCAAAATCAAAGTCCTGTCCATCCCACTCAAGCATCACACCACCTGCCTCCTCGATAATAAGCTTGGCTGCTGCGATATCCCACACACGGGGACCGTATGATATCTTAAACCCAATTACGTTTGTGACAAGCATGATAGCCTCTATCGTGATTGACCCGATGAGTCTGTTTTCACGAAACAATTCTGATAGCTTGCCGTGGAGTTCGTTGAGGGTCTTGCGGCGGGCCGGATCATTGGTGTTTATAGCTGAAAAAAGCAGCTCAGATGGCGGTCTGTAGACAATCTCAAGTTTTTGTTTTTTATCGCCTTTTATCTTATAAGCGCCGCGTCCCAGCTCGGCATAATAATATGTACTTTTTGGTGGGTCGTAGAGTATGGCTGCGATTGTTTTTCCCTTTTGTACCACAGCGATTGAGATCGTAAACATCTCCCATCCGGCTGCAAAGTTGGACGTGCCATCTATCGGGTCAACCACGAAGGTGTACTGAGCTACTCTATTCTCCCCTGCTTCTTCACCGACAAATCCAATCTGATTTGCTTTGAGCCCGTGTTTAAGCGATTCCTCTATGAGCGCCTTATAAATTGTGCTTTGTGCTTCAGTATCGGCAATTGTGACAATGTCATGATGTGAAGTCTTTTGATTAGCCTTTAGCTCAGATTTGAAGTATTTCATGATTACGCTTGATCCAGCAAGTGCAGCCTGAAGAAGAATATCGTGCATCATATATGTATATTATAGCACCAATTGAGGCTCTATACTCCCCGCTTCCAGGCTAAGTAGCGCTCGTATGTAGAGGTCGCAAGATAGCGCCCGCGTGAGATTACATAGTCCTGAGTCGGTACATAGTCGATCTGAGTGCCACCAAATCCTTGTTTGAAAAGTGTAAGCCCCTGCCAGTTGCGGGGTGTACGGCCGTCTTTTTGGATTCCCCAGAAGCTGTAGTGGTTGCACCCGCGCCTTTTTGCCTCGCGGATTGCTTCCCACTGAAGTGCATATGTTGCTGGAATTTTGGTATGGATGGATGCTCCTTGGTGGTAGAATCCACGAGACGCAGTAAAGATGATAAGAGCACCTGCAAGATACTCTCCCTCGTGCTTGGCGAACAAGAAGAGTGCATTGCCCGACTTCTTAAATACTTCAAGCTCGCGGGTCACGTATGCTTCGCTGAAGGGTACGAACTGCTCTCGCTTTACTGTCTCCTTGTATAGCTTCATAAAGTCTGCAACTGCTTCGGTATCAGTCCTCTTGACGATCTCCACATTGTCGCGCTTGGCTTTATTAATCAAGTAGCGAGTTGTCTTCCTCATGTCCTGAAGCAGCTTCTCCTCAGGCTCGTCCAGAAGAAGCTCCCACATGCGCTCAGAGTGCATGTAGATAGGCGATGTGGTGAATCCGTACTCACGGAATATGGCTATATTTTCGTCTGTTGCCCGAAGGGTCGATCCTATACGAATGAATGCACAGCCTTCGCGCTTTGCTATTGTGATGAGATGGTCGCGAAGCTCAAGAATGATAGATTTTATCCGCTCGGTGTCGTATCTGATATCAAGTGTGGGGCCATGTGGAATATGCAAGAATACTCCCCTCTTGGAGGCGATGAGGATCGTGAGCGCGAGTCCGATAAGATTTTCTCCGTCATATATTCCCAGGCGGTATATCTTGTGGCCATCCTTGATATTAAACTCTCCCCACTCCCAGGATTGCAAAAACGACTCAGAGCCTGAAGCTTTAAAGAAAGTATCCCACGCCTCTTGACTCTCAATCTCGCGAATATCCATACATAGAATTGTAGCACTCTTGACGAAGTTATTTTTTTCTTTGTTTTTTTAGCCTCCCTTTAGGTAGAGATGAGTAGTTGGGGTTAGGTGGTATAGCTATCTTTTATTTATTGGTCCTTGCTTATCTTTATAGATATGATGATGATCTACAAGTGTTTTCGTTACGCCTACTGCTCCCATTCCTACATACCTCCTTGGTGAAACTCTTACTCTAGAACTTTCAGTAGTTAAAAATTTGATTTTTGCTCCTTCAGATAATCTGTATGAAAGGTCAGAATCTTCCCCGGGATATATACTCGTATCGTATCCCCCTATACTTAGCGCATCATTTCTTCTAAATGCAGTGTTTGCACCGTAACCTGGGCTCCAATTCATTCTCCTAATAATATTATGATTCGAGTAAAAAGTCGTAGCTGTTCTTCCGTGAGTTCTTGCCCAACTTTGCCCACCAAGGATAATTGGCATATCGTAATACTTAATATCACCGGTAACAAGCCTTGTAGCTGGATCATGATCAAGAGGAGCCGCCATAGTATCGATCCAGCCCTCAGGAGGAACAATAGCATCTGCGTCAGTCGAGATAACTATGTCACCTGTTGCTGCCTCAAGACCTTTTTGTCTGGCCAGCCCAATTTGCGATATTTTTCTATCAGGATCATCGTCAGATAATGTATATTTTATTACTCTCGCGCCGCATTGCTCAGCAAATGATGCTGTCCTGTCATTTGGATCTGAATTGTTATCAACGACTACCACCTCTACACTTTTATAATATCTTTGCGCTGCTACAGACTGTAGCAACTGTAAAATATAACGTTCTTCATTATGAGCAGGGACAACAATACTAACATGTGGTTTCGCACCATCTTTTCCTCTTAATGCTTTTAGGCCAGGACTTCCAGTTTGATTACCATCTCTTATTTCACCTATCCACTTACCCATTTCTTCATCAAATGCAGCTGGATCAGTAATTTCCCACAAGTGTAAGTTTCTTCTTCTAATTTGGCCTATATGCGGAGGTAACTTTTCTGCTGCTTTAGATCTTAATCTCGGCAGTCTCTCTTTTGTAGATTTCTCAGGCCTAACTATTGGCCCATTATCTGACATTGCTTCGTCCATACTGTACTAAATATAACACATATACTTTAACCAATTTTCTTTTGAATGTGCTTCCCTACGGTC
The DNA here is from genome assembly GCA_964401915.1 of uncultured Gammaproteobacteria bacterium. GTDB lineage: Bacteria > Patescibacteriota > Microgenomatia > UBA1406 > GWC2-37-13 > CAZGZD01. The sequence continues at coordinate 71,950 of CAYOAI010000002.1, forward strand.
GGATAATGTTCGAAGTGAGGCTCCAAAGTAATCCCGTTATTTACTCTTCCTTTTTGCAGCTTTCTTCTTCAACTTCTTCGAAAGTGGTGAGTAGTTGGTGGTTGTGAGCTCATCGAGCAAGTTTACAATTCTTTTGGCCTGGCGCAGAGATATGTATGTTGGCAAATTGATGATCTTGTCACATACTGACTCAGCCACAGGACATGATCCCCGCCTATACCCTACGCGACCCAGATCCAGTCCATTGGGACCAACTGGCTGATCGTACCAGCGACCAAGAAATATATTTTTTTTGGCAAAAGCCGCAAGTACTTCATCTCGATTATCAATAAGCACAGGATATCGAATGAGCGGATTTTTGCCACGTGCAAGTCGCGCCCTTTCCAATTTTTTGGAAATAGCACCATTATAGTAAGCCACTATTGAAGAGCGAGAATCCTGTATTTGTTCAAATTTCTTGAACTGATGAATTCCAAGATATGCAAGCGCGTTTGGGTAAACTTTATTGAAGTAGCCGTCGAATCTACCTTCTTTTTCACGTGTTGTAATCTCGCGTGTGAGAATATCTGTTGCCGAAAGTATAAAGTGGAGTGCCTTGCCAATGAAGATATCATATGTCCACCTTATGATAAGAGCAAGAAGCTTATATTTGATTGCTCGAATGAGGAAAAAAAACGATGGTTGGGCAAGTCGCTTCTCGATGCTTTTGAGCCTTGTGATAAGATTGTCATCATTTGTGACGATTGCTCCACCAAATACTGATGAAATCGCCTTTGAGCGGCCAAAAGATAAGAGTTTGATCGTATCTTCAGTCTCTTTTTTGAAATAGCCTGGAGCAAATCCATGAGCAAGATCCTCAATTACAGTCATATCATTTTTCTTGGCAATTTCCAGAAGTTTGGCTCTGTGGGAAGGCACGATACCAAAGGTGTGCTGAAGTATGAGTACTCGAGTTCGCTTTGTGATCTTTTTTTGGACGTCATCAACATTTGGGCCAAAAGTATCGGGCTCTATATCTACATAGACTGGCTTGAGGCCTAAAGCCGTGATTGGAAGTACCACTGCTTCGCAGGTAAATCCAACGACAACTACTTCATCGCCACGCTTGAGAGTAAGCGCCTGAAGCACATGATATAAAGCTGCTCGACCGGTGAGAAATAGAAATGAGCGGGAGCCTGGAAAGTAGGATTCGATCTTGATTTTTATGCGTGTAAGCGCTGTCCCTCGTCGCCATATCCATGGTTGGAATAAGATCCGAAGTGCGGCCAGTCCGTCGTCGAATCTTTCATTGGGAGCAAAGTCTGAGCTGATCATATGAGTCTTGTAACATGTAACATGTATCCCGAAACACAAGAGATAAGAATCTTGGGGTGCGAGATACGCGACACAGATATCACGAAGATCTTATTATACCCTATTCCAGCAAGCTTTTTTATGAATTATTTGATGATGGTTTGTAAAAATTTAGGTGCGAATTTGCCCTCAAGTACGATAAGCGTATCGCGATCTGCTACTTTTTGAATATATTTTTCCATGGTGCGCTCGTTGTTGAAAAGCCTCATATATATGTGACCACCAAGCAATGCAAAAAGTTTGTCCGTGGTCAGAAGCTCAATCTTGCCTGATTTTTCCAGCGCCTTGAGAATACGTCTGTATGAATCTTTTTTCTCATTTCCAAGCTCTATGATTCCGCGAGATACAATGAATTTGGTGGGATTTTTGGCTTGATCTGCCGCCTCAATTGCGGCTATAAATCCCTCAACAGACGAGTTGTAGGAGTCATCCATTACTCTCGATCCGCCAATGCCTTTTCTCATCTGGAGGGTATGATTGGGCGCCTTGAGAGTCTTGATTGCGGATTCAATATCTGCACTCTCAACCCCCAAGTCGATAGCGAGCGCGACTGCTGGCATGAGATTTGCGACGATATGTCGGCCTATAAGGGATGTGTGTATTTTTATCCGGCTGGATTTGTATTCGAGGAAAGCTGATGTGCCGTTTGCTGAAATTTGGATATTTGTGGCACCAACATCTGCTTTTTTATTCAAGGAGAAGCTTACAATCTTCGCGCGTGTTTTTTTTGAAATCTTTGGGTATTCTTCAATATCGTGATTGACATAGATGATTCCGTCTTTTGGAAGTCCAACAAGTAGCTCGGACTTGGCGCTTATGAGCTTGCTACGACTACCGAAAAGTGCCAGATGCTGATTTGCAATTGCCGTGAGAATGCCATATGTGGGCTTTATGAGTCGGCAGATTGCGGCTATCTCCCCTATCCTATATGCACCCGCTTCAGTAATAAAATACTGAGTATCAGATTTGAGATTTTTAAGCACGGAGAGAGCGACCCCGACATCAGTATTCATATTGGCATCTGTCTTGGCTACTCTATATTTTTGAGACAGTATTGTATAGAGATACTCTTTGACCGATGTCTTGCCATAGCTACCTGTGATTGCAATGAATATAGCATCGGACCCAGCAATTTTTGCACGAGCACGAGCTATGATGCGCCGTCGCGAGTAGGCGGCTATCAGGCCGGTTGCCCCCACACCGTCTGATATGATGAGAAAAGCCAAAAAAGGAGCAATAAGAATAAGAGAAAACACCAAAAGTAGTGGCGCATGAAGAAGGGCTAAGGCTCCACAGATGAGGTTTATCACGATCACTGCTTCAAGCACGATGAGCATATTACGCGTGGTGTTTGCTGGCATGCGAGGAGATGCGCCATATAGCACTTTGAATACTCCATCTTCTGTCAGAAATGCTCTAAACCTGTCGAATCGGTATTCTTTAATCTGGTAAAGATATGTGAGGGTGAAGCATCTTTCAGCAAGCATCATGATGAAAATGGCGAGCGCTACTATAAAGATGGTCATATTTTTTTGTTTACGAAATTCTCAATCTCGGCAGCGACAAGTTCGGGCTGATAAAGAGGCAGCCCGTGGCCAAGGTCGTCAAACACTTTTAGGGTCGAGTTTTTTATAAGCTCTTTGGCCGTGCGCGCATTTTCGACCGGTGTATAGGTGTCGCGGGCGCCCCAGAGGATGAGTGTGGGTTGTGTAATCTGTGAGAGTTCTGGTGTGAGATCGGTCGTCACAATTCGGCGAAAGTTGCTCTCAAGAGTCGGCAGTTTATAGAGCTCGGACTTGGGGAAAAATATGCGATATGCAAGGCGCTTGAGTGGCGTTGGTATGGGCAAGATGCGCTTTAGCTTTCGGGCTGCGCTTGAGCTGCGTCCTGTTCGGTGGTAGGAGGCAGCGCACAATATAAGCGTGTCAATGAGTTCGGGTTTTGCCATAGCCAACAGAATACCAAGTGAACCTCCGAATGAGTGCCCAAAATAAATAACATTTTTAAGTTTGAGATTCTCAATGAGTTTGGCAAGTACGCCCGCATATTCTTTTACTCCCCACGTAGATCCTGGATTATCACTAGTTCCAAATCCAGGAAGATCGACGACTATCGTCTGAAAATCGGCAGATAAGATCGTTGCGAGTTTCTCAAGGCTTTGGGCTGATCCACCCCACCCGTGAACAAGAAGAAGTGGCCGACCTTTTCCACGGGCCTCATAATGAATATTTTTGCCTTGAATTTGCACATCCATTATCTCAATTTTAGCACAAGGTGCTTGGTAAGATGAGCCAGAGGAGATCACTTTTTCAGCACGTCAAGAAGCTTTTGTCTGAACTCATCGTAAGTTCGGAATTCGAGCTTACGGCCCTGTAGAAAAAATGTCGGTGTACTGGCGACGCCTGCCGCGACTCCCTCGTCAAGATCTTTTTGCACTCTATTTTTGACGTCTGCACTTGCGATATCTGCCTCAAATTTTGATAGATCGAGCTTGAGCTCGCTTGCGTATTTTTTGAATGTATCTTGTGGGTCAGGCAAACCTTCCCAGTCTGACTGATTGTCAAAAAGCTTGTCGCTCATAGCAAAGAATTTGCCCTGCCGGCCGGCCGCCTCGGCAGCATATGCTGAGACTTGTGCATTTTGATGATTCTGGATAAGTGGGAAGTAGCGATAAACATATGTGACGCGCTTTATGATCGAAGGCTCGGACTTTTCTATCTGTGCAATAAGGGCGCTATGCGCATTGGCACATCCTGGGCACTGGAAGTCTGCGTATTCGACAAGATTGATTTTTTTCTCACTTGACCATTTGGCATGATCAGCTGATGTAAGAGGAGGTAATGATTTGGTGGGGCCTGAGTTGGTCGATGCTCCCCCACCAAGCCCTGAGGATATGAAATATACGCCTCCCAGGAAAGCGACGATAAGCACAAATGTAATCACGCTGACGATTATTGTATTTTTGCTTATCTCCATGAGGATATTATTTTAGGCTCCGCCAGCTCCCTTTGCAACTTATATTTATTCAACTAAAAGAAGTGTGAACATGATAGCTATTCCAGCAATGAATGCGAGGAATTGAATAATGCTTTTTTTTAGCTCGACTTCTTTATGAAGCTCTGGAATGAGATCAGATCCAGCGATATATAGGAAAGTGCCTGCTGCAAATGACAGAAGATATGGGGTGGCGACAGAGATTTGCGCGCCTATTGTGAGCGCGATGATGGTGCCTGCCACGGCTGTCAGAGAAACTCCAAAATTGTAATAGATTGCGCGTCGTCTGCTGATACCACCATGAATAAGTACGCCAAAGTCCCCAATCTCTTGCGGTATCTCATGAAGAGCTATTGCAAGAGTGGACGCAATGCCCAGTGGAATGCTTGTGACGTAGCTGACGCCAATGATGAGTCCATCTATGAAGTTGTGTACACTATCCCCAAGAAGCGACATAAGGGCAAATGGTGCGTGTTTGCGACGTTGTATTGTCGCATGATAATGGCGCCAGTGAATGATTTTCTCAATCACAAACGAAAATACTATGCCAAGTAGTGCGGCTGCGGATATTTGTATCCCAAACCCATATTGCCGGGAAATCTCAGGCATGAGATGGATAAACACATCGCCAAATAGTGCGCCAGCTGCAAAGCTGACCAGATAGAATACAAAGCGCTCAACATACTCCCTTTTGATTGCGATTGTCACGACACCAATGAGGGATATAAGGCTTATCGCAGCAACACTGATGAGTGAATATGTCCATATGGAAGGCGTGATCATATTGATTATTTACAGGCTCCACAAAGCCCGAAAAATTCGAGCGAATGGTCAATAAGCGTGAAGTCTTTGTGATCTTTGAAAAATTCCTGCATTCCATGAATCTCAGCCTCAAGCTTTGTGGAATCAAACTCGTCCACCCTCCTACACTTTTTACACACGAGGTGGTGGTGGTGGTTTTCTCCGGCCAACTCGTATCTGATCTGTCCATCGTTGAACTGGACTTCAATAAGTATGTCTTGCATGATCAGAAATTCAATCTCACGATATATAGTAGTCTTATTTACCCTATGGTCTATAAGCTCAAGTTGAGCCTGTATCTCTGGTGCTGAAAGTGGTTTCTTACTTCCGACAAAGTATGAGATGATGAGCTTTCTGGTTCTTGTGAGCCTGTGGCCATCTTTTTTGAGTGATTTGAGGATATCTGCAGCTTTCATAGTGCTTATATTAATGCAACTTAGTTGCGTTTGTCAACCCCACTTCGCTCCTTAAGCTTCACGGGGCAGGGAGAGATAGTGCTTAAATTCTGGCAATCGATAGGAAGTTGCTGAAAAGCTGGCGACCCACAGCTTCGTATTCTTCCTGAATAGTCTGGTACTCTGCCTCAAGAGCCTGTGAGTTGAGATTGCTGAATCTAGGGTTTTCTCTAAACCATAGAGTAAACATATCTGATGTGAGCTCAAAGTGAAATTGAGCGCCATAGGCTTTTTCTCCTATTTTGACTATCTGATTGACGCAGTCCACTCCCTCAGCGAGTAACTGCATACTATCTGTGATGCTAACTGTATCATCGTGAGATTCAAAGACTGCAAATTCGGTCTTGAGCCCCTTAAGTATTGGGTCATGTTGCCCATTGCCGGTTAACTTGGCTTTATAAAAGATTCCTTCTGCATTTTTGAATCCAGCCTCCTCAATTGGATTTTTGAATACCGCACCATTCATGGTTTTGACTCCAAGTTGCAGACCCAGGCATATGCCCAAGTATGGAGTGCCTGATGTGATCACTTGGCGAATCCATACAAGCTCACTTTTGATTTTGTCTGTTTGATCATTAGCGCTGTCGCGGCCTCCGAGCACGACAACAGCCTTGAAATTGGAAGCTGCGGGCA
>CAYOAI010000003.1:0-65344 GCA_964401915.1 uncultured Gammaproteobacteria bacterium
AGTCGTGTGTCGACCGATACCCGCTCCCAGGCGAGCGAGTCTCAAAACGCGGGCGGCGAGAATTTCGACGACTCAAAAAATCTATCGCAAGAGGATGCGCCTGATCCATACCCTTTACTTATTCCACAAGCGACACTGGATAGCGTAAAGAAAAAGCAAGCGGCTGTGAGTGTGAAAAACAATTCAAATATACTAGGCGCATCTCTCGCAAGTGAGGTGGACGATTGTACGACAGATTGTGTTACTACGGCCGATGGCACAAAAGTTAATTTTGACAGACCTGATGATCAGCCGGGTCGCCAGATCCATGTGGTCTATCTGTTGACCTCAGATCCCACAACAAGTCCAGGTCGTTATCATGCAATACTGCCCCATATTCAGTCCATGGTCACATTAGGTATGAATGGACTGTATCGCGCCGTAGGGGATAGACTTCGATTTGACACATATGATAATGGAAAGCTTGATGTTACATTTATGAAGATAAGGCAGACGAGCCAAGAGGTAAACGAAAAAGTAAATGCTATTGGTGGAGAAAATGGACTGAGATGGATTTTCAACAAAGCCTCAACTCAGGTGAGGAACGGGCACCTAAATAGCGCAGACAAAACTTATGTATTTATCTACGATGGCGCAGGATTTGGTAATTGTGGGGCTGTACAATTGGGAGGAGATGTCTTAATTGCCCTTCGTGGCAATCAGAGCGGGAATATATGTGAAGATCTCTTTTTATCTAAAAATCAAGCCACTCTTATTCAAGGGCCAAAGCCATTATTTCCACTTTTTACAATAAGAGGAATACTTGCGACTCGCGGGGTCGTGCAGGGTTGTGCTCTTCATAGTTCCAAAAATTTACCTGTTCCAACAGACTCACCGCGTCCTCATAGACCCTGGGCAGTAACAGATAGCGACAGAGCTGCGAATAAAATAGATCTTATGGATGCTGTAGACTTTTCAGGAGCAAATACTTTTGATGTCAATAATGATGATTACTTTAATCCCAATGGAGGAACCTATCTCACCTCATCAAAGCCGAATTGTCCTCTCAACTTTGCCAAAAGCTACTTATGGGAGAAGAATACTGGCATAGCACCAAATCCATTTAAAGACATTAAAAAGAATACTCAAGAGGCGAAAATCGTAGATTGGATTTATCATTGGGGAATAATGACAGGATTTTCGCCAAGTGATCTCGACAGACCCGATGTGTATAAATTCAAGCCAAACGTCAAGATATCTCGGCAGGGTATTTCCACTAAGCTGTGGCGCATGGCAAGTTCACCCGATTACAATGTGCCGGTTACTACTGCGCCATTTTCTGATGTCGCAATCGACTCAAGATATGCAAAGGGGATAAGATGGGTAAAGCAACACAACGTAATGGTCGGCGCACAAGATAATAAATTCAAGCCTCAAGACTTGGTTCCTCATAAACAGATGCTTCTTATACTGTATCGTATGGCGGGTAGTCCGGCCTTACCTGCAGATACTCCAGAGCTTACAGCATCGAGAGCTGCGAATTTAACTCCAGATCAAAAAACAGCAGTTCGCTGGGCACTAAAATGGGAGATTATTAGTCTACGCGGGACAATGCAACTTAATAAAGATATAACTCGTCTTGAGCTCGCTCAGTATTTGAAGAAAGTTGCGTCTAAGCCTTTGTCGCAAGACACAGACACTCTGATAAGGCTCACCAATTATGTTGTTCCAATAAGTGACGAAGCGGGGCCAGGGGAACAGTGTGGAGGTATTCGAGGAATAATGTGCGTTGCAGGATACCATTGTAATTCAGCAGCAAACACTCCTGATGCAAGTGGAACGTGTGTGAGTGATGTAGCGCCAACCGTGACTCCGACACCTACACCTCCTGCTTTTGTCAGAAAAGATCTTCCTTGTTACAGCTATGAGATTCCTACAAATAATGAATTTTCACCCACGGTGTATTCGACCGGCGGTGTGAGCTATACGCATAGATGTAGTGGAAATCAGAGATTTACTACAGTTGGCAACATTAGTGATCAAGTCAGTATTGATGATTCGCCACAATCAGTAAGTGATCAAGTCGCAGTTCTTAAAAATGCTGCGGGTTATAGGGGTTTTAATGTTAATCAATCAATAGTATCAGGCGGAGATTTAAATGGGGCTACTCGATTGATATTCACTAATCCTGCAGATGGGCATATGGTTACTTATATATTGGCTTCTCCACGTAACCCTTATCAACAAACAACACCCACTAACAATCAACAAGTTCGAACTGTAGAGATTCAATTCCATCAGTATAGAGAAACAACTCTTGCTGTAAAAGCTATTTTTATAAAAGTTGTTCAGACTTGGCGGTGGAAATAAAATATGAAAGACTGTAAATGTAATGGTCAGTGTGAGTGTCGACTTAGTGGTAAAAAGAAAGATGGAGAGTGCTGTGGTGGCAAATGCATGAAGAAAGGTAAGGAAAAGATAAACCTTCAGGAATAATACACTTCTTGCCAGTGGGGATCGGTCACGACTGTCAGATCCAGAAATATCTTTTTGTTCGTGGCAAGCTCAATCTCTTTGCGAGCAAGACTCCCAAGTTCTTTAATCTTTGCGCCTTGTGCACCAATGAGCATCTTCTTATACCGGTCTGACGTGGTGATTATCTGAGCTTTAATATACGTCACTCCATTGGGGCGCTCTGTGATCTCATCGACAAGCACTGTCGTCGTATAGGGTACTTCTTTCCGTGTATAGAGGAATACTTTTTCCCGTATAAGTTCTCCAATAAACATCTTGCTGTCCATATTAAGAAGTGGATAGGTGATATCTCTGTGTTTTTTATCTGATTTTATATCTGGAATTAGTGAAAAGAGCTTGTCCATAAGAGGCCTTACATGAGTCTTATGCAGGCCTGAGATCTTGAACGTCGTATCAAATTCATCCTCAAGAAATCTATATTGTGGGTAGTATGTCGGACTCTCAATATCGATTTTATTGATTACCAGAATCTTAGGCTTGTCGATCTTGCGTACAATTCCAAGCACTTTGGCTTCTTCAAAATTACGTCGTCTTGTATGATCTATCATATAAAGTACAGCATCTATCCCACGCTCAGTCGCTCCTTGAGTCTTTTGATTAATCTTTTTTGACAGAAGATCTTTGGTCTTGTCAAATATTCCCGGCGTATCTACAAATATAATCTTACCTCGATCTTCGGTGTAGAGCGCATGGATTGGCGTGCGGGTTGTCTGCGGCTTGGGGGAGGTGATAGCTACTTTTTGGCCAATAAGATTATTGACAAATGTCGATTTGCCTACATTTGGCCTCCCGATGATGAGTACTGTACCGCTTTTCATACGACAATTGTAGCATATTGAGGCTACGAATTGATGTTCGCTCGTATATGCAATTCCAGTTTTTCATTTTCAGTGAGTAGACACGCATTTACCTTTACATTTCACGGTCTGACGTTTCGCAACAAGAATCTGTACGATGTAATTTTGAGGGCCACCCAAGCCATTCGGCTTCACCCTTCAAAATTATGTATCTACAGCTTCTAAGTCGTTCCACAAACATCCGCGTAAATGCAAAAGTAACAAAAAGTTTTCCTTAGGGATACAAGTTACAGGTTTTGCGTTACACGTTTAAAGTTTTATGTTATAATATCTCTTGCCTTGGTTACTGGAGCGACTTGGTCCCACCTCTTCCCATCCCGAACAGAGAAGTGAAACGAGTCAGCGCCGATGATACTTTATTCTTAAGGGAAAGTAGGTCGTAGCCAGGGTATTTTTTTTGGCCTATTTGTTGATAGGAGCTTGTTGTGATTCTTGAAGTCCTGAAGTGGGAATTACGGTTTGTTCTTTCTGAGAAGCGTCCTTCGCCTGACTTTGCATAAGTTCTTTCACGTCTTTCTTTTTAAAAATAATATTTTGGGGTATATCAAAGACCTTAATGTCTTTGATATCTTTTTTCTGACATGAATCAAGAGCGGCCTTGAGCTTTTGTGGATCGATCAATTGATCGGTATTTGAGCTTCCGCCAATACCTCCAAGCATCTTAACCAGCGAGTCTGTGCCAACAAGTCCAAATCGCGACATATTATTGACAAGTGCGATATATGGCTTCATGCCACAAGCTCGTTCCCCAGTGTAAAAGCCTTTTTTCCAGATAGATAGACAGTCACCCTTGAGGATGACATAGGTAGTTGTCTTCTTGGTTGCATTTACTACTGCCACATTCTCGTCCATAATGTAGGCTTTAATCCTTGAGTCTTTAGATGAAGGTTCGCAGATATAAGGACCCTTAAGATCTATTGAGACTTTTTTTTGAGACGGCTGCATCACAACTTCCTCAGGTGTCGGGGTGGGCGCCATATCAGTCTTTTTAGACTGAATGCCGGCGATCTTTACATATACGCCCAGTATAAGAATGATGATCGGGATAATAATCACAGCGCGCGCAATGTGTGGGAGGCTATTTTCAATTGGACTGGGCTCACGCATAGATATACTAATTGTAGCGTATTTTGATTATTCGAAAAGAGGAAAGAATTGTAGTTTGAAAGTATTTAGTGCTTGCGGTGCATTGGGAGAAGTTTGTTATACCAACATAGTTTTCACCTCACACATTCTGTATCTTGTAAATACAGTATGTATTTAGTAAAACTATGTTGAGAAGTTTTTTTAATAAAAGCACGAGGCTTGTTTTTGATCTTAAGCTTTGCCGCCCAAAATCTTGAAAAGCTTCAATGTTCTACCATTTTGCTCAACGGTTGCTTTTGCAGCTTTTTTTCCGTTTTTCATGGTAACGTGCTCTACCTTACTATCGTCAACTTCGACGAATTCTCGAGTTTGTACGCTGTAGAATCTCATAAGTATATTTTCACCTCTCTTTCACATGTAAACTTATAAAGTATGCCTTCAAGCATAGTAAAAACTTTAAACTTTGTCAAGCTCAACTTACTCATTTTTGAAGCTAAAAGACATGGGGGGAATTACCCAATATTTCGTCTTAGAAGAGCGGCAGCCTCAACTTGAGGTTTTAGGTCGATGGTACGGCCCAAAGAAGATACAATATGAGCAACAATATCTGCGTGTTCATGTTCACTTGGTGTCTGGGGTCCAAGCTTATGACCCAGATAATCCTCGATGATTTTTACATCTTCGGCTACGTCTTTCAATCCAAGATCCGAGAGGCTTTCGCGTCTTAAGTATCGACCAGCTGTCTCAAGCGCTGGCTTGAGATTTTTATATAGCGACTCTACCACTCCAAGTTTTTTGTTGCGGCGTGCGCTTTGTATTCCACGACCTGTTCCAATAAGCTCAGGCGGAATTCCCAAAGAGTAACAGCTTGCCGTAAATCCAATTGCTCGTGGTAGATTATCATCCCCGACACTCCGCGAGTAACCAAATATTCCAACATGCTGCATACGCTCACGTCTTGGGGGAACATGAGTTGATATTTTTACTATTGAAGCGGCAAGTTCTCTGATTGTTTTTTTGTAAGGGTCTTCAAACCAAGGTATTATTGATGTAATGTCAGCGTATGTCTGCTCATCAAGAATCTGAGTCTTGGTTGTTGGGAGGCGCTTGGTGATCTTATTTATTCCAATCCTTACTTCTTCAATATCAAAATCATAGCGAAATGCTGACTGAATGACAATGGTTCGAATACCAGGAAATTCATCGATAAACTCATCGACAGTCGATGGGGTCAGGCCTCCTCGAAAATGCGGGCTTCCTGGGGCGATTATTGGGTATGTCGGAATTCCAGTATCAGTCGTGAATTTAGCGTATTCTGACAATGCCCACTTAATAGCAAGGGTCGTGGGCACAATGCCTGAGTTGAGTGCGGGATCAGATCTAGCGCAGAAAGGTCTGAGATACTCAATGTCTATATTGAGTTTTTCTTTGGCAAGGCGCGTGTATTGACGTATGATATCACCGGACTTTAGTATTGTTGGGACTGTCTCAAACAGTGGAATAAGCTCAACTAGCTTATGACGCTTTTCATCAGTCGAGAATGAATCACTCACAGCTTCAGCTATAAGCTGGAAGCTTTTGTTGATTTGGACAAGCTCAGTGGCTGTCTCAACCATCGGTAAAATCACCTCAAATAGTGGGGGGTGTTTGAGATTGGATGTTAGCGCGAGATCTTGAGCAGATAAGATTACCATGATTGCGCGTCCTAAGCGATATCCTGACTCAACTCGAGGGTTGGGGACACGGAATGTAAGAAAAATATCTCGACCTAATGGATTTTTTTGGAAAAACTCCACATACTTGCCTAAAAGCTTCTCAATAACCGCTTCATCTACAAGCTTACCTTCCCAATCCCACATAATCTCCTGTGCACCGAGGTCTTTGTACATAAGGTACGATTCTTTAAGTTCGCTATGTGTCTCGATAAATGCTTGATGATGCCAGAAGGGACGGTTTGCGTGATCGGGGTGTTGGGAGAACATGACTGAGGGAATTGTACGAATTGTCTTCATTGCTATTGGTTTTCTTGAATAAATTGTCTAATTTTTTCAATTCCGCTTTTGAGATTTTCCATTGATATAGCATAGCTTATTCGTATATATCCAGGCGCTTCAAATGCTTCGCCTGGCACGACTGCAACTTGTTTATTTTCAAGAAGAGCGTCTGCCCAATCCGTGGATGTCTGACCCGCTTTAAGCACATTCTTGATTGATGGAAAGATATAAAATGCCCCGTCCGGTAGATCTACTTCAATGCCAGGTATATCTTTAAGACAGTCATAGGCTATCTGCCTTTTTTGCCCAAACTCATCAAGCATATTGGCAATTGGTTTTTGATCGCCTTCAAGTGCTGCAACTGCCGCGTGTTGACTGATTGAAGATGTCCCAGATGTTGTCTGCCCGGCAAGTGCAATCATTCCATCAATTATGTTTTGTGGGCCAGCTGCGTATCCTATACGCCATCCTGTCATAGCATAGGCTTTTGAGAATCCATTGAGGGTTATGGTTAGGGCTTTAATCTTATCGTTTAATGAAGCTATAGATAGATGAGGTTGGGTATATGTAATTTTCTCATAGATTTCGTCTGTAATTACTAAGATGTTTTTTTCGACTGCAAGATCTGCAATTCTATGAAGCTCATCGCTTTCAATCATAGCTCCTGTTGGATTGGCTGGCGTATTTATAAGAATTGCTTTTGTTTTTTGACTAATGTGTGGACTTATATCTTCGGCTTTTAGTCGAAAGGGAGGAGTCAGCGGCACAAGAATTGGAATCCCTCCGGCAAGCTTGACCTGCTCTATATATGTTGTCCATGTGGGGGTTGCAATAATCACTTCGTCGCCTGCGTTGCAGATTGTCTGGAATGCGCTATAGAGGAGTTGTTTTGTGCCCACACCAACAATTATTTGTTTTGGGTTGTATTCAATTTTATTATCATTTTTGAATTTTGTAGCGATTGCTTCTCGAAGGTTTGGTATACCAGCTGCAGGTGCATATTTAGTAAACCCTGAGCGCATTGCCAGAGTTGCGGCTTCCTGAATATGGACTGGGGTATAGCTATCTGGTTCACCAACTGTAAAGTTGATAATTTCACGCCCTGCACTTTGCAACGCTTTTACTTTACCATCTAGTCCAAGAGTGGCAGATGGGGCAAGTTGTTGTATTAGTTTTGAGATCATAATTTGTTGCAAAAATTAATCTCCCCACATAAACCCTTGCACCTATCTTGATTGCGGGGAGTGAAAAATACGTATATTCTATCTGTTATGATAACATACGTTTGCTTTGAGATGAAGGCCAATGCTCAAAAAATCAATTGGATTATAGGTCTGAGAAGTCTTCGTCGCTTATTGTTGTTGAATCAAGTTCCTTGTCGATTGTAGTTATGGAGCTATCACTGGATACAGTATCTGCACTATTTGAAGCTTTTTCTTCTTGACTATCGAGTATAGTTTCCTGGTTGATTTTATTCTGAGGTTGAGTTTTTTTAGATGTAGATATTTTATTCTGGGTGAAAAAAAAGATAGCGATTAGGAGGGTGGCGAGTGCCGCGAATATAATGATTACTTTTTTATTCATAATTGCCTACAGATTATAACAGAATATATGAAACGCGAACTTTGTTGGCGTTTCATCCTCATTTGTTTCTATAGATTACAGAGCTTTAATTATTTTGACGGTCTCTTTCAAAAGCTTGTGTGCGTCTTGAAATGCTTGTCGTGCTTGCTTCGCCTTGTCTCGTGCAGCAAGTGCAGCTGTTCGTTGCTCTTGATATTTGACTGGATCAATCGCCTTAAAAGTAGCGACTGCTTCTGTGCCGAGTGATTTGGCTGATTCAAGCTTTGACTTAGCCTCGTCGAGCTTGGGTTGTGCGGCGGTTATATCGCGACCCTCAACTTTAAGTTTATTTATGCGCTCCTGAATTTTTGTAGCTATGGCGGTAAGTCGGGTGTAGTAATGTCCAAACCGAGCTTCAAGCCTCTCCCCATGTTTTTGGGCGCGCAGATCTCGACGTGCTTGCCGATTTTCTTTACGATCCGCACGGATTTCTTTTCTATTATCTCTAATATCTTGGCGAATCTCTTGTCTGGGTCTTAGAGTGGGCGTTTGGGCGAGTGTAGGGAGTGCTACAGCAGCTGTAAGCACTATAGTGGTAGCGATACTTACAGAGACTCTTGTGTAAATTTTCATATTACTTATAGTTTATATTATAAATTAATAAAGCGCAATTATTTTAAGCGGGGTTTAAAAAGTAAACAGTGTTTATTTAGGGGAATAGAGCTATTTTGATTCCCAAAAGGATTAAGACAGTGCCCATAACTCGTTCAACTATATATTGAAGCCTACCTATTCTATTCTTTATTGCCTTGTTGGAGATAATTGTGCCGAGTATTGCAAACCACGTAAACTCCATTAGCGACATCTCCAGTCCATACAGGGCTTTTATGCCCAGAGGAGTCGTGCGGCTTACGATCACGGTAAACAGGCTCATAAAAAAAATCAGTCCTTTGGGGTTAGTGGCATTTGTAATAAATCCCATTCCGATTGCTGCCCTCGGAGTTGGGTCATAGGTTGTAGCCTGGGACGCAGCTTTGATGCTGTGTAGTTTATCCGTTAATGATCTGTATCCGAGGTAGATTAAATATCCGGCCCCAATGAGTCTTAGCGCTTCGAAGATTTTTGCAGATTTGGTCACAAACTGTGCGCCAATTATAGAAAAACCAATCATAACTGCGACTCCAAGCCCAAGCCCGAGTGCAGTATGGATAGCCGTACGTCTTGAATATTTTAGGCCATTGCGGGTCGTGAGTACAAATGAAGGGCCCGGGCTAAGAACACCCAAGAAATTGATAAAGGCGACCGTCAAGAATTCTGGTAAGTACTGCATCTATATATAATATATGAAAGATGTGCACGATTCAGTATTTTTTTGTATACTAATGGTTATCTTATAAATTCAAAATATATCTATGAATAGCGAAAAAGGTGGAAGTAATGTGGCGACAGGGCTCATTGTAATTGCAATAATTGTGGCAGTATCTGTCGGGGTTGTATTTTTTAAGAATAAGGGCGAGAAGCAAGTAGTACAAAATCAAGCCGCACAGACCACAGGTCAGGAAGCAGCTCAAGCGCAAAAGGCAGATGCCGCAAATGCACAGTATAAAGATGGTGCATATAGCGCAGATGGAACATATACGACCCCTGGGGGGCAAGAAGCAATCGGGGTAAAGGTTACTCTTGCTGGAGACATCATTGAGGATGTCGAACTTACACAAAAAGCCAAGCTTCCAACATCAAAAGTGAAGCAAGCTGATTTCGCCGCTCACTACAAAGAGCAGGTCGTCGGTAAAAATATCGATGAGGTCAACCTCACCAAAGTATCTGGATCTTCCTTGACTCCTAAGGGATTCAACGCGGCGATTGAGAAGATAAAGGCCGAGGCAAAGTCCTAAGAATCCTAAAGTGTTATGAGCTTCCAGATGAGCTTTGAGGCAATAGGTACTCAGTGGACGATTGATGCGAATGATCTTCCTTTAGATTCAAAACAGGCTCTTCTGAATAAAATTAAGACCCGCATTGAATTATTTGATCGGACTTACTCTCGTTTTCGTGCTGACTCGACTATCATGCAGATATCCGCAACAGGGGGAGAATGCAGATTGTCCGAGGACGCCGAGTCACTTTTTTCACTCTACCTCGATCTGTATAAAACTACAGATGGAGTATTCACGCCACTTATTGGCGATGTGCTTGAAGCGGCAGGATATGATGCTTCCTACTCGCTTAAAGCGCGCAAACTTCAAAAACCTCCTCAGTGGGAAGACGTGATCGCCTACAATCATCCTCATCTTACTTTAAAAAAGCCAGCCATATTGGATTTTGGAGCAGGCGGAAAAGGATATCTTGTTGACATCGTGTCGAATATCCTCACAAGTGAAGGGAGTAAGTCATATTGCGTCGATGCGGGAGGAGACATTTTTCAGAAGGGTGACAATGAGTTGAAGATCGGACTTGAGAATCCACAAAACACAAAACAAGTGATTGGTGTGGCGACGATCAAAAATCAAAGCATCTGCGCATCGGCCGGCAATAGAAGACAGTGGGGCGACTATCACCATATAATAGATCCAGATAGTCTCACCTCACCTAAAAATATACTTGCGACTTGGGTAGTGGCTGACACAGGGCTACTTGCCGATGCGCTCGCAACCTGTCTATTCCTTGTGAAGCCCGCCACATTGACTCCGCACTATAAATTTGAATATTTGATTATGAATGCGGACGCGACTGTTGCAAAATCTCCCCATTTCAAGGCCGAGCTCTTCTATACTAAGTAGTATGTTTCGCCAGATAGACAACTTCCTCAACTCAATCACGATGTACAGGTTGGTCCTGTATGGTCTGTTTGGAATCGCGACACTATCTATTATTTTTGGATTTTTAGGGATACTGCCGTACACCGGATTGGGATATATCGGGTCGCTTTTGATTGTGTGCACTAGCGCATACGGAGCAAACTATATATTCTCACGCCTTTACAAGGCGCCGACCAACTCAGAATCAGCACTCATCACAGGACTTATATTATATTTCATCCTACCTCCGGCGACTCGAATATCTGATCTTGGAATTTTTCTCTTGGCTGGAGTTATTGCTATGGCCTCAAAGTATATATTGGCCCGTGGTACGAAACATATATTCAATCCGGCAGCAGCTGCAGCCACGATTCTATTTTTTAACGGAATTACTGGAGCAGACTGGTGGATTGGAAGTCTGGTCATGACCCCAGCAGTCCTGATTTTTGGGCTCCTTATTGTGAGGAAGATTCGCAAGTTTTCAATGTTTTTTACTTTTATTACGTCAAGCCTCGTCGTGATGCTTACTCTTGGATTTATCAATAAGGTGGGACTCGCTGAGCTTTTTACTCAAGCATTTACCTCCTGGCCACTTATATTCTTGGGGACTGTGATGCTTACTGAGCCCCTCACAACACCCCCAACAAGAAGGCACCAGATGATGTATGGTGGACTTGTTGGTGGGCTTTTTGCTTCGCAGTTTCATATAGGTCCAGTATTCTCTACACCTGAGCTGGCACTTGTTATCGGCAATATATTCTCATATCTTGTAAGTCCAAAGGATAAGCTAATGCTCAAGTTCAGGCAAAAGCTCAAGGTCGGGGCTACAGTATATGAGTTTATTTTTGATTCAAACAAGAAATTAAGATTCAAACCTGGTCAGTATCTTGAGTGGACTCTGCCCCACGTACATGTTGATGGTCGAGGCAATCGTAGATATTTTACTATCGCCTCATCTCCAACTGAGAGTGAGGTGCGGCTTGGTGTGAAAGTCTTTGACGTGTCCAGCAGCTTTAAAAAAGCTCTTGGTGAGATGCAGGTGGGGGACCCGATGGCAGCGTCTCAGCTCTCCGGTGAGTTTACACTGCCCAAAAACAGAGATGAGAAAATAGTGTTAATTGCCGGTGGAATTGGTGTGACCCCATATCGCAGTATGATCAAGTACCTCGTCGATCGCGGAGAGGAGCGAGATATAGTTCTTCTATATGCTTGCTCAAGCGCCGATGAATTTGCCTACAAAGATCTATTTGACGAGGCCACACGCAAGATTGGACTCAAAGTCGTATATATAATCACTAACTCAAAGAATGTTCCGCAAGGTTGGCGGGGCGCTACAGGATATATAGATGCATCTATGTTGAGAGAATATATAGAAGACTATACAAGTAGAAGATTTTATCTATCTGGTCCGCAGAAGATGGTGACCAGCTACCATAACACCTTAGTCAAGATGGGGATAAGTCGCTCTAATATAGTTACCGACTACTTCCCAGGGTTTTAGAAATTGCGCTTTTATTCTCCCCAAAGTGGAAGATTAATATCTTGATACTAAATACTTTCGGCGTGTTTTTTGAAGTTGTCTAAAATTGCCTGCCAACCGCTTTTTTGCGCACCTTCTGAATTTACATCCTCAGGATCGAATGTTACTGTGACTTTCATACCATCTGGCACTTCGGTAAATTCCACCTTTGCATGTCTTCCGTCATCCATGTCGTATTCTATAAGCTCATGTTCCTTCACCGCAGTATATGTACCGGTAAAGTCAAAGCTTACACTCTTGTCTTTTGAAGCCATAGTCGTCTTGAATCTTCCACCAGCACGCACATCATTTTCCGCGGCAGGCGCTTCCCAGTCGTCGGAAGCAAACGCCCACTGCACAATATGCTCAGGGCTATTGTAATATTCCCAAACTTTTTCGATAGGAGCATTTACGACGGCTTCTATAGTAATTGGATTTTTATTCATGGTTTTTATTCTATTAAATTGTCAGATTTAGTCTATTACTTTTGGCTGGGAGACAGGGATTCGAACCCCGATAAACGGATCCAAAGTCCGTTGTCCTACCATTAGACGATCTCCCAAAAGTCAAGATTAGGTCAATTATATCAAAAAGAGCTTTGAGAGTGCTTATTGGTATATAATAAATTACATGGATGAAGATGTTAGTAAAATTCTTTCCAAGCCTTATCACAATGCTTTCCATTCGTATTGTATTCGCCCAGATGTAGCTTTTGAAGAGCAGGTGGATGGGGAGCATGTACTTGTGCAGACGCGGCGCCATCCTTTTACCCAACTGCCCTGGTTGGTAAATACTCTCATACTCTTTTTGCTTCTTATTGTCGGCAATATACTTATCGTCCCATATATCTCCTCGACTCAGATTATCTTTGGCAATATTTTTGGTTTGGGGTTTATATTTGCCTACGTGTGGTTCAACTTTATCATGTGGTATTTTGATGTAGGACTTGTCACGAATCTGCGAGTTGTGGATATTGATTTCCCGTCAGTACTTATTCGCGAGATAAGTGCCACGCGCTTTGAACATATAGAGGAGGCTACGGCAAAGTTGATTGGTCCATTCAGTGCGCTTTTTAATTATGGTGACGTATATGTGCAGACTGCCGGATCTGAGCAGAATATAGAATTCTTGCGGGTACCTCGACCATCTCTGATTGTAAAGATTATTAATAATCTCGCAACATAAATATGGACTTAAGTTTTGTATTCTCAGACCGCGCGCTATTTGATTTTTTCTTCAAGGCTTTTGCCATTGTGCTGAGCATACTTTTTGTTGGATATTCTGTGATCTTTTATAGGCAGACTCAGCTGATGACTCGTACACTCCAGGTCAAGCGTACTGCCGCACTTCTTACAATCTCACTTATTCAACTGGCAATCTCAGCTATTTTATTGATACTGGCAATTTTTTTACTATAAAAATATGTTTACGATCACCTCTTCAGAAGTCAAGCTCAGCAACAAGAAAGATCTATATGTCGGATCAATTATCGATGGGGGATTCTTCGCCGTGCTTGAGGCCGAGGGAGTTGACGCGCCAGATGGAGATCATTTTCTCAAAAGTCTAGGTCACAAAATAGGCCAGACTACAGATCACACACTTGCCGAATTTGAATCGACTATCTCTTCACATCTGGTAAGTCAGAATATGCCAGCCCATGCATCTGTAGCCTGTGGATTGGTTCACGAGGATAAAATCTATCTCAAGACTCTTGGTGAGGGGCAGGTATGTCTTAGGCGGGCTGGTGAGTTTGCCCGACTGATAGATGGAGGAAGTAGCGCCTCAGGGTATATACAAAGTGACGATCTTATGATTTTTGCGACACCTTCTTTTATTCATTCGCTTGGATCAGACGGTGCGCTTGCTGAATTGGTAAAGTTGCCTCATTCGACCCTTGAGTTATCAAGTGAAATCAGTAAGTCACTGGTTCCAGATCAAGAGGCTTCTCATATTGGGCTTTTTGTATCTTTTGAACGAGCGCTGGATGTATATATACCAGAACAAAGACATGTTGAAGGTGAGGAGCTTGAGACAGGTCAACATCAGCAAGATGCGCCAATGCAAGAGGATGCATCCGGGACACCTCAGAATTATTGGGGAGGAGGACAAGACTCGCAGCAGAATGTAGCTCTCGAAGAGCAGGTTGCGAGAGTGGAATCTTTTGATCCATCAGTCCAGTCGTCAAATACGCGAAGCCGACCTCGTCTTCGCCTGAGCTTTAGCCTTGGGCCTTTGCGGGAATTTTTTAATGAACAGGTGCAAAAGTATGGAAAGCGAAAGGCAATTAGTCTCATTGCCGTCACAGTGATTTTTATTGTATTTGTATTAAGCGTGGCTTTTAGCGGACTTGTGCGAACTGATTCGCAAAATAGAAAAAAGATAGAGGCGACTCGCCAGATTGTCATCGAAAAGCTCAACTCAGCCGAGGAAGTGGCATTCCTCAACCTTCCTCGTGCGACTGCCTTGTTTGCCGAAGCAAAAGGAGAGGTGGAAAAGTTAAAGCATGATGTTGGGGATAAGAAAGAGTACCCAGAAATTGCCAAATTAGATGCGCTTATTGCTCAAAAAGAAGGGGTTGTATTTAAAAAAGAAGAGAGGCGGGCAAGCGAGTTTTACGATCTCTCAGTTGAGAACAAACTTGCAAAAGGCGCAAAAATTGCACTATTTGAAGATATTGCCGCAATTATTGATTCAGATCAGGGAACAATATATCTTCTATCTTTGGCAAAAAAATCGCTTGATAAGCGAGTCAGCTCAAAGATAAAAGGATCGGGACTTATCACAATAGATAAGGATCGTGTGCTTTTTTATAAGCCAGGCGATGGAATCTTTTCGATTGATGAGTCCAGTAAGGTAAAGCAAGTGCTTGATCGAGATGACAAGTGGGGGACCATATCAGACATGGCGCTTTTCAACCGCAATCTTTATCTTCTTGATTCGACACATGACGCAATATACAAATATGGCGTTACAGAGGATGGTTATGGAGGAAAAGTCTCGTATATCAACGCGGGCCAGATAGCTGACCTGGCAGGCGCCACGTCAATTGCAATAGATGGAAATGTATATGTGGGTGGGGCAGATCAGATCATTCAGTATCTTGCTGGTGATAAGCAGGAGTTCAATCCAGTATTTCCTGAAAAGAATGTACAAATTGCCAAGATATTCTCAAATTCTGATACAGAAAAAGTATGGGTGTGGGACAGGCAGAGGGGACTTCTCTACGGAGTATCAAAAACAGGATCCTATGATTTTCAGATACGCTCGTCTCAACTTAAAATGGCCTCTGATTTTGTTGTGTTCAAAGATCATGCATATATTTTGAATGGATCGAAAGTATACGAACTCTCTTTAAATTAAAAGATTAGTTTCCGATTGAAGGAATTTGTATCTGCCATCCTCCTCCTGTATTTTTAATTATTCCTAAGACGTCTCCAGTGAGGACTTGAAAGACAGTAAGAGACCCGATCACTATAAATATTCCGATCACTGCGCTGGTTATAGTCTCTCGAGCTTTTTCGACTTTCTCTTTATCTCCACCTGATGTGATCCATTTGATTCCCCCATAGAAAAGATAAATAAGTAGTAAAAATGCAGCTCCCATCAGCACGAGTCTTATTCCCAAGACCATAAGTGTGCCGAGTCCTTGTACTGGATCCTGACCAAGATTAGCTGATCCAGGAGGAGGAGCCAGTTGGCCCCATATATTATCGGCAAGTAATCGTTGTCTCATAGTGGAACTGGAATATTAAGGGCATAACCAATTAATTTTACAACAAGGTAGGCAACGAATACGATAGCAAGACCAAAAACAGCATAGGTAAGCGTCTTTCGACCAGTATCGAATCTTTCTTTATTGCCGCCTGCTGTGAGGATTGTAATTCCACCCCACAACATCATAATGAGGAAGATTGCAGATCCGGCAAGTGTAGTAAGCGGAATGAGTAGATTAAGGATACTGGCAAAGTCACCAAATTTGGCCAACGGATTTGTAGCCTTATTTGTAAGATCGAGTGTGGCATATACAATCATGCATCTTAAGCATAGTAAAAGGAATAAATAAAATCAATGCACAAATTCCCGAAAGTGGTAGTTCAGCTCGTAGTTATTGATATAATAAATACACATGTTTGCGCCGAGCTATACTATCACAAATACACTTCTTATAAATATTGGGAAGATTGAGGCAGCAACAGAAATCATCCATCACGCCCCCCTTCTTCCTCTTTGGGAAAAGCAGTTCAAAGACGATGCAGTTGTTCGTTCGGTTTATCATGGGACGCACATTGAAGGAAACCTATTGGATCTTAACGAGGCAAAAGATATATTAATGGGTAAAGAAGTCGCGGCACGCGCCCGCGACATACAAGAGGTGATAAATTACAGAAAAGTTATTGATCTTATTGATGATGAAGCAAAGCGAAAAGTATCAAAGATCACTGAACAGTTCATCAAAAAAGTTCATCGGATTATCGTCCACAATATTCTTGACGAAGCTCAATCAGGTTCTTATCGCACAAAGCAGGTTGTGATAAAAAATAGTCAAACGGGAGAGGTGACCTTCCGTCCACCGGCTCCCCTTGAGGTATCTTTCCTTATGCGTGAATTTACCTATTGGGTCAACAGAAATGAAGCCAGCGATCAGATGCACCCTGTGATTCGGGCAGGTATTGCGCATCATGAGCTGGTGAGAATACACCCCTTTATAGACGGTAATGGTCGAGTTGCTCGAGTTCTTGCGATGTTGATGTTGCTTTTGGGTGGATATGATATTCGGCGATTTTTCTCGCTTGAGGAGTATTATGATCGCGATGCATTGGCTTACTACACAGCCCTTCAGCAGGCATCAGCGGGCAATCTTACACCATGGCTTGAGTACTTCACGGGTGGAGCCGCCACGGAATTTGAACGCGTAAAAAATAAAATCCTCAAGCTTTCATCCGATGTGCGCCTTAAGGAAAAGTTTGGTGGCCAACAGGTATATCTGACAGATCGCCAGATCAAATTGGTTGAGTATATTCAGGAGATTGGGTATATACAAAATAAAGCATTTGCATCAGTATTTGAAGATGTGTCTGAGGATTCAGTGCTGCGGGACATTCAAGATCTTATTAAAAAAGGTATTGTTAAGAAAATTGGGAGCACAAAGGGCGCCCGATATGTGATGACTCAGTAGCTTCACAAACAAGTCATTTTCTATTTATAATTCACACTCGATATGCAATTTTTGACATTATCTACTTACTTTGAAAAAATAGAAAAGTTGAGTTCTCGACTTGAAATCACGCGTATTCTTGCCGATCTTTATAATCAGTTGACAGCAGATGAGATAGCTCAAACCACGTACCTTTTACAAGGGCGAGTTATGCCAGAGTATGCAGGGGTTGAATTTGGAATGGGGCAGAAGCTTGTTGAGCGCGGGATTGCAGGGGCGCTGCAGATTGAAGCTATTTCCCTTCGCACGGAGTTCAAAAAACAAGGAGATTTGGGACAAGTTGTGGAGTTTTACAAAAAACAAATTCTTTCATTTGAAGAAGCTGATTTATCAATAACTACTGTATTTAATGAACTTTTGCGACTTGCTCAGGCAAGCGGGCCTGGGTCGCAAGATACAAAGGTGGCGATTATATCTCACCTTATTCGGCAACTCGATCCTCTCACTTGTCGTTATCTGGTCCGAATGATGCTCGGGCAGATGCGCTTGGGTTTTTCAAGTATGACAGTATTGGATGCATATTCCTGGATGTTAACTGGGGATAAGTCCATGAGGGCTCAAATTGAAGAAGCATATCATGTATTGCCTGACTTAGGAAGAATAGGCAAAATTCTCAAAGAAAAAGGCATAGTGGGTCTATCTAATATTAATCCTGAAATTTTCATCCCAATTATTATGATGAGAGCTGAAAGACTTTCGTCGGGTGCAGAAATTATAGACAAAATTGGTACTTGTTTTGTTGAGTCAAAGTACGATGGATTTCGTTTGCAGATTCACTATTCAGGACAAACCTCTGAAGTCCGTCTGTATTCTCGTTCGCTTGACGATGTTTCATCAATGTATCCAGACGTAGCTCAAGCCGTACGTGAAAATTTTGGCTCACATGAGGTTATTTTTGAAGGAGAAGCAATAGGGTATGATCCTGTAACAGGTGGTTTTCTTCCTTTTCAAGAGACGGTGCAGCGTAAGAGAAAATACGATATTGATGCGGTGGCTGAACGCATACCTTTACGGCTTTTTGTCTTTGATTTACTATATCTTGATGGAGTGAACTTTATCAAGCAGCCTTTTCACACACGCCGCGCGGCACTTGAGAAGCTCTTTGAAAAAATAAGCAGTACAAAAACACTTCAGCTTGCAAAACAAGATAGAGTTGAGTCGGCAGATGTAGTTGATGCGCTTTTTGATTCGGCTATAACAGGTGGCCTTGAGGGAATAATCGCAAAAAAAATTGATGGGCTTTATCGCGCAGGTGCTCGAGATTGGAATTGGATAAAATTCAAACGCAGCTATTCGTCAAAAATTCAAGATACGATCGATGTTTTGGTCATGGGATATGATCTTGGTCAAGGGAAAAGAACAGGTTTTGGCATTGGTGCATTCTTGGTTGGCGTGTATGATGGGACACTTGATCAGTATGTCACAGTTGCAAAAATTGGCACAGGTTTGACAGATTACGAATGGCAAGAATTGAAGCAGAAAAGCGAGAGGCTCAAGATTAAAAATAAGCCAACCAACTATCTGGTTGATCCTGCAATGGAGTGTGATGTGTGGATTACTCCATCAATTGTTGTTGAGATTCGCGCAGATGAGATTACGCGCTCACAGGCACATACTGCTGGGCGCTCCATGGGACTATCAAAAAGTGGCAAAAGCCAAGTTGTCACGACGGCTGGCTTTGCTCTTCGTTTTCCGAGGCTTGAGCGTTTCCGCGAGGATCGTACTGCGGAAGATGTGACTACGACTGGCGAGGTTGAGCTCATGTATAATAGCCAAGTATCTTCGCAACAAAAATAATTGTCTTAATCTTCAAGGTGAGATCTGAGCGTCTTGACGAGTCGTAGAGGATACTCAACAAATTGTGAGAGAGGCTTGCTTCGAGCTCGACGAGTAGATATTGAGACGAGTAGTTTGTTGTCGCGTCGAATAATACCACCCCTTTTGAGAATATGGATCGCTAGGTCAACGTCCTCATGTACTTTTGTATCGTCAATACAAGTATCTGACTTTACTTTTTCCCATACTGATTTTGTTATTGCCATATTGGGACCGAAAAGAGTCTCCTTATTGTTTTGAACAAGCTTCATAAAATCAAGATATCTTCGTACTACCTGCATGCCATCGACTGCTCGAAGATCATGATAAGATGCTGGACCAGTAAGAGCATCGATATTGTACTTTTTAAAATTGTCTATTATTTTTTTTGTCCAGCTTGGGGGAAGGATAGAATCTGCATCACAGCGAGCTAAAATGTCTCCACGAGCACTATCAAATCCACGATTTCGAGCGTGAGTTATGCCCTGCTTGTTCTCTTTAATGATTTTTACTGGATATTTTTTGACGATGTTTATCGTATTATCTGTGCAGTTATTGTCTATTACAATAATTTCATACGGTTCTACTTTTTGATTCACCAAACTCCGAAGACATGCTTCAATATGTTTTTCTTCGTTGTAAACCGGCACGATTACTGAAACTTTCATATATTTGACTCTCTCTATTTTAGTGATTTTGTAATGTCTTAATCAATCGCAAAGGATATTCCCCAAAAAAAGAAAGCGGATTATTTTTCGCGCGCCGCCCAGAGATCGTCACGAGTAGTCTCTTATCCATACGAATAGCGCCTTTAATTTTATGAATATGAATTGCCAAATCCATATCTTCATGGATTTTTTTATCATCAAGACAGGTGTATTTTTTTACCTTGTTCCATATTTTCTTTGAAATCGCCATATTAGGACCTCTCAGGGTGTGGTGATTTTTAATTGAGCGGAAAAATTCTAAATACGCCGTTAAAAAGGTCGAGTAGCCTGGTAGATTTAAATCATAAAAATCAGTTGGGCCAGTAACAGCATCGATTTTATAACGTTCGAAGTTGTGAATTATTCGTCGTATCCAATCCTTAGGTAAGATTGAGTCAGCGTCACAGCGAGCGAGTATCTCGCCCGTTGCTTCATCAAATCCACGATTCCGAGCAGGGGTGATTCCTTGCTTGTTCTCGTGAATAATCTTGACGCCATATTTTTTTGCTATCTCAACTGTTTTATCTGTGCAATTATTATCTACGATGATTATCTCATGCGCTTTTTTAGATTGTTTAGATAAGCTGATCAGGCAATTTTTAATATAGTCTTCCTCATTGTATGCGGGAATTATGATTGACACTTTCATATATGTTAATTTCCCAACCCCACTTTTTTTTGCGAGACTATATTCGAATACAGATTTTCATACTCTTTCATGATCTTTTGCTGATTATATTTACTGTTAAATATTTGTTTTGATTTTTTCCCTAATTGTTTTTGCAGGGATTTTTTTTCAAGAAGCATAATTATAGCATTTGCAAAATCTTTTGGATTCTGTCGCTCAACAAGTATTCCGACTTCATTAATAAGTTCTTCGCTACCCCGACCGACAACGCCAACAATTGGAACTCCAAAATACATAGCTTCAAGGATTGAGATTCCCTGAGTCTCTGATGCTCCACCCATCACAAATACATTTGCTAATTGGTAGTATCCCCCCTGGAGTAGGTCACTATTTGAGATGGCTCCAGTAAATAGTATGTCTTTTTGTATTTTGAGTTTTTTTGCAAGACCTTTGAGTTTTTTTTTGGAAGGGCCATCACCGATAATTACAAGCGTTGATTCAGGCTGATTTTTTATAATATAGGAAAATGCTTCAATGATAAGTTCTACGTTTTTTTCATGCGACAAGCGTCCCACATATAAAATCACATTGTCTTTTAATCTCAGATTTTTCTTAAATGTCTGCAATTGGGATTTTGAAATATAATTTGCCTGGGCTTCGTTGATGGTGTTTGAGATGGTGTAGATCGGTTTTGTAATTTGATTAGCCTTTAAATCTTCCCGGACTGTTCTGGTTGGTGTGATTATGCAATCAAATTGATTGTAGAAAAATCGTGTGTAGTTCCATAGAAAATCTGATATTTTTTCTTTTGGCTTTGTTATTCCAATGGTCCCTAAATGATTAAGATCCATATAGAAAGCATGAAATGTCGTCACATTGGGTATTTTTAAAAGTCGGCCAATCATTATGCTATTTAAGCTTATGAGAAATGCATGATGAGAGTGAAGAATGTCTGGAGAATATTTTTTTACACTGTCGACTAATTTGTTTGGAAGTGGAGAGCTGATACGTAAGTTTTTATTAAATAGAGAGGGTAGAGATGGCACGTATTCAATACTTATATTTGGATGACTGATGATATTTTTACCCTTGGTATTTTTTTTTGGGGCAAATATGACAATTTTATGATTATTTTCAGCAAGTAGCCACGCTATATTTAGCGTAGACTGGACTATGCCGCTGAAAGATGACAGGGGAGCGTCTAAAAAGTATGCTATGACCATTGTTCAATTGGAGAGAATCTTTGCTAATCTATTTCGAACTCAGAAAGTATGGGAAAATGATCAGATTCATATATATCAAGTCTTTTGGTAGATATCTCTTTAAGATTCTTATAAAGAATATAATCATTTTTAAAGGTAAGTGAAAGCAGTAGTAGTATTCGCCTTTTGTAGGTGAAAAATATATTTTTGGTGGCTTCTTGAAGATCGTATTGACTAAAAAGATCCTCAAAGTAGCGTCTGCCATAGGGATAATTAAAATCTCCAGCTACAATAATTGGGGTATTTGTGTGAGCCTTAAGATCAGGTAAGACATTTTTTATCTGTCGCTTTCTTAGCTTATTTGTTGAGAAGGCCGTAAGGTGGACATTATAGATGATAAATTTCTTTCTTTTCTCTCTCCCCACGAAGTTTGCTTTTAGCACATCACGAGATTTTTTATGAAACCGAAAAAGTTGTAGAAATGCTCCAATAAAGTTGTGGGGCAGATTGATGCTGTTTGACTCAACGTATATAAATCTGTTTGCCTTATAGAATATTGCAATTCCAAAGATTGTATTTTTACGCCAAAGAAAATTAGAGTAATCCGCAAGCTTATAGCCCAGCTTCTCAACACTTTCGAAATTTTTTAAATCAGTCGCTATCTCCTGGAAGCACAGAATGTCAGGGCTTTCTTTTTCGACAATCTCTTGGATTCTTCCAACGGCCTTATTGTGAAAGAGGTTGTAGGTAAGTAAGGTAAATTTCATACGTTTTCTTTATTATACAAAAAATAAATAAACCTAAATGACAGGATACACACAAATTATCCACAATTTTTGCAGTAATTATTATTACTTGTTGCAATAGGATAAAGTACCACTTATTTATTATAGGGTATGATATATACAGAGTCAATTTTTCTATAGGACTTGACAAATAGAAATCCTTCATTTATATTGAATTTATGGATTTAAAAAGAAGAGAAAAAATAGTTGAGGGGTTAAAAAAGGTTGAAGCGAGGAAAGACTTAGATATATTTGCGGGAATTGAGTTCGCTCAGCTTGCAAAGAAGAATCTGGCTTTACCAGTGAGGCTGTTTCACCTATAAATGAAAAAATCTACCGCTTGCAATATGGGGACGACGGAATAGTAAAAAAAAGAGCATCACTACCGCTCGTATATGGGGACGACGAATAGTAATGCTCTTTTATCTCTCGTTTTTTATAAACGAGCGATCTTCAACTGCATAAAAATTAGCACACCCTAAAATATTTGTCAAGATCTATATTTAATTAACCCGATACAACAGTCCCTTTTTATCGCTCGATTCATAGACTTTAGTGGAGATTGTATCGAATTTCCCCGTATTGAGATTTTTGTATTTTTGTCTTTCAAGACCTGCAATCACAATATACCTAATTGAATATTTTTGAATAAGCATATGAGTTCTTGCTAGGTCTGGCGACTCATATAGAGCTTGAATATCTGGAATTCTTGAGCCGACTATATCGGGTGATCCTCGCCATAGCCATTCATGCACCCACCAGCCGGCAGGCGTAGGTAGGCCGGTATATGCTGAGATTCTGTTGTAATTTGTGTAAGAATCACCTTGGGCTTCAAGTACTACGGAGTATCCCACAACGTGGCTATTTAGATAGTTTATGATTTCGCGATCTGCCTCCATATTCTCGCGTGTCATCCACTGACCACCATCAAGAGATGGTTTTTTGTTGAGTTTGCCGTAGAAGCTGGGGAAGGCAAAAAATGGGTAGAGGAATATAAATGAAAAGAAGAATAAGTAAATCACCTTAAGTACATATTTGCCTTTTCCCTTAATTGTTCGAATACGATAGAAGACAAAGCTTGAGGCAAGTCCACATATGATAAAGGCCTGATATCCAAGCTTAAACATTGTGTTTGCTCGAAAGTGAGCAGGATATATATCCTTAATATAAAAAAACTCAGGAACCACAATAAGAAATATTCCAAAACAAAAGCTCGCTGCTATAAAGTAATCAATCGAAAGAGCGCCCTTCTTCTTTTTTAAGTTCTTTAGTTTGAGGCGCTCAATGAAATTTACTGTAAGGAAGAGAATAAATACCATTATGAAAAACCCCCACAATACAAAAAGCATCCATAATGGCGAAGTTTGACAGTTGCCTTCAAACAAAAAAGGCCCGATTTTTTGAATTCCAGTGAAGACTGGGCCACAATTTACACCGATTCCTGATATAAATGGCTTAAAGTTGAGAGAGAAAGGGAGTGTGAAAATAAAAAAAGACGTAAGAAGAGCGGCGGAAAGTAGGATAATAGGCGCAGTAAATCTATAGATTACAAAGAAAATGACAAGGCTGAAGAGTAGATAAGTTGGCCCATCGGTTGCATTCGTCATATAGCAACTCGCAATTAGAAATCCAATGAGGGTTGAGTATATGAGTCGTGATTTTTGACTGATGACGTAGTCTTTAATCTTTGTTAAAGATACTTTGCCTTCCCAAACATACGAGATGAGGCGGGCAAATGAATATTTTTGATCAGTATCCGTGTTTTGTGCAACCAGCGAGGTAAAAAATAAAATAATTGTTGCGATGGTTAAAAGCACAAACGGGATATCAAAAACATGTCCGTGTAGGTCTGCGACTACCCAAGAATAAGAGGGGAATTCATGAATCGTAAAGGGAATAAATCGAGTAGCATTTGGATACCAGTAGTTTTGAGGATTAAAGCTTGAGAATATGTGCCAAAAAGGTATAGGTTTGTCGTTGGGATATCCCTTCGTGAAGAGGTAGATCGTATGAAGATTGCCTGCGAGATTGACAATAAATGATCCCAAAAGGCCAAAAAAAATAAAATGAAAAATATGAGTAACTTGTTTTTGCACACGTTTAAAAAGGTGGACGAGATTGCCAGCAATTGAAAAGCTAAGCGTTATAGCTTGCGCAAATATAGAGGAAAGTATGAGATTGTAGGCTATGTATGCGGGAGTTGCGGTGAGTTTTATGAGAACAGCGCCAGTAATGTGTCCAAAGAAGTAATAATTAATTGGATATCCATTGGGACGTATTGCATCTGGGCCATACCACATATCAAGTGGGGGAAAGTGGCTGGCACGAAGAATAGAGTTCATAAACCCAAAATCCATAAATTTTTCTAACCCGTGAATAGCAGGCTCCTGAGCTCGTACATATGATAGGAAGAAAAAAGAGGTGAAAAATAATATTTCTTCAAAAAAAATAATTGAATAAAAATGTTTGCTTTTAGACTTTTTGGTACCTGTAATTTTTTTTGCAATATATATATTTACTAAAAGAAGTGTAAAGACGACCAAAAAGACAGATATCCGAGTGAAGGAAATTATTTTTAGCGTTGCTCCAGCAAAAATAAAATAGGAGACTAGAAGGATCGCAATAGTTTTAGCAAAAGGATATCCTTTATCGAAGAATCGACCAAATACAATGTTCGCAAGTGGTAGACATATAAGACCAAGTACAAAAAGGTATATCCACCAAGTAAAAGTAGTCGTAAACCATTCCATATGATTTTGTTGACCATTATATACCCTTCACATTTGAGAATGTTGCGAGTATAACTCCCTCTAAACTGCTTTGATCCCGCTAAGTGGGACAAACCAGTGTAAGAGTGGTATATACGATCGCTCCCTTGAAAAGAGAGCCTTATTTTGATATAAATCAGCATACATTTGATTTATATTTATGGACACATCTTTTAAACCACAAGAAATAGAGGAAGCGTTGTATAAAAAATGGGAGAAGCACAAGCTTTTTGAGGCTAATGTCGATCCAGCCAAAAAACCTTTCTCAATAATCCTTCCACCACCGAACGCAAATGCAGACTTACATATAGGACATGCGCCTTATGTGTATGAGGATGTGATGATAAGGTATCGACGTCTACGAGGATATGCGACCCTTTTTCTGCCTGGTGCGGACCATGCTGGCATTGAGACACAGTTTGTGTATGAAAAACACCTTAAAAAGCAAGGTAAAAGTAGATTCGATTTTAGCCGCGAGCAGCTTTTCTCAGATATTTGGGATTTTGTCATGTCCAATAGACACAATATGGAGAATCAGTTAAGGCGAATGGGATTTGCACTGGACTGGTCAAAGAAAAAATTTACTATGGATCCGGAAATTGTCGAGGTGGTATACAACACATTTGAGGAAATGTTTAAAGAAGGGCTTATCTATCGAGCAGAAAAACTCGTGAATTACTGCACACATTGTGGTACATCGTATTCTGATCTGGAGGTTGTCTATAAGGAGAAGGCAGACCCCCTGTACTATATGAAGTATGGGCCTTTTACTGTCGCCACAGTACGCCCTGAGACCAAATTTGGCGATACAGCCGTCGCAGTGCATCCAGATGACCCTCGATATAAAAAATATGTAGGTCAAAAGATTGAGGTTGAGGGGTTGATTGGGGTATTTACAATCAAAGTGGTCGCTGATTCGGCGGTTGATCCCAAGTTTGGGACAGGAGTGGTAAAGGTGACCCCTGCACATGACATGAACGACTGGGAGATTGCTAAGCGTCATAGCCTACCCCTTAAGCAGGTGATAGGGTTTGATGGACGCCTCAACGAGCTGACCGGCAAGTATACAGGGCTCACAGTTCACAGTGCCCGTGCGCAGATTACGGCCGATCTGGAGACACGCGGCCTTATGGAGAAGGTCGACTCAAATTACTCACATAGAGTGGGGACGTGTTATCGATGTGGTCGTACGCTTGAGCCTTTGCCCAAAGAGCAATGGTTTGTAAAAGTCTCTTCTTTAATTAAAGCTGCCACGGAGTGGATCGATAGCGAGAAAGTCAAAGTCTATCCCAAGCGCTTTAAAAAGCAACTCATACTTATACTTGAAAATTTCATAGATTGGAATATCTCAAGACAAAATGTCTGGGGTATACGAATTCCAGCATATAAGTGTCAAAGTGAAAAAGGGGAGAACAAGTGGTTTGTAAGCGTAAAGCCTCCCAAAAAATGTGCAATCTGTGGAAAGTGCGAGTTTGAGCAGGACGAGGACACCTTCGACACATGGTTTTCATCTTCTCAATGGCCACACGCCACACTTAAGACGCAAAAAGATAAAAAGCTCTATGGCTATTTTTATCCCACATCTGTCATGGAGACTGGATACGATATACTGCGAGCGTGGGTTGCTCGGATGATCATGATGGGGTGGTTTATAACTCGCAAGCCTCAATTTGAAAATATATTTTTGCACGGAATGGTGCGGGACAAACATGGGGCAAAGATAAGCAAGTCAAAAGGAAATGTAATAAATCCAATAGAGATCATTGAGAAGTATGGTGCCGATGCACTACGCGCAACACTACTTTTTGGAGTTGCCGAAGGAGCTGACGTATCGCTATCTGAGGATAAGGTACGTGCGATGCGGAATTTTGCCAATAAGGTGTGGAATATTGGGCGATTTATCAAGCTGTATGAGGTGCAAGATGACAAAAGAAAAGTGAAAAATGAAAAAGAAGAAAAAATACTGAATCAGTTGAAAACTGAGTTTAAAGACGTGAAGAGAAAATATATTCGCCATATGGATAATTATCGTTTCTCTAAGGCTCTTGATCTTACGTATCAGTTTATCTGGCACAGGTTTGCCGATTATTATATAGAAGAGTTGAAAGAGGGGCTCAAAAGTGGTAATATTATGACTTACGACTCGTTGGTCGAAGTGTATAAAGAGTGTCTTGTACTTCTTCATCCATTTATGCCCTATGTGACAGATAGTGTATGGGGGCAGTTGAAAGGTCGGGATGAGTTCATCTTAAGCCAAAGCTTATTACACGAAAAAAATAAACAATGAAACGTACATATCAACCAAAAAAAGGCAAAAGAGTCAAAAAACATGGCTTTTTGACGAAAATGGCGACAGCCGATGGACGCGCAATCATAAAAAAAAGGCGCGCAAAGGGGCGCACAAGACTTGCTGTGGAGTAGACGTACTCAGACTACAAAATATTTAATCTATGGGATCTATCTATAATACGATTTTTGTGAATCCGATAACCAACATTCTTCTTTTTTTCTATCATTTTTTTTTGGTAATTAAGCTTCCTGGAGCATTTGGATTTTCAATAATCGCACTTACTGTATTTATAAGGCTTCTACTTCAACCCTTTTTTCACAAGCAGATGGAGACGGCGCAGAAGATGCAGAATCTGAAGCCGCATCTTGACAATCTAAGCAAAAAGCACGGCAAAGATAAGGCAAAAATGCAAGCGGAGCAAGCTCGACTTTTTCAAGAACATGGAGTCAATCCAGCAAGCGGGTGCCTTCTTATCATTATCCAGATTCCAGTATTCATCGCACTTTATAGAACTTTATTTAACCTCTTCTCTCATGGGCAAGTTCAGGTAATTCGCGAACTCAATCAGCGTATTTATGCCCCATTTCTTAAGGTCGCGTCGATTGATCCTCACTTTTTTGGATTTAATCTTGCCGCGTCCCCAAAGTCTGCGCATATTTGGTATTACTACCTTATTCCTGTTGTCACAGGCCTTTTGCAGTATCTACTTACCACAATGACGATGCCTGCACCACAAAAATCAGCACTTGCCAAGGTCGAGAAAGATAAAGAGAAGTCCGATGATTCTGGAGACTTCCAAAAAGCGCTCAACACTCAGATGAAGTATGTATTTCCCGTCCTTATTGGGTGGTTTGCATATAGCATGCCTGTTGGACTCTCTCTTTACTGGAACATATTTAGTATTTTTGGAATACTCCAACAGAGAGCACTAAAAGCTAAGACAGATAGTGCGTCAACTTTGAAGGGCGACAAATAAAGAATTTGAGTGTATACTATAAAGACTTATGGACAAACTTGAAATCATCAAAAAAGAAGCGAATGATCTGGCATCAAAGCTTATTGCGACATTTACACTCGATGTTACACTTGCGGATGAGATGTACCTTATCCACATCACATGTGATGCAGATGCGCCGACCATAATCGGACGCCATGGCGAGACAATCCGCGCATTCCAAAAAATTCTTGAGGTGGCATTTTATAAGCAATTTGGTGAACAAGTCAATATTTTGGTTGATGTGAATGATTATCGCACAAAACAAAAAGAGAAGATCCATGAGATTACAGACAGATATGTGCAAAAGGCAACAGAGACGCGTGAACGTGCCTATGTACGTGGATTCTCAGCATTTGAGCGCAAGATCGCGCATGAGTATATAGTGGCCAACTATCCAGATCTTACATCTTATTCTGAGGGAGAAGGTCGAGATCGCCGCCTATATATCGACTTCAAAACCAACTCTTCAACTCCACAAGCCGAGTAAAATCTTCAGCCTCCCAATTCGGTCGTATTGACTTTGTCGCCTTGATTTATGTAAGCTGTATATTGTATGGCAGATAGCACAAGTGAGAATGGAAATGGCAATGGCGGATCTGAACTTGATGGACTAAGGCAGCAAGCGAGTCAAGAAGCAATTGATAAGATACTTGAGGATCTGCGTGCGGCTATTCGCAATGCCCAGGAAATCGAGTTTGCTATAAAGGCGGCGCGACAGAGTGGAGCGAATATATCTGCCGAAGATATTCAAA
Organism: uncultured Gammaproteobacteria bacterium; assembly: GCA_964401915.1. Lineage (GTDB taxonomy): Bacteria > Patescibacteriota > Microgenomatia > UBA1406 > GWC2-37-13 > CAZGZD01. Next base: position 29,491 of record CAYOAI010000003.1, read on the forward strand.
AGTCAAAAGATGCCGAAGACCAAAAGAGAAAATCTGTAATAAAAACAATTCTTGCAATACAAGAGGGTAGTACTACGTCCTCTGCAGATCAAGTACAGGGTGCGATCAATAATGAATTTGGAGTTGCGCTCATTAAAAAAATTGGAGAGACTATCGAGCTTGATGAGATTACCCCACAAGCAACTCCTGAGATCTTTGATATTATCAAAAAAGCAATTGATGGCGAAATTACTGATTTTGAAGGACTCAAGATTGCATATCAGAGTAGCCCTTTGTCACATTCGTCATCTGCGCTTGCTGAGCAAGCCAGAGGTGCGTTTAGGGATATAGGACGAGCATATGCACCTGAGCCACAGGTAGATGCAGTTTTTAGATCTCCAGCAGAGGCACAAGTAGAAGGGCCAATCATTGTTAATGAAGATTCTTCAGAAGAAGCTGAGATGCTTAACCCTGTGTTAAGGAGAAGGCGGCATACTATGTCAGATAATGAAGATCAAAGACGTGCGCTTGCAGAATCAGGATTTGATCCAGTCTCTTACGCCATATTTGACCAAAATTGGTCGCAAGGGTATAGTACATATTTCGAACAAACTCCAGAAGATCGAGCCCGAATACGTAAATTTTATGATGTAAACGAATTTACTGCTTGGACAAAGATACAGATAATAAAAACCATTGACCCAAGCCTATTATCTCCTGAGGTTGAAAATCTTTTACTAAATGGCCAGGGGGGTATTCCACAAGTAAATGAAGCGCATCGTCGTCTTGATCCATTGCTCAAAAAACTTCAAAAGGATGGCAAATTTACAGAGGAGTTGAGGCTTAAGGCAAGTAAAGATATGCAAGATGATATTGTGACTACATTTGGGACTATTTATCAATCACTTTCTGACAAAAGTCCGAAGGAGCTATTTGAAGAGTATGAACGGCGCGGCTATTGGGAGGCGCCGGAGGTAGTATTTGACAAGATGACAAAGTTATTTGAGCAGATTATCAAGCAGTCAGACTTAAAGGGAGGGCTTGATGAAAACTTTAAATTTTTTATGCCTGCCTACCAAAAAGAAGCTGTGATTAGACGCACCAAAGAAGGCAAGGAATTCTATCCAACGAGCTCAACAATTGGCTACGAAGAGGTGTCGCTGCAGAATTTTCTGCGGGGTACATATACTTTGGCCGAGCATATGAGAAATACTCTTAAATATGTGAGCAATATAAAAAGCATATCTCTTAGGACGCCTGATAAAGAAAAAAATGGTGGATATTGGGCGCAGATGAAAAATTACGCAGACGAGCTTGAGTCAACCGACATTGATACAATAATGCAACTGCCTGGAGCGGATATGTTCAATAGCGCTCACCAATTATATGTGCATCACGTACAGGAGGAGCTTGCTCGTACCAACTGGACTCATGAGGAGGCTACATTTTCTCGTGACGTACAGAATGTGTTTGATAAGATGCAGCAGAAAGTACTCAATGAACTCGAGGAGCTTTTTCCAGATAGAAATGATCATGAAAGACGTTTGGCTATCAATATTGGGACAGGTATAGCTCGAGGTGTGATGCTGACTGAGGTCGAAGCGGCAGCTTGGGCTGATCCAGTATTCGCCCTTGATGATTGGTCTGCGAGAACAACAAGCTATTACACAACAGATGCGCACTCACTGCAAGCCTTGAACCCTATTCATGCGATGTTTTTTCAGGTCAAATTCCAAGGTTGGTCTCAGCTTTTATTTCTACCCGTTTCTTACAACAAAAAAAGATCTTGGGGTGATTTGGTTTATGATCACAAGAAATTGTGGAAAAAGGCTGAGCAGTATAAAAAAGCTTATCAGGCGGGTACAAATGCTTATAAAACAGATGGCAAGCGCAAGCGGCCAGATGAGGAAAAGCTTTTTATCGAACTTATGCCAAATATTTCTCGAGTTGGCGGATATCACAGCACTCATGGGCTACGTACACAGATTCCGCTTAATGAAGGGCATTATGTATACAAAACCAAAATTGATGATGATGGTAATGAGTATATGACAAACAAGACAGATTATCTCAAGACATGGAAAGCCTTAGAGGGAATTGGATTTGAGAGCGTATATCATTATGCTGATATTATAATAGGTAAAGATACTGCATTTTTGGGGCTTTCAGGCGGCAATACAAAAGAGAGAGATCAGCTATTCACCTATCTTTTTGACAAGTTCATTAAAAATGATAAATCTTCAATAAAGACTTTATCACAAGAGGTAAATAGATTAAGACACGATAAAGAAGTAACCCGTCTTGTTGATGATCTTTATAAAGATAATAGGCTTTATATGGATCGAGATGAAGCAATAGAGGTGGAGATATATCAGCGCATACTTCATCGCGCATTGGCTGGAATACTCGCTCAGCGCTTGCCGGCCAAATTTGCAATTCTTGAGAGATCAAGGATGACTAAGAATGGAGAGTATGCTTGGCGTAGACTCAGACAGAATACCAATTTATCTCCGGCGGAGTTTAGCGCTGCATTGGCTGATATTAGCCTTGTGCAGACAAAAAAAAGACTTGAGACATCGGAGATGATGAGGGCGTATCTTGAGCAAAATGTCAAGAAGGGTGAAAATCATGTTTTAGCAGATTTGCCAATAGATAATTACTTTATAGACGAAAGTATTTTGAGTGATTACCTAAAGCACAAACTGAAAGGGATTGACGACGGACGAATAAGTAACGCCATCAAGGTCTATCGAGAACTAGATAAGCTATATCTTAAAAATGATGATGTATTAGATCGGTACGCTCAACTGTTGAGGCGGCATGATTGTCGAGGCAAAGAGACTATGGAGCGTGGGTTTCCATTTCAGATTGCTGCTGAGGAGATAGCTAATGAATTTTGCAATTATAGCGCTACTGGTCCAAAGACTTTACCTCGACTACTCTTTGACCTTGATCTTGCTGAAAAATCAGTCTCAGATACAATTGGAGGCTGGCTTAGTTTGCTCAAAAAGACAGCTGCTCACCCTGGAGATATGTCCAAGTTGGGCGAAGGTCTAAAGACTGTGCAGCGTGGGCTTGCCGAGACCACAAATTCAGAGCGGGGATACAATGTGGTTCATTTTTTGGCCCAACAGGCCGTGACATATTTCAAAAAAGATACTGCTGCACGAAATATTTTTACCCAATTCTTCAGAATAGGGAAGAAGAACTCAATTGCAGCTGAAGCATTGGGCCCTGCTCTCACACGGGAAGTATGGGAGTGGGAAGTGAGTGATATTCGTCAATTTGCATTGATGCTTGAGAAGGATGGAGCTCTTTCGAAAGATGGTCGCGCTTACGAAAAGACACCGAATACATATAAAATGGACAGAATTATACACATTCCAGGTACGAATATACACTTTAAAGCAGGTAAAAAACATGGAATCAAGCCCGATTACGACTTTTCAACAAAAGATCTTCTCAAGAAATCAGGAGGCACCTACCGACATGTGGTATATGAGATGCTCAATAAATATATACCGCTTTTTGTCGCTTTATTGCTTTATCAATATATCAGGAAAGCTTTTGAGGAGTCGACTGGCGAAGAGCAGAAGCATTAAATGAATTCGTCAATTTACCTTTATTCTTATTTATACTAAAATAGTAGACATCATTATATGAAAAAGACTTTTTTCATTATCGCGACATTTGCTTTTTCTTTCATTGTGGGTGTATTCATATCTCAAAATAGCATTGTGAATGCTCAGAATCAACTACCAATTGAGGCGGAAAAGGGTATAGTGCCTATACCAGGCGCAACATGTGGTGATGCGAATAACCCCTTTATTCAACAATGCTGTGTTGATCCAGTACAGCCATCAATTGATGAAGAGCTTGATAAAATAGTTCCTGATTTTGGATGTTTGCCTGTAATACACGCTTGTCTGACTGATATACCTAAAAAATTTGGTGAAACAATAGGAAATATTGGTTTTGTCAAAGATTTAGTTCATCTTGAAAAAGATAATGGAGTGAATCCTTGTATAAACGGTACTCCAAGCAGCACCGATCAAGAAAATTGTATATGTGAAAAGTCTGTGCCCTCATCAAAAGTACTCTGTGACAAGTATCTCAAGGGAACTCGAGAGTATAGTGGTTGTGTAGCATGTTCGCGAGGTGGAGTGTGGACGGGTATGGGATGTATTCGTACAGATCTCAATCAATTTATCGTGCAGAATGTGATGACGACAGGTGTAGGATTTGCTGGTGTGATAAGCCTATTCTGCATAATCTACTCTGCATACTTATTGCAGTTTTCAGGCGGCAATCCAGAGCGGATCAAGAAAGCACGCGAAAGCCTTACCGCATGTCTCACAGGGCTTCTGATTGTGATATTCGCTGTATTTATACTACAGGTGATAGGCGTGAATATACTGCATATACCTGGGTTTAGTTAAGATTGAAAGTGGGCTGTGGATAAGAATCTAAATACTCGTAAAAGCTTAGAGCTTTTTAAAAATTACAACTCCCCCTTATTTCACTATTTTCTTAGGAAGTAATAGTTTCTTAAATTGAAGAAGTTTTCAGAAAACTTTATTGATCAATTATGACCCTTAGTGAGCATTTGGATCATGATCAGGTTTCTTCTCATCTGGTCCGACCACCTGAGAAAGCCCAGGCACTTTCCTCATGACATTCTTCATAGGTCCAGGCAGATAGTGTAATCCAAAGGCAAACGATGAGTATCGAGAAAGTATACCTTGCCCAGTCTGCCCTGCAGCTGCTGATCCTCCGAAGAAGAGTCCGGCCCCGACTTTGAATGGAGATTCTTTAAGTCCGATAAGCTTCTTGACTGATTTTACTACGTCTGGAATCATAAAAAGTATACCAATACCAATAAGTGTAGTAAGCCCACCAGGTGCGCTTTGGGTGCTGTGGATAAATGGCGCTTGCCAAAATGGCTTAGCAGATGGACTTACACCTGCATTGGTGACGATTGTTGAGACGATGATCATACCAATCACAATGGGGAAAGTGGCAAGGTCAGCCAACAGAGTTTTGATCCATTTGCTGAATGCCTTCTGACCTGGCACAGCCTCAAGAAGAAGTATGACTGGTGCAAATATAGTCGCCAAGATAATCCTAAGGTATGCAAAAAAAAGCAAGAAAAATATCCTAAAAAATACCAATACACCAGTGAAAAGTAGAACAATAAGTGAAAGAATTAAAGGAGCCATAAGTCCAACTATAGGTAAAAGAATTAATCCAAAATAAACAGCTAGAATAGTTTTTAATGCGCCGAAAACTACCTGCACATTTCCAATATCACCATCTATAATTCCACCTATAGGGCTTATGATTAAGACCCTCAATACAACAAGAGAAAGTATGCCGCGGATCATCCAGTTTACCGCTGTAGGCATCATATCAAACATAGCTGCCCCAACCTGTAGGATATTACTGTTGAAAAAAACTAAATCAAATAAAGATGAGGAATCTCCTGAAAATACTTTATTGGTATATGATTGAACATCAATATTAAAAACAGTGTTTTTAGACAATACCGATATCACGATCGATGAGGAGAGATACATCATATCGATGAAAAATCCAACTATTGCAAAAGAGAAGGTAATAAGAACAAGTGTGATGACAATACGGGGGAGTGAGTTCTCGATATTCACGACCGTATTTTGATCGAGTTTAGTTCGAAACATTACCATAAAGCCAATTGCAAAAAGAACAAGGACAAGGAACAAATACGATACATCTCTAAACACTTTCCAAAGAGGTAGTAGTGGCTTCATGGCTGCAAATCCCACTCCTTCTGCCGCATAAGTATGGGGCACAAATCCGGCATTTGAAAGACTACTGTATGCCCAATACATTCCAGAGGCCGGAGGATTTGCATAGGGAAGACTAATGAGTTTTGCCATACCTCCAAATGCACTATGATCAAAATTGCGATCTCCGTCTGCTGGATTATCAGTACAGGCTTCACCAATAAGTCCACATATACCTGCGCGGAAAATGGCAACTTGCTTTTTCCCAAAATCACTTTTTTGGTATTTTGGATCATTGAGCTTTCTATATACTTCAGCTCGTGTTACCTTGACTGGATCATATGTGGGCTCTTTGGGCTTATCTTTATTGAATAAAAAGATAAAGAAGCTAATGACGATTGTATAGACTGCGACAACAAGAAAGGCCTTGCGCGATAGACTTTGGACTTTATTTAGAAAAGCAAGCATAGACTCATTGTAGGGAAACTATGGATATAAAGTCAATACGACAATAAGATTATGTCAATCTCGAGAACATCCACCAGATAAGTGTGGTCCATTGACATCAACATGGATATGATTTCTATGTGCAGCTAATAATCCCGAGTCATACTGAAAGGGAGCGCCGTGCTTGAGAGTTTGAGTGCCGGCTGGCACAGGGCTGAAGATAAGCTCGTCAATACCTAATTTTTGTATATTTGCTGTGATCCATGGAATCACTTGTGGGGCAATTTCTTCATTGCCGATGTCGACCGCCAAGCCACTAAAATGATTGGATGTGTAGCCACTGGATGAGCACGTGTTGTGCCCAGTTTTGATCACAGATGGACTAAGAGGTACTTTAACCTCTTCGACAATCTGTACCATAAGACATACGAGTTGGTCTTTTGCTATTCCATTTTGCACATCTTGTGTTGGTCTGCTGTTTTGTGGGCGCCAGAGAGGATTTGTCAGAAGTCTACGATTGAGCTCTGCTCGACTGACACCCGGGCACCCTGGGGCATCAGTACCACTTCCTCCACCTTGTGCTGCCTCCTTTTTAGTAAAGTCGAAGCTTAGCATGGTCGTGCCAAAGTCAGTAAGAAGCTTCTCATCTTTAGTCTTTGGAGTTTTGCCATTGGGATTAGTGGAATTTTTACCTTTCTTTTTGGTGTTTCCTGGAGCATCGTCTTCAAGCATATCATCTGAAAACTCTTTAAATTCTGAAATTGCGTCTTTGATGCCAACGTTGGTCAGAAGAAATCCTCCCCATCCTCGAAGTAATAATCCAGACAGCCCTTTTTTTTGTAAAAATGAATTAATTGCATCATCTGCTTTATCGGTTTTTTTGTAAATTATAAATCGATTAATGCCTTTGTCATAAGCAATCTCAAAATCATCAGTCGAGACGGGTAGCTCAGCCTTAAGTTGATCTAAAAGGTTTTTTTCCTCAGTGGTCAGATCACCATCTGGTTCTTTAAGAAGCGCTTGATATGCTCGTTCTTGATCAATCGCTGAGACTTTCTGTGAATTTTCATCTTGAATATTGCTGAAGGCGTCTGAATCGGTTACTCTGGTCTGAGGAGTTGGTGTAGGAGTTTGAGTCTTATTCCTCAAATTCAGGCTTGTAAGCGTAGTGATCAGAATAAGAAGGAGCAATATACCTCCAAATACTGCCAGAATAAGCACGAGAACTCTATTGGACATAATAGATATTAGTTTACTCCTATATGGATATGATTTTGATGAGCTGAGTTGCTGAAAAATCCGGGATTTGAATTAAACTCTGACCATGGAGAGCCAACTTCATTAAGAGAAAGCGCACCTCTTTGAGTGGCAAGCTGGGCAACAAGCGCATGAGCTATCTGATGACCGGGGTTTACCGCTTGACCATCAAGTACACAGATATCCACAGCTTTCCCATCTGCATGTAGTGATCTTGTGCTCGTACCGGCGACATTTACAGGATGACCGGTTTTGAGTGCGCAGATAGACATCGTATGTCTTTCGGCAATAGACGCAATAATGTTTATTATATTTTGATTTATTGCACCATTTTGTAGATCGCTTCGACCACCAGGATAGATACTCACACGGGGATTGTTGAGAATCGCCTGGGCCGAGCCGCTTGTCCCGAAATTTGTATCTCCTACTACTCCTCCACTACCACTCGCATTGTTAGGCTCATCCTTCTTGGTAAAGTCGAAGCTTAGTAACGTTTTCCCAAAATCAGTAAGTAATTTCTCATCCTTTGTCTTTGCATCTTTATCGCTTGGATTTTTTTTGGCATTTTTATTATTTTTCGATTTTTGATTTGTATTTTCATTATTATTGATATTTTTTGGGCTTTGTTCTTCTCCTTGTTCGTTAACAAGGGTAAAGATACTCTTGTCAGAAAATAATTTGGAAAGTCCATGTTGAGAAAGAAGGCTAATAAGATTTTTCGTCCCGCTTAATCCAGTTGTGGTAGCTATGAATCCTGTCACATGACCAGCTGCAATAGTATAATTGAGAGTGAAGCCATTGCCCTCTGTCGGAAGATCTTTGACGAGTTCTGTAAGTTTATCTCTATCTTCTTCATTTAGGCTATCTGAGCTCTGAATAAGTGAATTGGCCTCATCAGTGGTGAGTGTGTGGTTGAGGGGAATAAGTGTATCCACTTTTGTGTTGCTTTCTATTTGAGTGTCTTGAGACTGACCATCTGAGTCTGAGCTTGAAATAGGAGTGGGCGTAGGTACCGCAGCGCCTTTTTTGTTGAAAATTGAGCCTGTGAGGAAAGTCACAACTATAAGAATGAGAAGAAGAACTCCAAAAACTGAGAGTAGCAATGCTGTGGATTTATTTGACATTTGATTTTTCGATAGAATCAGCTATGATAGATTTACTTGATTGTATAAAAAAAACTAATGATAGTTCAACTCCATAGTGCATCTATCTAAATATGCAAAATTACACACCTATTAATATAAAATTGCAGGTTGATTCTCAAAAAGTGAGAGCCAGCGTCATTCTTTTTTTGATAATTTTTTTTACATCAATTACATTCGTCACCCTTATGTTTGCGTTTATAAAAAATAACGCAAATGCCCAGATACTCAAACAGCGGATATATCCCACCGGGACCGAGAAAGTCTATAAATAACCATTTATTTTTAAATTCCTATAAATGAAAGACATCTTACTTGCCCAAACATTCAAAATAAACAATCAACCCATCCAAGGACCACTTAAAAATATCAATTCTCTTGGAGACTTAATAAATAAATTAGTTACGGGTCTTATCTATCCATTGGCCGCTGTAATACTTTTTTTTATACTCGTATGGGGAGGGTATGATTTTATGTTTTCGCAGGGTAATCCAGAAAAGCTTAAGACAGCACGCGCGAAGATTACAGCGGGGATTGTCGGATTTGTGCTACTTGTACTATCTTACCTGATTGTTCGAGTTATCGCTTTCATATTCGGTATAGGCGAGGGTATTTTTTAGAAACTCTCCATTACTTTTGGGCAAAATGAGGTATACTTACTCCTAAGTTTATATAAATAAAGTGGTAATCGTGATGAGTAGTTGCAAGCAGCACAAAAGTACAATGTATAAGGTCTAAAGACCTTAGCATCCCGACCTTATAGTCGGGATTTTTTTTAGCGTCAAAATCAACTATGTTTGGATATAAAGAACCACCAGTCGTGATATCGATAGGAGGAAGCCTTATTGCGCCGAATGGAGGAATAGACAGTGTATTCTTGCGTAACTTAAATGAGTTTATTCGCGAACAAGTAAAAAAAGGTCGACGCTTTTTCTTGGTCGCTGGAGGTGGGATGACTGCACGGCATTATATTGAAGCCGGTCGTCGTGTGATTGGGGATATTACTGATACTGATCTTGATTGGCTTGGTGTGCACTCCACCCGATTGAACGCTCATCTACTTCGTACGATATTCCAGGATATTTCTCACCCGAGAATTATTGAAAATTATGACAGGCGCCTTATCGATTGGCGAGAGCCTGTGGTGATTGGTGCTGGCTGGAAGCCTGGGTGGTCGACAGATTACGATGCTGTAGTTTTGGCTCGTGACTATAAAGCTCATACGATAATTAATCTTTCAAATATCGATTGGATCTATAATAAAGATCCAAAAAAATATAAAAGTGCCCAGATTATAAAAAAGATGACGTGGGATCAGATGGAAGAGCTTGTTGGAGATACATGGACACCGGGTACAAATGCTCCTTTTGACCCCATTGCCTCTCGACTTGCCAAAAGTTTGCGCCTCACAATAATCATAATAAATGGAAGTAATTTTACAAATCTACGACATGTTTTTGAGGGAAAGCCATTTAAGGGGACTGTGATTACACCTCTTAAGCTGGATGCATCTTTTTATGATCGCGAGTATTATCGAGGTGACAAAGGTGGAAATCTTTTTAAATACGCAGATTCTGTATGGGCAAAATTTTTCTCACATTTTGTGAATATCTATCGCGCCCTTCTTATAAGACTTTTTCTTAAGCCCAAAAATTGTCTTGATATTGGCTGTGGGACAGGATATTTGGTGAAATGGTTGCGATTTTTTGGTATTGAAGCATTTGGTATTGAGATCTCACAAGACGCACTCGACATGGCAGATGAATCTACCCGACCATACCTGAAAAAAAGTAATATCTCAGATCTTCCATATGATACGTCAACCTTTGATCTTGTTGTGACCTATGATGTTCTTGAGCATGTTGATCGAGGATCTATCAGACAAGCACTATCAGAAAGCATTAGAGTATCGCGAAAATACATATTGCACAAACTCTATACTTCAGAAAATCGATGGATCGGTATATTTCATAAGCACGATGTGTCGCACGTCTCAGTATTCTCTCAAAAATACTGGAAACAGCTTTTGGGTTCATTTGAGAATACAAGTATTCTTCGAGGGTCTTTTTTTCGCCTTCCTTTATTTTTTGAGACAATATTTCTACTTCGCAAGAAATCGTAATATACAAAATAAGGTATGCTTCTTACGAGTATTAAGGTAAAAAACTTTCGAAGCTTTGAAGAGCGGGAGTTTGTGATTAATAGAAATCTTACCGTTGTTGTCGGGGATAATGCGAAAGGCAAGACAAATTTACTTGAGGCGATTCATAGCGTGCTTTTTGGCACAGGTTTTCGTAATTCACAAGAAGTGGAGCTTTTCAACAACGCGGCAGATCACGACGATGGATTTGTTGAGGCTACGTTTGAGGACGAGGGAGGCAATATTCACATATATAGATTGGCATTACAAAAGCGAGAGAACCGTCTTCTTAAGGCGTATTTTATAGATAAGACACGAAAAATAAGTCGCGATTATCTTAAGGATATTTCAAAAGCAGTGCTTTTTGCTCCAGAGCATATTGTGGTCGTCGTAGGCGCTCCATCCAGGCGCCGAGAATATCTGAATAGATTTATCTCGTCGTATGACTTGGAGTATAAAAGGCGGCTGGCAAATTATGAAAATGCTCTGCGTCGTCGTAATAAGATTTTGGAGAAGCATATAGATCGACAGGCCGTGTCTGCTGAGCTTATATACTGGGATCAGTATCTTGCAGCTGAGGGTGCGTATATCACGGCAGCTCGTGAAAAATATATGCATTTTCTTGCTCAGAATCCCACACTGGAGAACTGTACTTTTTCCATAAAGTATCTAAAAAATGAGTTTAATAAAGAGCGACTTGATGTGCATCGCACACAGGAATTGCACGCCAGGCGCACTCTTATTGGACCACAAAAAGATGATTTTGAAATTACTCTGAGTCGTGGGGAAGAAGTCAAAAATATTCACATATACGGCTCGCGTGGAGAGCAGAGACTCGGAATACTTTGGCTTAAGATGAATGAAATATATATATATGAGGAGATTTTGGGTGGTCGACCAATACTTCTTTTTGATGATGTATTTTCTGAATTTGATCAGGAAAATCGCCAACTTGTAGGTCGGCTGATAAAAAAATATCAATCGATTTTGACAACGACTGATGCTGAGATTCCTAAGCTTTTCAAGCTCAAGGATCCATCCATTCGGCTATAATTAGTTGGAGTTAGTTGAAAATCGTTAAAATTAGTTAAAAATAGTTAGGTGGGATGCCAGAGTGGCCTATCGGGCTGGTTTCGAAAACCATGCGTCTCGCAAGAGGCACGGGGGTTCAAATCCCTCTCCCACCGCTTTTAAGATGTGAGACGACCGCACACAGGGAAGTTTACCCTGAGTGAAGTCGAAGGGAATCCTGTACCCTCCGCCAAATAAGTTATGCACGATTTAGAAAAAAAGAAGCAGAAGGCGGTGGTTATTATCAAGAAGCTCAAAGAGCTTTTTCCGAACGCCAAGATAGCGCTTAACTATTCTAATAACTTCGAGCTTCTGGTCGCCGTGATGCTAAGTGCCCAGTGTACTGATAAGCAAGTCAATATCGTGACTAGTAAGCTCTTCAAAAAATATAAAAAACTGGAGGACTACGCAGCCGCTCGTCAAGAAGATTTTGAACAGGATATATTCTCCACAGGATTTTATAAAAATAAAGCCAAAAATATTCTTGCCACCGCCCGCATCATAAAAGAGAAATTTGATGGTCGTGTTCCAAGCTCAATGGAAGAGTTACTCAGTCTTCCCGGTGTGGCGCGCAAAACTGCCAATGTAGTGCTTGGCAATGCATTCGCAATAGTGGAGGGGATAGCTGTGGATACTCATGTTCGTCGACTATCGCTCAAACTTGGTCTGACTGAGCATCAAAATCCTGAAAAGATTGAGAAAGACTTAATGGGGATATTGCCAAAAGACGAGTGGTTTGATTTCACTTATCGACTGATCGAGTACGGGCGCAAGTATTGCCCGGCTATTAAACACGATCACGAGAACTGTCCTATGGCTTCAATTTTATAAGCAAGTGAAATCAACTCCTTACTTTTACTTTTTTCTGCTCCAGTGGGTTCCCGCCCTTCGGGCATCCCAAGTCGCATATAAAAAGCAAAAGTAACAAAAGATAAAAAATGAAGAAGCTATTGATTATTATTTCGAAGATTGCTGCATTGAGGCCACAATGTTTTGCGGCACTTCTTCGTAGTGAGAAGGCTCCATATATGTTGTACCTCGTCCCTCAGTCATTGACCTGAGTGTTGTAACATATCCTGAAAGTTCAGAAAGTGGTGCGAATCCTTTGATGATTACAGCCTTACTCCTTTTTTCAGTTCCTTGGATTTTGCCTCGCTTACTTGAAAGATCACCAATTACTGTTCCCATAAACTCCTCTGGAACCGTCACCTCAACCTTCATAATTGGCTCAAGAAGCACCATGCCAGCGGCCTTTGCACCTTGCTGAAGAGCCATGGATCCTGCAATCTTGAATGCGATATCTGAAGAGTCTACATCGTGATAACTTCCGTCGTATACAGTAACCTGCAGATCTGTCATCGGAAATCCAAGAAGGACTCCCTTATCAAGCGCCTCTATGATACCTTTTTCAATTGACGGAATATACTCAGCGGGAATTGTGCCTCCCTTTATCTTATTCACAAATTTGAAGCCTTCATTTCGACCAAGTGGCTCAAGTTTTATAAGACAGTGGCCATATTGGCCTCGCCCTCCTGATTGTTTTATATATTTTCCCTCGGCTTCAGCCGACTTGGTGATTGTCTCGCGATATGCAACTTGTGGTTTGCCGACATTGGCATCCATCTTCATTTCTCGTCGCATACGATCAACGAGTACCTCAAGGTGAAGTTCTCCCATGCCGGACATGATTGTCTGTCCTGTCTCCTGATTTATCTTGACCTTGAAGGTCGGGTCTTCATCTGAAAGCTGACTGAGCACGTAGGATAATTTTTCCTGATCTGCTTTTGTCTTGGGTTCGATCGCAAGGGAGATAACAGGCTCGGCAAATGTGATCTCCTCAAGAAGAAGTGGGTGGGATTGATCGGCAAGAGTATCTGAAGTTTTGGTCTCTTTGGGGCCTACAAGTGCAACTATCTCACCAGCATAGGCAGTATCAATCTCCTCACGCTGATTGGCATGCATAAGAAGAATTCGAGATACCCGCTCCTGCTTACTGTGGTTCACATTATACACATAGCTTCCTGCCTTTAACGTTCCGGAATAGATTCTGGCATAGGTAATCTTTCCGACATGAGGATCAAGTTGAATTTTAAAAGCAAGTGCTGCAAAATTCTCCTCTGATGTAAGTAGTCGTTCCTCTTCATCTCCAGTTTGTGGATTTTTACCGACAATACGACCCAAGTCGACCGGGGAGGGGAGATAGTCTACAATTGCGTCAAGTAGTGGTTGAACTCCTTTGTTTCTCAGCGATGTGCCTGCGTAGACCGGGATGAGTTTGTAAGCTACCACTCCACGCCTCAATGCTTTTTTTAGCTCTTCAACGGAGATATCTTCACCACTCAGATATTTTTCCAAAAGTGAATCATCTTGCTCTGCAATCTGCTCAATAAGCTTTGCGCGTGCTTTCTCGACATTTTCTTTAAGATCTGCTGGTATTTCTTCAGAGACTGTGAACTCTGTTCCTTGTTCGTCTTTATCCCATATGAGTGCTTGACGAGTGAGAAGGTCGATGACTCCTTTGAAATCATCCTCTTTACCTATTGGATAGACCATTACAGCTGGAGTTGCGCCAAGTCGTTCGACTATATCGTTTACGGTAGCATCGAAATCAGCCCCCAATTTATCCATCTTATTAATGAAACATATACGCGGCACCTTGTACTTGTCAGCTTGTCGCCACACTGTCTCAGATTGAGATTGCACTCCTTCTTCAGCATCAAAGACGACTACTCCACCATCTAGTACTCGAAGAGATCTCTCAACCTCAGCTGTGAAATCGACATGTCCTGGTGTATCGATGATATTAATTCGCACACCGTTCCAAAAGGTTGTGGTGGCGGCTGATACGATTGTGATTCCACGCTCGCGCTCAGCTTCCATCCAATCCATCTGAGTATTTCCTTCATCGATATCGCCAATTTTATAGCTGCGGCCCGTGTAGAATAAGATTCGCTCTGTAGTTGTCGTCTTTCCAGAGTCAATATGTGCAATAATTCCGATATTTCGGATCATATCGGCAGCCACATTTCTACTTTTTGTTGAGATTATATTTTTTTGAGCCATTTAAAGTCTTGTAACTTATATCGTGTAACGTGAACCCCAAGAGCTAATTCATTGAGTTTTCTTGAGTTGCATATTACAGGGTACAGGTTTTGTGAGTACTACCATTTAAGGTGGGCGAATGCTTTGTTTGACTCAGCTAATTTCTCAACCTGAGTCTTTTTGGCAACAGCATTACCTTGATTTTTTGAAGCTTCAATAAGTTCTGTATATAGTTTATTTTCGAAAGATCTGAATTCTTTATTCGATCTTGAGTTTGCGGCATCAATGATCCAGTTGAGCGCAAGAAAAAGTTTGCGCTCGCGCCTTACTTCAATAGGTACAAGATAGGATGCACCACCCAATCGTCGTGGTCTTACTTCATGTTGAGGAGCTACATTTTGAATTGCCTGCAAAAGAACATTTAGTGGATCTTGACCCTCGCCTTTAATTCTCTCGAGCGCTTTATAAATAAGATTTCGAGCGACTTCTTTTTTGCCATCTCGCATTACAAATGTTATCAACTTTGCAACTTCAAGGCTCCCATAGACAGGATCTGCTCTGAACTCAATCTTTTTATAGGGTCGTCGTGGCATATTATTAATTTATTTTCTTAAATGATGTTAACTTTTTACTTTTTCCATCTTTGTTCCATATTTGGAACGAGAAGTCTTGCGGCCCTGCGTGCCTGTGGTATCAAAACGGCCTCGTACAATATGATATTTAACCCCAGCAAGATCTTTTACTCGTCCTCCCCGAACCTGTACAACAGAGTGTTCAGCAAGTGTATGCCCGATGCCTGGTATGTACGCTGTTACTTCCATCTTGTTGGATAGGCGAACACGCGCGACCTTACGCAACGCCGAGTTTGGCTTACGAGGAGTCATAGTGCGCACAATCATACACACTCCACGCTTAAGTGGTGCATTTGACGCGACGTATTTGCGTTTTAGTGAATTAAATGTTGTCTTGAGTGCTGCTGACTTCGACTTGCCCACTCGTCTCTGTCTCTTGTTCTTCAACAGCTGGTTGATTGTCGGCATATTTTTGCAAAAACTTATTATAATATTTATCTATTAACTCTTTCGTCACTGGAATTAGCCTTCCAATTATAACATTTTCTTTAAGGCCCAACAAGTAATCCGCCTGACCCTTTATTGCTGCACTGGAGAGTACATTGGTAGTTTGTTCAAAAGATGCTGCAGAAAGCCATGAGTCTGTATGAATTGAGGCCTTTGTAATTCCAAGAATTGATACTTTTCCAATCGCTGGCTTTCCACCTTGGGAAAGGTGTCTTTTATTTTCCTCTTCAAATCTGATTCTGGATACGACCTCGCCCTTAATGAATGCAGTATCTCCCTCTTCTTCAATAATGACTTTCTCGCTCATTTTGCGAATGATGACCTCACAGTGCTTATCATGGATCACAATTCCTTGTGATTCATATACATCTTGAATCTCGTTCAGAAGATACATCTGGGCACTTCGGAGTCCTTTGATTGACAAGATATCATTTATATGTAGGTGTCCTTCAGAGAGAGCTGCTCCACGCGCTACAAGATCTCCATCTTTTATCTTAAGGCGTTGATTCATAGGGATCATAAACTCTTGTTTTTCACCTTCTTCTTGTCCAGTCCCACTTGCTTGAATTGTGATTTGATACATCTCACGGTCTGTATCTTCGACGACCCTTACCTTTCCGTTTATCTCAGCTATTGGAGATATTACTTTCGGTGTTCGAGTCTCAAAAAGCTCTTCAACTCGGGGAAGACCTTGTGTCACATCCGATATAACAATTCCTCCAAAGTGTCTGACTCGCATGGTAAGCTGAGTTCCTGGTTCTCCAATAGATTGTGCTGCGATTACACCAACAGGTACACCAATCTCAACAACCCGATTTGTGGAAAGGTCGACCCCATAACACGTTTGGCATACACCATATTTTGATTCACAGACAAGAGCAGAACGTATAGTCGCTTCTTCTATGTCGTATTCTTGAAGCTTGATCGAAGCATCTTCATCGACCAGTGTTCCAGCCTTGAGAATAGTGGATTTTTTGTTAGTTATATCGCTTGCCAAGAATCGGCCCTTAATTCGAAGTTGAAGCTTGCTTCCACGAGTATCTTCTTTTTTGATAGTGAGTCCTTGAGTGGTGCCACAGTCTTCCTCACGAACAATCATGTCATGGGATACGTCAACAAGACGGCGAGTGAGGTATCCGGCATCTGCTGTCTTAAGTGCTGAGTCGGTGAGTCCTTTACGAGCTCCACGTGCTGATATTACATATTCAAAAATCGACAATCCCTCTCGATAATTTGATTTAGTTGGAACCTCAATGATCTTACCGACGGGATCAACGACGAGCCCTTTCATAGCCGACAATTGCTTAAGTTGTTCTCGGGATGCACGCGCACCACCAGACTGAATAATAATTTTTACTGGATTTTCAGCATCGATCTTATTCCATGTACGATCTGCAAGGTTTTCAGTGGTCTCAATCCATATTTTATTACCTGAACGCCTCTTTTCATCGAGTGTAAGTAGTCCCAGGCTATAATTTTTATTTATCTTTTCTATCTCTCCTTCTGCTTTTTCAATGATTTCTCCCTTTTCTTCAATAATTTCACAGTCAAAGATCGAGACAGAAAGACCACCACAGACAGTCGCACCCCAAAAACCTGTTTCTTTGATTCGATCAATTAGTTCTCCAATTTTTTCATTCTCCGAATAAAGCTTTCGTGCAAGAGTGATGATGTCTTTTATATCAGCTGCTTTGACGTCTTTATTTATAAATCTCAACTCTTCATTGAGCGAGTTATTGAAGATGATTCGACCAACAGAAGTCTTGATGGTGACACCATCAACTCTTACCCAGATAGGCTGTCTGAGTATTACCTCATTAAGTTGATAAGCGGCAATCGCCATATCTGAATTTGCAAAAATTCTGAGCGAATCATCTTTTGCATCTTTAAACGCATTGTCAAGAGTGGTAAGGTAGTAAACTCCAAGAGCCATCTCCTTATTTGGCACAACAATTGGCGAGCCGTCTGCTGGTTTGAGTAGATTCTGGTATGGCATCATTCGACTTTTTACCTCGTCTATTGCGGCAACTGAGAGGGGAAGGAATACGCCCATAGCGTCTCCGTCAAAGTCTGCGTTGTACCCAGCGCACACTGTTGGATGAAGTTTGATTGCATATGCATCTGTGAGAACAGGATAGAATGCTAGAATTGAGAGTTTGTGAAGAGTAGGCGCTCGATTCAAAAGCACGGGGTGATTCTTGGTCACCTCTTCCAAAATGTCGTAGATTACGGGCTCTTTCTGTTCAAGGAAAGTTTTGGCGGATCTGATATTGGGTGCAAGTCCACGAACAATAATCTCACGAAGGAGATGAGGTTTAAAAAGCTCTATCGCCATCTCTTTAGGTATGCCGCACTGGTTGATCTTAAGCTCAGGTCCGACTATGATAGTAGACCGACCGGAATAATCCACACGCTTACCCAAAAGATTCTGTCTAAATCGACCCTGCTTGCCTCGCAGAACATCAGAAAGTGATTTTTGCACTTTTGCTGCACCTCCTGCTGCACGAGTTCTTCCTCTTGATTTTTGAAGGTCAAGGAGCGAATCAACAGCCTCCTGAAGCATTCTTTTTTCATTACGAAGTATGATTTCAGGTGCACCAAGATCGATAAGTTGCTTAAGTCGGTTATTGCGATTGATTACTCGTCTATAAAAATCATTAAGGTCACTTGTTGCAAATTTACCACCAGGAAGTTGTACGACAGGGCGCAAATCAGGTGGAATTACAGGAAGAACGGTCAATATTGTCCATACGGGTGAAGTCTGACTTTTGATCAGGGACTCTATGACTCGAACTTTTTTGAGGAGTTTGCTACGTCTTTCACCTTTTGCTTTGGTTAGATCATTGAGAGTCTGGGTATAGGATTTTTGAAGATCAAGCTCAAGGAATATATCGTATATTACCTCAGATCCCATTCCAACATCGATGAAGTTGCCAAGTTCACGTTCTTTAAGGTAGAGATAATCTTCTTCCTCAAGTACATCAAAAGCTTGGATTGTCTTAATAATCTTGAGGATGCGATCGAAGAATACGCTTTTTTGGGATTTGCGTTCAGAGTATTTATTTGATAGTTGTTTGAGCTGTTCTTTTTCTTTCAAGTCAAGCTCGACAAATGCTATGTCTTGTTGCTCTTTGTTTGAGAGCTTCTTTTTGATCGCCTCTTTTTGTTTGTCAAAATTTTCTCGTACGCTCTGTTTTTCTATTTTATAAAGTCCTTCAATCTCTTCAATTTCTTTATCTTTGATAGTAGAAAGTGCGGTAAGCTCAACTTTTCGCTTTTCAGGATCAACATCTTTGACGAGGTAGAGGGCATAGTATATGATGCGCTCAAGAGATTGTGGAGGAATATCCAAAAGTACGCTGAGAGGTGAGGACGATCCTTTAAAATACCAAATGTGGGCGATAGGGGATGCGAGTTTGATATGACCCATTCGCTCTCGTCTTACGGCCGAGGTGGTGACTTCTACTCCACATCTATCACATACAATACCTTTGTATCGTATTCTTTTGTATTTACCACAGTAACATTCGTAGTCTTTAGTTGGACCGAAAATACGCTCATCAAAAAGACCGTCTTTTTCAGGTCTCAGGGTTCGATAGTTGATAGTCTCTGGTTTTGTGACTTCACCGCGTGACCACACTGTAATTTCATCAGGGGAGGCGAGGTGAATCTTAAGACCCGAAAAATCAACAATTGGCAAATCTTCCATATTTTTATTTCATATAATCAACTGATAGTCCCAATGCGTTTAACTCCTTCAAAAGTACGTGGAAAGACTCTGGTACTGATGATTGAGGTATATCAAGGCCCTTTATAATAAGTTCAAATGCCTTGACACGGCCACGCACGTCATCACTCTTAATAGTCAACATTTCTTGTAAGGTAGCGGGTACTCGGTGTGCTTCAAGAGCCCAGACTTCCATCTCACCAAATCTTTGTCCACCCATCTGAGACTTTCCACCAAGAGGTTGCTGGGTGACGAGTGAGTATGGGCCAACAGATCGAGCATGGAACTTGTCTTCGATCATGTGAATAAGCTTCATAATGTATCCGACTCCGACTAGCACTGGCCGATCAAACGGTCGTCCAGTTGCGCCGTCATAAATTATTCTTTTTCCGTCTGTCGGGAGTCCAAGTTTTTTCAGTTCGCTGGTTATAAATTCTTCTTTAATTCCTTCAAAGACAGGAACAGAGATATGAGTCCCCTCTTTTTGAGCAATAATTCCAAGTAAGGTCTCAAAAAGCTGTCCCAAATTCATACGAGCCAGGATAGAGAGGGGAGAGATGATAATGTCAACAGGTGTACCATCTTCAAGATAGGGCATTTCCCAATCAGGAAGTATGCGAGAGATGACTCCTTTATTTCCATGTCGTCCGGCAAGTTTGTCTCCGACTCTGATTTTACGAAGTTGAGATGTGGTAACCAGCATTCGTCTTATAATGCTTGGCTCAAGTTCGTTTGGATCTTTCTTAGTGTCAATAGACTTGATATCCACAACAGTACCTTTTTTGCCGTATGGCATACGAAGTGAGGTATCCTTGACGTCTTTGGCTTTCTCCCCAAATATTGCACGCAGTAGTCTTTCTTCAGCTGAAAGTTCTTTTTCTCCTTTGGGGGCGACTTTACCAACAAGTATATCTCCACCTTTTACATCAGTGCCCACAACGACGAGTCCTTCACGATCAAGGTTTTGCAGTACTTCTTCTCGGACGTTTGGAATATCTCGGGTAAGCTCTTCTGGTCCAAGTTTTGTCTCAACAAGATCTGATATAAATTCTTCACTGGACATTGAGGTGAGAATATCTTCTCGGACAAGGCGCTCAGAGATTACGAACCCGTCCTCATATCCGAGACCGTTTAAAGAGGTGTAGGCAATGACAAGATTCTGTCCGATTGCGAGTCGTCCTGATTCAGTTGCTGGTCCATCGATAATCACTTCGCCTTTAGTCATCTTCTGATTTGGCTCGACACGTGGTTTTTGATCAAAGACGACATCTTTATTAGTTTTTACAAATCGACTTAAATTGTATTCATGTTTTTTACCACTTTTTCCTTTAAAAATAATTTTTTCACCGTCAACATATTCAACTTTTCCATCTTCTGGTGCAAAGACAGTGCGACCTAATGCCGAGGCAACTACTTTTTCCATTCCTGTTCCGACATATGGGCTTTGGGGTTTGATGAGTGGGATAGCCTGACATTGCATGTGTGTTCCCATAAGGGCTCGTGAGGCATCGTCATTTTGCAAAAAGGGAATAAGCGCTGCTGATGCACCAACAACCTGTTGGGAAGAGATGTCGACATAGTTGAGCTTATCCGCTGTTATTTCGACAATATCTTTTTCGTGTCGGGCTACAATCTTTTGTTGCTGTATGACTCCACTTTTATCAACCGCAATATTGCTTGATGTTATGTAGCAATCTTGCTCATCATCTGCTTCAAGATACACAATGTCACTCGTTAGTTTGGAAATTGTCTTGCCTGCTTTTTTAAGATGTTGGACTTTTTTATAAGGAGTCTCAAGAAATCCATATTTATTGACCTTGCTGTAGAGAGCCATATAAGTTACAACACCGATATTTGGACCCTCGGGAGATCGGATTGGACAGATTTTTCCGTATTGGGAAGTTGATATGTCTCGGATAGAGAAAGATGCTCGCTCTTTCTCAATTCCACCCGGGCCACCGACTGTAATTCGCCTTGCATTGTCAAGTTCTGAAAGTGGGTTGGTTTGATCGACAATTGTTGAAAGTTGATTGGTTCGGAAAAACGAATTCATAGCAATTGTGAGCGGTTTTGAATTGACGATTTGGGCTGGATTTATACTTGTCTCACCTGTTACAAGACTCATTCTCTCCTTTATCTCTCGCTCAACACGAACCATACCGACACGAATTCCATACATGCCAACCAGCTCGCCCACTGTTCGAAGACGACGATTCCCTAAGTGGTCAATATCATCAAATTTGCCACGTCCCGCTGTAATATTGACAAGATATTTTATTGTTTCGATGAGATCGGTTTTGGTGAGGAGATAATTCTCATCCACAATATCAAGGTCAAGTCCCAGTTTTTTATTTATTTTATATCGTCCAACATCTGCAAGAGAGTAGCGTCGTGGATTAAAAAATAAATTTTTGAGATTATCGTAAGCATTATCAATAATAAGTGGCTCACCAGGCTTGATTTTTCTGTACATCTCAAGCACAGCTTCATCTCGGTTAACTGTAGTGTCTTTTTTAAGAGTGGGGGTAATATATTTTTCAAGAAGTGTGGGATCAAGATCTTTGAAGTGGTGAAGAATCTGGGCACTTGATTCTCCATCGAAAGCTTTGATAAATACTGGCGCCAAGAATTTTCTTTTTTTATTGACCTTAATTTCAATAAGATTATGCTTGCTGATTGAAATATCAATCCAGGCTCCGATAAATGGACGAATCTCAGCATTGTAGATTGTTTGTCCTGTTGATTTGTCAATTTCAGCTGTGAAATAGACGCCTGGAGACCTCACAAGTTGATTTATGATGATTCGCTCAATTCCATTTATGATAAAGCTTCCACGATCTGTCATTTTGGGAATATTACAAAAATAGACATCTTGTGATTTTTGTGAGCCTGTTTTTTTGTTGGTTAGCTTGAGCTTTAGATATAGGGGAACGTCAAAAGTAAGTTTTTTTGTTAGACAAAGCTTGAATTCGTAGCGTGGTTCTCCAAAGTGAATGTCCTCAAGCGCGAGTGTAAATTTTTTGCCAGTGTAGTCTTCAACGGGAAAAAATTCATTAAGAATTTTTTTAAGGTTGGTCGTGATGAAGGTATTCCACGAGTTTTTCTGGATCTCGATGAGATCAAAAGTATCGAGATGGGTGTCTTTAGTACCCAGATAGATCTCAGGTCGATGTTTTCCTGGGTTTTTTTGAGTTTTGTTCGTGGATTTAGTTTGCATCGCGTAATTAAGTTTGCCCAGTAATCGCAACCTGAGTGCGTATTCTTTTTTTGAATAAATAAAATCCCCCTTCCCGGATAGTGGGGGGGATTAGCAAAAACTAGGTAGAAGAATACACGATGTGCTTTTAAAAGTCAAGTCTTTTTTACTTTATTTCTTGATCTTCTTTTAAAAATAGTTTTTTTGTATGTTTGCTATTTATTCCAATTCGGTCAATCAAGGCTTTGAGCGGGGAACTGCTTTGAGCGACATTTTCAAAAACGTGCTCAACTGGCTTTATAGTATCTTTAATATACCCTTCTGCTTCAAGTCCATATTCTTTTAAAATTCCCTCAACTTCTCCCTCAAGATTCTCAGCGCTGTCGGCTAAGTGTCGAATAGTTTCTCGTCCCTTTTGGGTCCCAAATGCCCATACTAAAGCAGCTCCGCCCAGTAATCCAAGGCCGAATCCATACCATGTATTGTCACTCTGATTGTTTTTTTTGTTTTTCATGTTTTTTTTTGTTGAAAGTCTCAAGTGCTTGAAAGATTACTTTGGTTCCGGTAATGAACCCAAGTACCTCATGCATACCATTGCCAAGAGTGCCGCTAACTTTCTCAAAGCCTTCGATAATTGCATTCACTCGTCCAAGAGCTTTTTTTAGCTCCCAAAGTGCAAGTACGAGATAGACTCCAACGACTATGAGGAAAAGTGTTGTGACGGAAAGAGTCACGATAAGAAAAATCTGAGTAATATCCATTACTATTATTGTGGAAGAAACCTGCGTAAAATGCAAGAGCTGCTTTCGACTTATACCTATACTACTCTTGAGCTTTCAGTTGAGTGCGAAGAAAATCAGACCCTCTTTTTTTGCCCCAGTACAAGTTTGCAAGAAGAAGGGTGTCGGCGGTACCAGCGTCCAGCCAATAACCATCAAGCTCAGCCCACTTCATAGCTTCATCCTGAATATAAAGATTATTGACATCAGTAATCTCAAGTTCTGCTCGGGCTGATGGTTTGCATTTGCGTATGTAATCAAACACTTTGTGATCGTATAGATATAGTCCTGTTACGGCAAAATCAGAAGGAGGAGTCGCTGGCTTCTCAATAATATTTATTATTCGGTTTGTGTCATGGGGATCAAATTGCGGCACACCAAATCGTCTGGGATCTGCGACCTTTTTCAAATATACGAGCGCACCTTCGGAAAAATTACCAACTGATTGGGAGATATCTGCATCGGTCGTATTATCTCCAAGCATCACACAGATAGCCTCGCCATCCGCAAAATCTTCAGCAAGTGCAAGCGCGTCAGCAATTCCGCCATCTGGCTTTTCTTGGAATGCATACTCGAGATGTTCGACGCCAAACTCTTCTCCATTTTTGACAACGTGAATAAAGTCGCCAGAGTGTGGTCCTGATACCACAATCAGAATATTTTTGATGCCTGCCTTAACGAGTGTTTGAATAGGATAGAAGATCATCGGCTTATCATATACAGGCAGAAGATGCTTGTTGGTTGCAAAAGTAAGTGGGTAGAGTCGTGTCCCCAGTCCTCCAGCGAGAATTACTCCTTTCATGTTGAGATTAGGTCAAAAGCATAAAACTGACAATCAAAAGCGCAAGGAATCCAATCAAAATATATTCTATCATACTTCGGATGTGCAAAGTCCGACGACCCGCATGGTGGAGAATTGACCATATAAGGTAGCATGCCACAAAGACACATACTCCAGTAAAGCGAGCTACCCGCGACTGACTGAATATTCCCATATATGTTAAGAAGAACACGCCGCAGGTTATAAGCGTAAGATAATCCGCTAAATTATTCGAAATTTCGCGCTTTATATGTATATATATATCTTGCATAGGATTAAAGGATTGCTCCTCGCATTATAAAAAATGCTACAGCAACAAGCACAAAAAATAAAAAGATAAAATGCGCAAGATTGCGACCGTGCATACGAAAAAGCTTCATTCGCGCGGCAATATAGAAATCAGAGATAAGCGCAACAAGAATAACAATAATCATAAGAATCCCGGCATTTATTGAAAATGGAAGGATGTTTATTGCGGGATGGGGTGACGAGTTGGCGAGAACAAGAGATTCACCTCGTCGAGTTGGGGGCCCAACGATCTCAGCTGCAGCGTGTGTATTTTGAGGCCTTTGCAGATCTTGGGAGAGCGCTTTACTTTGTGGTTTGCCAAGCATCTGTACAACAAGGGTGGTTTCTTCACCGGCAAGCACTCCATTCACGACCGCAAACCCCACTTCTGTGTATTCTGGTTTTATGATGTTTTCTCGGTGCGTAGGGGAGTTCATCCATGCTGTTACGACATTGTTTGAGAATAAGAAGTTCTTGGCTAAGTTCTCACCGACATACTCATAGGAGTACCCACTATCTAAGACAAAATCCCAAGGGGTTCGTCCTTGCGGTGAATAATGTGCCCAATAATCATGAGCAAACATATCCGCTGCCTTTTTTTGGGCTGCTATCGCAAGCTTCGAGTTGTAGCTTAGTGGCTGCAGATTTTGCTTCGCCCTTTCTTGATTTGTGAGTTCAAGTAATTTTTGCGAACTAATGTCTGTTGCGAAGCCGAGCACATTTGAGAGTTGTGGGATCTGGTGTTTGGAAAGTGCAAATAGAGAAAATGCAAGCAAAAGGTAGAGGGCTAAAAAATCGTGACGGAGAATCCGCGCTCGATAGTTATTTGAGATGCTTGGAATAAATAAATGATGTATAAGTTTTTTTATGTTTTTCATGTGAGTAGTTTGTTTATAAGCTTTGGATATTTCTTAATATAACTATACATAATCGCAATACCAATTGAGTCGATGACCACATCGCGCACAGTACCCTCGCGGGTCGGCACAAATGTCTGATGAATTTCATCTGTCATCGCGTAGAAAAGGGTGATTATTAATGCTATTAAAAGTTTTTTGTATACAGGTAATCTTTTTTCCGAATAGATACAAAGGGCGCGATACACAAGAGTGTAGAGAATTGAGTATTCTGTGACATGAAGAAATTTAAAGAACATGAAATTGATGATATAGGTATTGGACACAGCCACTCTTTGTCTGGACGAGAGATAGAATATAAGAGTCATCCAGAGAATGGCTGGCAGAACAAGCAATATGATTCTGTATAGAGGATGTCTTTTTTGCTTCATACGATTTGTTGTTTAACTATTATCCACACAAGAAGAAGTACAGCGTATGAGCAAGCGGCAAATGCCAAGCTCCGACTAATGGCAAGTTCAGAGGAAGTGGTTTCACCTTTTACCACAGTATCAGATGCACCCAGCACATCTCCATTTTTATTGAGCCCTATACTTGTTTTTGGTGGTGTCACTATTTTTTTAGTTGAAGGTTGCTGTGGGTAGAGTACTGGCTTATAACCTGGATTTAATGTTGATAATGGAGTCGATTTTAATTTTTTGGTTGAGGATATTGAGTTTGAAGATGATGCGGATGATGTTGTCTCGCTTTGCGTAATGCATGTTGCGTTGCTGGCTCCTTTTGTTGGCTCCTGCTCGCAAAATGAGCCAGTAGGCAAAGACATACGACCTTGGCTCTTACCCTTTGACGAATCAGTATACTCATACGAATCTTTCTGGCTATTTGAAGCATCGAGAATCCGGACAGTATCTCCTGAGTTATTAAACACAGATGATGTGAGGTCGACTACTCCGTAGCTTTTCGATCCAATTGTAAGTGTGAATTTGCGAGGGCTGGATCCAGAGTCGGTTGTGTCATCGATATACCAATCAGTAAGAGTGACAGTATATTCGTTGTCATTGTATATCTCGATCCACTCATCCTGATCATCACCTGGATCTATCATCACCTCGGAGATGTAGATATTATTGTACGAGACAGGTGCGAGTGTGGGGGTAGGTGTGACAGTCGGTGTGGAGGTGTTTGTTGGAGTTGGGGTGGCTGTGGGAGTAGCGGTCGGTGTGGGTGCCAGCAAAATATCGCAAGCCCCACTATTTGTGTACTCGCGGGTTATGATTGTTGAGACAAAGAAGCTGTTGCCACCGTCGGAACAGCGAATATAGCTTTTGGCCGAGGTGAAGGTGTCGGTGTAGGTGATTGAATCAATGGTATTGCTGAGGAGATCTTTTAGATTTACTGTCTCGGGTCCTGAGTTATTTAAGACAGCAGCAGACGTGGCTATCGTATACCCAAATGGCTTGATGATTTTGTCAGAGAATATGATTTTTTTATTTGTCGCATCTGTGAGAGTAAGGGTTGAGATATCGACACTCAGGGGCTGGTCATTGTAGAGCTCCACCCACTCTTCATCTCCGCTTACTGGTGCTGGATATATCTCATTAATCCATAATGTTGCAGAGACTCTGATGGGAAAAAACAGAGTAAAAAAAAATAAAAAGGTGGGAAGCAGAAGATTTTTACTGAACATGAAGATAGAAGCTCTTAATACCACCTCCATGGTCAATATATCTAACATTAATGACGGCTGGTCCACACGCTTCGCTTGAGGAATAAAGAGTTCCATCAGCAGGTGCATGTATTACATTAGATGAGGTACTATACATATCAATTCCTGTATGAATACCACCTGAGTAAGTATAACGTGAGGACCACGGAGTTTGACCGTAGCCTTGACTTATGATTACTGGATTGTCAAGTGGTTGCCCCCATTGACTTAAGTAGGGACTTGGATCTGTCCAGGAATTCCATGCATCGCCAGTATGTACTTCGAAGTGGAGATGAGCTCCATCTGAGCAGTATGGATATCCACTATTTCCAACAAGTGCAATCGGGTCTCCTTTTTTAACAGGACCAAGTGATTGACCCGAAACCAATGCATTCTGTACTGCCTTAGACTCTGCCAAAGCCTGTTGAATAAGTCTTTGATATCTGGCTTCATCGTTTTGGGTTATTGTTAGGAGATCTTGTTTTTCTTTCTTTTGACTGTTCAATTCACTTTTACGACCGACAAGCTCTATTTCTAGTTTCCCCAGTTCTTCTTTTTTCTTTTCCCGTTGATCTTTCTGTTTTTCAGCATTTTGCTTGGCTTCTTGTACTTGAAAAGTGAGTTTACTGTCTTCAGATTGGGTGACCTGAACATATTTCAGTCTATTGACAAGAGTTGAGGCATTGTCTGCCTCAAGAATAAGCTGGAGGAAGTTCACTTCCTGCTTCCTCTTGTATCCCTCCACAATTTTTTGAAGTAGTACTTTTGTCAAGAAGTCAAGAGATTTATTAAATCCCCCTATTCGTCCTGATAGATTTTCGATTTCCACTTGTGCTGTTTGAATCTGTTCTTCTGTTGTTTGCACTTGTAGTTCATTCAGGTAAATCTGAGTGTTCATTAATTCGATCTGAGAAGAAAGTGTATTTTTCTTATCTTTTGCTTGATCTCGCTGTTGTTCTAGTTCGTGTATACATTCAGCTCTAGGCTTTGATCCGCAGACTGATTGAGCGGTTGCAGATTTTGCTCCAAGAAAAAAAATACTAAGAAGAAGTAAAGCGTATAGTGTTCTGTATGTCCATTTCATGGGTGGTGTTCATTTAATATATTTTGATGTTGCCAGAAAATTGCCAAGAAGGCCTATTGCAATACCAAATACTGTGACAATAAGATACGACAGAGTCATAAAGTTTATACTGGGCGGCCAGATGAAAAGCTTCCAAGACTCAAGTCCATAAAAAGGAATTGATGGAATACCAACAAGATACGTGGTGAGGAAAGGCTGGATGAGGAAAAAGATTCCATAAAAGACCACATATGCCAGCGTAGCGCTTGCGACACCATACATCATACCCTCAAAAAGAAAGGGTCGCTTTACATAAAAGCGGGTTGCCCCAAGAAGTCTCTCAAGCTCAATCTGCTCTCTCTTAAGGGTGATCTTAAAGGCGGTCGTGGCCATAAGTACGATGCAGGAGATCGATAAAAGAAGTAGGAATACAAATAGAGTCACGGCTCTTAGAATTCGGGTCACGCCAAGTAGCTTGTCGACAATGTCTTTTTGATAAAAAACATCGTCAACTCCAGGTTGTCTCTTCAAAAATGCTGCAACTTCAGCGAGGTATGCAGGCTTTTGGGTATAAATTTCAAGAGATGGGGGGAGTATATCTGCACTTACCATCTCAAGGAGAAGTGGGTCATCGCGATTGAGATCTCTGTAGATGCTGAGAGCTTCTTTTTTGGATACGTACTTGATGCTTATGGCTTTGCCGGATTTCTCGACGATGTCTCTGACTTTAAAGATATCGCTCTCTTTAGCTTCTTTCTGGAAATAAGCTGTGACATGTGGCTTGGTCTCGACATAGGTGAGTATTCCATTGAAGAAAGATGTGATATTGAAAAAAAAGAGACTTAAAAAAAGTGTAAAAAATAGAATCAGAAATGATGCCATTGATTGATATGGTGTACGACGGATTGATGTGAGGAGCTCTTTCATATCTCATACCCTCCTTTTTTTTGATCTTTAATGATCTCTCCACCTTTGAGTGCGATCACTCTTTTTTGAAGTGAATTGACGATGTCGACATTATGTGTGGCCAGTATCACTGTTCGTTTGCCTTCGATTTTTTTGAATATTTTCATAATTTCCCACGTTGTCTTGGGGTCAAGGTTACCTGTTGGTTCATCGCCGAGGATGATCGAGCGCTCACCGACTATTGCTCGCGCTATAGCAACACGCTGGAGCTCACCAGCTGACATCTGCGCCGGAAACATAAGTTCTCGTCCCGAAAGTCCAACAAGCGCAAGTGCCTCCTGGACCTCATTTTGTATTTGTCCTTGCGGCCAACCCAGCACCTTAAGTCCAATTGCGATATTTTCAGCAATGTTTTTGTCGGCCAACACCTTAAAGTCCTGAAATACCACACCTATCGTGCGTCTCAGGTCAGCGACATGATTGAACTTCGGTGATGAGAGGTCAAAATTATCAACAAGCAGACGACCCGAAGATGGTGCAAAGTCCCGTAAGATAAGCTTGAGTATAGTCGTCTTGCCAGCTCCAGATGGGCCAACTAAGAAGACAAAATCGCGGTCTGCAATTTCAAAAGTTGCTTTTTTGAGCGCGAGATTGCCTGAGGGGAATTTTTTGCTGACATTTTCAAATGTGATCATCGAAAACTATTGAGAAATTTCCACATATCCAACATCCATAAGCCATCCAGCCTTTTGTGCTTTTTGGGTCTGTCCTTGTACTTTCACTTTTTTGCCAACAAATTTGGATAAATCAGCAACACTGGATGTGAGGTATACATTTTGGGACTCGCCGCCTGGCCTCTCAAGATGATGGCTTCCTTCGCCATCAACTCCTCCCTTTTTAAGAGTGCCCTCTGCATGGTCTGGAAATTGCCTATTATCTTTGACTCCCTCTGATGTGGTTGTCTTTGTTCCGACCTGAGGGACTGAGGAGTCAGACTGATAAGAGGGGATGATCCTTGATAGACCAAAACCGAATGCCGCACCGATAAAAAGAGATCCAACAAGAATCGCAATTGAAGCAAATGTCGAGAATTCGCCCTTATTTTTTAAGTGATGAATGACTGGGGTTTGTGAGGTTTGGCTTGGAGTATCCATAATATATTCAGCTTAACAATATCCCGTGCAAATTACAACCCTTATGATTTCAAATAGGCCTCAATAAAGTTGTCAATATCTCCGTCGAGCACACGCTCCGCTTGAGTATCTTCGTAACCTGTCCGCAAATCCTTGACAAGCTTATATGGGTGGAGTACATAAGAGCGTATTTGCATACCCCAACTGGCCATTTTATCAGATTTCATAGAGTCTAATTTTTTTTCTTTTTTTTCATTTTCAAGGAGCCATAGCTTTGCACGAAGAAGCGCAAGTGCACTTTCGCGATTCTGGCCTTGATGACGTTGAGTTTGGGATGTGACGGTGATTCCTGTCGGTTTGTGAGTAAGTCGGACGGCTGTTGAGACTTTGTTTACATTTTGTCCTCCTGCTCCACCGGATCTGAAAAATTGCCATTCAATATCTTCTTCTTTGATCTCAACTTCCTGATTTTGGATATTGGGAAGCACCTCCACAAGAGCAAATGATGTCTGTCGAAGTTTGTTGGCATTAAAAGGCGATTGTCTGACTAATCGGTGGACGCCAGATTCAGCTTTAAGATAACCATATGCAAATGTTCCTGAGACCTCAAGAGTAATGCTTTTTATTCCCGCTTCCTCACCTGGTACACGGTCAATCTCCTCAAAACTAAATCCTTTTTTTTGAAAATATCGAGTATACATTCGAAGCAGCATATTTGACCAATCCATAGCTTCAACTCCGCCCTGGCCAGCTTGAATCGAAAATAGAGCATCGCGCCTGTCATATGTGTCAGATAGGAAGAGCATTATCTCATATTTTTTTAGAAGTTTTTCAACTTCATTTTCCTCACCCTCCTCAAGTAGCAGCTGAAGCATCTCAACATCTTCGATCTCGCGCTTTAGGTCGTTTATTCGCTTAAGTGTATCGCCGGACGACTTTGCGTCAGCCCAAAATTGGGTCTCATAGGTTTGAGATTCCATATCTGACAATTCTTTCTTTTTATCTGCGAGTTGAACTTTTTGGAGTATGTTGTTGACGCGGCGAGCAAGATCAGGTGATGTATTTTCCATATATGTCTATGTTTTTTATAAGTTGAGATTTTCAGAAATGAATTTGCTGATCCCGATTAATCGGGGGGATTGTCCATGCGCGATGTCCTACTTTGCGCTGGGGACACACTTTCTTTACTTGAAGTCTGTACCAATAATAATGATTATGTCAGAGGTCTCGGTCTCATCAAGAGTCTCTATTTTGGGAGATGCGGTGTAGTCTTTGAGGTCGCTTTTAATTGCTGCCGCAGCCTGTGATTTTTCTTTTTTACTTTGAATTACTGTTTTTTCAAAGTCAAAGTTATCAGCATTGCCGGTTAAGATTTCGCTGTAGCCTTTTCCACTTAGGATTTCTTTGACTGTTGTGGCTTTTCCGACCGTACCAGATCCATTTAAGACCTTTATCTTAAGCTCATCTTTTTTAAACGCAGGGGCAGTGGTCGGTGTGGGATTTGATTTTTTAGTATTTTGTGTTGCGCTTGGGACAGGTGATTTTTGTATTGTTTTCACATTTATCGGACTTTTGATAGAACCAATGTTTGACAGAAGATTAGATCTTGTGATTAGCATAAATGCACCAAACGAAAGTCCAAATGAAAGCGCGAATATGAAGAATTCCTTTAAGTAACGTGGGCTCTTGAAAGAAGGTCTGAATCCGCCGGATCTTTTTTTGAGTATATTGAATTTTTTATTCTCAGCAGCAAAGACAAATGCTCCAAAGCAGATATCAAAGCTTAAAATCGGAAATGTCTGATCTGCTGCCACGACAAGCTGCTTGAGATAGTCCTCATAGAAATTGGGGATAATTCGCTTCAGCGGATTTGTCCACACGCCAACCTCTTTGGTAAAAGTATCTTGTCTGACGCCATCTGAATCTGCACCCGACAGAATAATTCGATTAAGCTTTACATCATCTTTCGCATACTGCTCGGCTTTTTCCTTGAGAGTCATCTCGAGGGCTTTTTTGTCAACGACAGACTCTTCCCACCTTTTGGCGACCAGAAGTCCATAAGAGTCAAATACATATCCAGAAGCCCGGTCGTTGCTGTAGTCGATATAAAATATGCTTTCTTTCTTTGTGTCTCGTAATGTTTTTTCAAAAAGCTTAAAGATGGCAAGAGTATCGGGCAGAATAAATGTAAGGCGGAGATTGAGAAGCTCAAGTGATTTCTGAAGCATTTCAGCTTGCATCTTTTCTATTGCAAAAAACGAGATTTTGGTCTTGTCTTCGGCTTTACGACTTATGAAGTCCCAGAAGCAATTGTCAAGAGATGTCGGTATGGTTGCACGAGCCTTATCAGCAACATACGAGGCGATAGTTGATTCGGCTATGTCAGATGGTACATCAAGCGTAAGGTGATAGAAGCTCGCTTGAGGTAGTATCAAGAATACTTCTTTTTCAGTCCCGACAGTAATACCCAGGCTATTGAGCCCTTCTTTAAGAGCAGATGCAAGCAGATCAATATTCTGGAGTTTTCCATCATCCAGTAGATCAGCGGTGTGGTTTTTTTCAAAAAAATTCACCTCATACTGTCCAAGGATTGTTTTTTTGACGAGGAGCAATTTGATGGTTCGTGTGTCAAGGTAGACGTACAACATACTCTTAATTATAAGTATATTCGCTGTGAAAAAACAACTCAAATTCTCACGCATGATCAATAATTGATTGTTTTCTTCACCCCATGTAAACGCTTATGTGGACTGGTACAATAGTGAAGCTATGGATCCCATTGATGAGATAAAAAGAAAGATCGATATTGTTGAGTTTATCGGTGCGTATATCAGCGTCAAGCGAACAGGCCGCAACTTCAAGGCAGTGTGCCCCTTCCATACAGAGAAAACCCCCTCATTCGTCATATCTCCAGAGCGGCAGATTTGGCACTGTTTCGGCACATGCGGTGATGGTGGGGACATATTCAAATTCTTGATGAAGTGGGAGAATATTACTTTCCCTGAGGCACTTACCGAACTTGCTCAAAAAGCTGGAGTCAAACTTCAGAGTACCCACATTCAGGATGTAGCATGGAAGAAAAGAGAGCGACTCTTTAGTCTCAACAGTCATGCGGCTGATTTTTTCAGATATATCTTTGAGAAGACAGCAATTGGCGCAACTGCACGTAAATATGTTGAGGATCGACGCATAAACGATCGCACAGCCCACCTATTTGGTATTGGATACGCACCATCTTCATGGGACTCGCTATTTAAATATCTTAAGAAAAAGCGTTTTGAAGACGCTGAGATTATAGATGCTGGAGTCGCAATTCGCGCCTCACAAGGCCGTATCTATGACAGATTTAGAGGACGGCTTATTTTCCCGATACGCGATCCTCGGGGTGGCATTATCGGATTTTCTGGACGACTTCTGACGTCTGAGGATAAGGAGGCCAAATATATAAATACCCCAGAGACTGCAATCTACCATAAGAGAGAATCTTTGTATGGAATTGATTTGGCGCGGGACGCGATAAAGAAGAATGAAAATGTATACATAGTCGAGGGAGAGTTTGATGTCATATCAGCCCATCAGCACGATATCAATAATGTCGTTGCTATCAAGGGATCGGCACTCACTACTGAGCAGCTGCAGCTTCTTAAGCGCTATTGTCGACAGGTAATTCTTATGCTTGATGCAGATGCTGCGGGGGACGCGGCAGTTGTTAAGGGACTTACTGCTGCCGAAAGTCTTGAGATGGAGATTGAGGTCGTGAGCCTCGATTTTGCTAAAGACCCAGATGAGGCGATTCACACAGATCTTGGTAAATTCAAAAAAGCACTTGCGGCCAAAGTCCCAGCCTACGATTTTCTGATAGATCATTACACCAAGAAGTATCCGACAGACGATCCGTATGATAAGAAGAAGTTGGCCGATGCAGTGATCTCCCACCTTGCCATAATTCAAAACCCAGTTATCAAATCCCACTATATTAAAAAGATCGCAGACCTTTTGAATGTGAGTGAGGAGAGCGTGCAACAGCTTATGCGAGGTGTCGTGAAGCGTAGGCGTGATCCAGTGCCCGTGCAGAAAGTAGACGATACAGCAGCAGATAGGGATCGCCAGATTACACTTCAGATGTATATTTTGAGCCTTATTTTCCAAAGCGATACTCCAGAGAGTCTAATACGAGATGTATTTGAGGTAATTACCCCCAAAGATTTTTTAAGTCCGGCTTATCGAAAAATTGCGGAGGCACTTATTTCCTACCAGAATCTTCATGGGAAGAGTCTCAACATTATGGACTTTGCAGACAACTTAGATGCCCAACTTCGTCCAGTATTTGATAAGGTCTATCTTTTTGCGTCAGTCTCCGAAAATGCTACTGAGCACGATATTCACAAGCTTGTTCTTGAGATCAAAAGATACTCAATCAAGGCCCAGATCGGCCATCTTTTATCCGCCGTAGGCGACAAAGATCCAAAAGAAGAGCACTCAAAAAAGTTGAAAGAAGCGAGCGCGAGATTGAGTGAGGTGGAAAAAAGGCTCGGGACAGTATAAAATGAGTGTCTTACAAGATGACAAAGCAAAAACTACCCAAAACACTCAAAGAGGTCCTTAAACAAGGAGAAGAGGATGGATTCATAGTCCAGGATGATATTCTTCTTGTCTATCCTGAGCCTGAAAAGCACGTCGATGAAATAGACGATTTTTTCACTGAGGCACTTGCGCTGGGAATTGATATTTTTGAGACGGTGTCTAATAAGGAAGAGGAAGATGTAAAAAAGACCGCAGAGGAGATCGAGCGCGAGATCGCACATCTTATCTCTACCCGCCAAGGTGAATCACTTGATCCAATCAAGAAGTATCTCAAGGAAATCGGCAAGACTCCACTTCTTAAATTCGAGCAAGAGATAGAGCTCGCCAAGCGCTACGAGAAAGATGATATGGAGGCCAAAGAGATGCTTACTAAAGCCAATCTGCGTCTTGTCGTCTCAATTGCCAAAAAATATCTGGGTCGTCGATTATCTTTTCTGGATCTTATTCAAGAGGGTAATAAGGGGCTTATTCGCGGAGTGGAAAAGTACGATTGGCGCCGTGGATACAAATTCTCAACATATGCCACATGGTGGATCAGGCAAGCTATAACACGTGCAATTGCCGATCAGTCGCGTACGATCCGGATACCTGTTCACATGGTGGATCAGATTAATCGCTTCTATAAGACTCAGCGTCGAATGACACAAAAACTTGGCCGAGAGCCCAAGACCAAAGAGATTGCTAAAGAGATGGAGCTTACAGTCGAGCAGGTGGAGAATCTGATGCGTATATCTCAGCAGCCCAAGTCCCTATCCACACCAATTGGTGATGATAAGGAGACGACTCTTGAACAGTTTGTCACAGATCAGAATGAGCCAAGTTTGTACGACAAGGTATCTCGCGAACTCCTCAAAGACGCCCTCAATGGCGTACT
>CAYOAI010000004.1:0-61940 GCA_964401915.1 uncultured Gammaproteobacteria bacterium
CGCTTGCCAAGAGCATTGGCTACTTTGGATAAAAAGTAGATTGAGGGATCGATAAGATTGCGCTCAAATCTAGATATCGCCGACTGCTTCGTGCCAATAAGCTGAGCAAGCTCGCTTTGCGTGATATTCTTGGTGCGCCTCAGCTCGACAAACTTCTTTATCGCCTCGACTTCGGGCTCCAGCATCTCGTACTCATGCTTGATGTTTTTGTTAGTTCTAAAAACTTCGGCTTTAAACTGTTTGTATGTTTTCATACTTAATATATAACATATATGTTATATCTGTGTCAAGCGCGATTGCGCAATCTTGATCTCTTTAAGCGGGATTCTATCTTTCTTCTTTTTAAATCCATGCACGACATAAATATTTGTCTTGCTAATCGCAAATAACAATCGGACTTCCTCACGGCCTCTAATTCTCAACTCGTAAAGAGTCCCGACAATTCTTTTGACATTGGGCATACCAAGGTCTGGTCCCAATAGCTCAAGTAGCTCAAAGCGGCTGAAAATCTTAGCAATAGTACTATCCGAAAGGGACAATATGAAGTCTTCAACTGGCGTGCGGTCCTTTTTATCAAAAAGAACTACTTGATAAGCGCTCATATTTTGAGATTACTTTAGCACAGATTCGACATGCTTCCCACGTCGTCCTTCGACAAACTTAGGACTATGAGGGACAAGCACTGCAGGTACTTCGGCAGGCTCAGTATAAACCTTCTGGGGGTATTTGGAGGAAGAAAAGGATAGAGATAAATTCTAGTCCACTCTTCCTTATTTCAAAGCTAAGAGATGTCGCACATAGCCGGAATTAATGTATTTTATGCGGGCTCTATACTGCGATGTCGGAACTTGCATCTTGCGAGTGTAATTATATAAACCCTATAGTATAATCATACTCATGGAAGTAAGGAGTTCTTTATCAGCTGCTATTTCTGCTGTGAAAGATAGTGTAGCTGTAGAGAGACAGCTTGACGGAAAAGGCAAACCTAATGTTATATTTAGAAGCCCGTTAAGAGATTACTGCGTCAATTTTGTACCGCTATTGAATGGTACAAGTTTAATTGGTCCAGATTATCCCGAGGATTTACTCGCCAATTTTGTCTGTAAAATATCTGATCGAAGAGTAAATCCCTATGTTTTAGATGTATTTGCGGATGAGACAGTCGTAAGAGAATTAGTTGATGATTATGGTTTTGCAGGAGGAGTTGCGATGGCGCTTGCATTAAAGCCGAAGCCGTTGGATAAGTCTGAATATAAACAAACAGGACTCGTAACTGGAAATGTGCTAAGAAGAAGCACCTGGAGAAGTTTGACCGACAAGATGAAGGAATTGGATATTCCTATTTTTGACTTGATCATTTCTCGTGGGGAAGGAGCGCTTGTTGGTCTCACAGATAATCCGTATGTGCATTACTTTCTTCTTCAAGAACTGTGGCAGAGACTCAATCCAGATGGTGGCGTGATGCTTTTGCAAATCCCCCATACTAAAGGCATGAATTTAGAAGATTGGGCGGCTAATGTCCGCAAACTAGGAGTACCTACTGGCATTGGTGACGACGGTTTATTTCCTGTAGCCATGATGACCAGGCTACCTCATTCTCCTCGTCAGTTCCCTCGCATTTCTGTATAAGAAAAGTATATCTAACTCCAAATATACATCGTAAATGACCGGAATTAGTACAAAAAATATTCTTCTATTTCTAGAACAGAAGTACTTTCTCGATGATTTGGGGAAGTAGACCCTCTTAGTCTTAAGATGAAATTATAAAGCCAATTGCAAGATATCTAACACTTCTTTACGACTAAAATGCTCATTAAACTTTGTGACTGCACTTTTGATTCTATTTGTCACGGTCCCATCACCAAAATCGAATTCTTCCGCAACTTCTGTTTTACTTCTACCCCTCATTTCAACCTCTACCAAGCATCGCCGTTCTTCATCAGTTAGACCAGCTTCATCAAACATCTCTGAAAGTTTCTTTAAACGCATTTCTGAAGCTAATCTGTCTTCTATTTCTTGCAGCTGTGCTGCCGCTTCCTTACTTGGAGTAAAATTATGTCCGTCTATCTCTTCTCCTATTTCTGCATCAAGACTAACTGCGCCAGTGTTTCTTAGTCTTCTTTCATTCTGTAGAAATTTTTGCATTCTCTCTCGAATATGCCATGTGCTGTAAGTTGAAAACTTAAATCCTTTACGTGGATCAAATTTTTCAACAGCTCGCTCAAGTCCTCCTAAGCCTTGAATAAATAGCGCATCTTCCGATAAAGATAATTGTTTAATGTTGCCACCATAATATCGAGCAACCATGGCACTAACCAATCTTCTGTTGGATATAACAAAAACCTCTTTTGCATATAAACCAACGGCTACTAATTCCTCAAGCTCTTTCTCAGATAATTGTGCTACTTTAGTACCGTCGAAAAGCCGCTCATGTGGTGAAGCTTGACCTTCCCGATATGCAGCTAGAATTTCTTCGGCAAGCTGCCCATTCTGTACCATAATTCCAAGCTCATATTCGCCTGCTTTTGTAAGAGGAGTCTTTCCC
Organism: uncultured Gammaproteobacteria bacterium; assembly: GCA_964401915.1. GTDB lineage: Bacteria > Patescibacteriota > Microgenomatia > UBA1406 > GWC2-37-13 > CAZGZD01. Next base: position 2,546 of record CAYOAI010000004.1, read on the forward strand.
TCTGACTTAATATTTTGTGCAAATTTTGTACGAATTTCCCCGCGTGTAAGCTGTGACGCTCTTGGAAAAATTCGTTTTCTTTGTATAATTTGAGCAGGACCTGAGTCTATCTCATACCTAATATCTCGACCTTTTCCGGTGGCTGTAATAATGCCTCCAAGCTTTGCGCGTATATTCGTAATTGCCATACTCCAATGAGTTTGATCTAACCCAAGCTCACTTTTTAAATCGAATGGTGAAACTTCTTTTGATGATTTAACTAATTTTTCAAAAATTTTATACTCTGTAGGAGAGAAATATATTGACTCTGTTGGCCTGTCTGGACTAATAACATTTACAACTCTTGTGGTTGGGCTATATTGAACCTTAAAACCGCTTCCATCAACAACTCTTACACCAACTTCATTCCACTCTTCTTGTATTGGTTCTGTTTTTATACGATACGCCATGCCACGAAGCCGTCCAACCGATTCAATAATATCTGGAAATTTTTTCCTTAAATTCTCCATAATTGAATTCCATCGTGCATTAGGAATTGAGCCTCCTAAAGCGCTATCCTGTAACTCGGTCGAGCGAGCAAAATCTGAAGCTTGAGCTAAGTAAGAAAAAACTGCCATTTGACCTGATGGGGGTAGTCTATAGACCTTTCCTTCATATAACACCATACCCTTTTCTTCATCGATACTAAACCCTGCAATAGGTTGTCCCATTGAATCAAATACTGTTTGTGTATTCCATGTGGCAAGAGGCTCTTCTAAAAGACCCAACTCAAGATTATTTTGTCCTGCATGGACCTTAATTAATGCTGTGCCTACCTTAGCTCTAATCTGATCAAGTATAACGTGGCACCGAGTATCTGAAAAATCAGCCCCATACAGTAAATTTTTAAGCCGTATTGAGGTTTCCAAGCCTGGATGATTTGCAAGATACTCAAATACAAATTGAGCATCATCTGTGACAGCTTGGAGCTCACCATCAAACTCGAAAATAGGCACTCCTGATGAATATTGAATTGAGTGAGAATTGCCTTCTTCATCATAAACTACTCTTTGTTGCCAATTTTGAAGCTCTGGCGGTGTTGTGGAGATATGCCAAATAGATGGAGAGTATCCTACTGCGATAAACGCTTCACCTAATTTTCTGCTAGTAGCTTCTCTCAAATGCACCCACTCTGAATCAGTCAGTTTTCTATGCAAAGCACCCTCTATAACCTCATGAGTATGATGAAAACCTGCTCGAGAATGATCAGAGTTAGTAAGTAAAAACTCAACAACAGGCAGAAGTTCATGCTCTAAACTAGGGGGAATAGATTTAGGCTGACCATCAACAACAAACCTATTTAATGCAACATTCGTCTCAATAACATGCTCCTTACCAACCCTATCGTATGCAATCCAAACTTTACCCGCTCCTTCAGCACCCTCTGGCAATGTAAGCGCATCATGACTTGTATGCTTAGGTCCAAGCACACTTGCATGAGAAGCGACTAATACTTGATTAGGTATAGCTGCGACTGGAGCTCTTTCTCGTTCCATAATATCCTGTAGTATAGCAAACTGAAGCTAAATTATCAATACTAGACAGATGAGAGGTCTATAAAATAACAGTATAGACGTCGTAAATGACCGGAATTAGCTCAGTAACTACAAATAAATTTATTCATGTTCTGATAAGTTGACTGCTGGATAGATTTCGTTATTGATAGCGTCTATAGCCCTAACACCTTCAAAAAATTCATGAGCACGGCTTCCAACTGTAAAAAAATCATCAAGGTCGTAAGTTGTCAATTCATCGAAAAGCGCATGAAATCCTGCTTGAATATCCGGATGATAGTCTTTTAAAAAACTCCTTACAAAAAGTTCCATAGCCTGCTCTGGCAAGTATGCAGCTGAGGTCCTCATTTCATGTACTAATTTATACATACCGGCTGTTGCTTGATCTATCGGGCTAGCCTCTGGCTCGGCTCGCATTCCATACATAAGTACTTCTAAAAGCATTTGGATAGCAGTAGTGCGTGCCTTTTCAAATGCCAATCCTTTCATTAACTGTGGAATTCTAATTGATTCACCTCCATCTTGACGAACAGATAGGAACGTATTAAATCCACGAATATGCGCAACTATATCAGAAACTTTTACATCCTCTACTCCATAAAATTCGCTACTTACACGACGTACGAAATCAGCCACTTTTGCTCTAGTCTTGCCATACGGCAAAATTACTGCACTTCCATCTAATACATCCCTCAACTCTATGTCTCGCTTTATGCGAGGGTGGAGTGCAAGTCCCTCAAACAAAAGCTCAGTAGCAAAAGATCGACCAGTGTCATCTGAAAAAAAACCTTCTCGTACAACCATACCTTCGCCTGCCGCCTCGGGCAAAGACACAACGTTCATAGTGCTTATTGCCTGATCAAGATTGCCAACTATCCCTGCCTTTTTGTCATCTCTCATAGGTGTGTAAAAACTATGTTCTTGTGTGACTGCAGCAAAACGTTGATCGGGCAAAAGTGTAGCTTTTTCAAGAGCTGGCAGTAAATAAGCGCGGGGGCGCAATGGCACAAAAGAATGACGAAAGACTGATCTTGCCTCAACGCGAGCAGCCTCAAACAAACCAGATGGTGAATCTGGACGAATACTAAACTCTGTAGACATGGGGATATTTTATAATAAACTATGATTAAAGTCAAACTATAGGATAATAAATACCGCACATGACTAGAATTCACACTAACATTGCTACTATAGGCTAATAATGCTATAATGTAGCATTATGTCAGCCATAGAAGTAGCCAGGCGTACTAGAGACGTAATACTGGCGGGAAATAAAGTCGATATTCATGTAGGACCACCTGCTGGTAGTGTTGAATATGCAGCTGGATATCTTGGGCCCGATGATTGGCCAAAGGTGCTTGGGGCATTTGCTGCTATATATACCCCCACGGATTTAACAAGAATCCATGCCATTCGACAAACAACTCCAGACCAACCGGAATTTGACGGATTTAATGGTAATTATGGACATTTCTGGACAAAACGAGTAAAAGATGCGATCATTGCAGAGCTTGATGAAAGTATTCCTGAACAAGACATTGGAGGAGTTGTAAACTTTTCCAACACAGAAGATCTTTTAGAATGGACAGAAAGAGAAGCTGGTGGATTTGTAATAGATCTTATGAGAGATACCTTACCTGATGAGGCCTCATCGGCAATGACAGGTTACCTCACAAATCGAGGAATCAATACATTTACTGGGAGGTCTATGGGACTTGCTGTCTTACTTACCGAACTGCTCGCTGCTAATTCATATATTTCTCATGAGCCAGGTTACATACGCAGTGTTATTGTGAAGCAAGGACGCAAATTATTACTCCCTCTTATGTTCAATCAAGATAATTTTTTAAACTTGGGGGATGGCTTGACCGAAGATTTTGCCGCTGACCCAAGAGAGTATGTCTTGACCGAGGCGCGAAAGCGCTTTACCAGTGAAGTAAGAGCTGGGGATATAACACATATACGATGGAAATTGCCTACGGTCAAACAAGATGGTAGTGCGGGTTGCCCGTTCGCTTTGGCAAAAAATGGAGCGCTTATTAAACCTGCATGGGGTATGGTTTTAGACTACATGTGGGAGCCGTTGCTTAAACGTAGATTAACTGAACCGCTACCCAAGACTTAAAATCCCAGTAAATTGAGACGACACGCCTGACCGGAACATATCTCATTCGGAGATATTTTTTATATAATAGCTCTATGCGACGAGTAGTATTTGTATCTTTTATACTATCCTTCATTCTTCTTATAGTCCCCTTCTCGACCTTTGCCCAGACCGCAAAAGCACCAAAAGAGATCCGATACGAGTCTGTGGTCAAAGATATCTTGGACGAGCGCGAAGTGGCTATAAATGGCAAAAAGCAGCTCTACCAGAAGCTTGAGGTGGAAATTACAAAGGGCCGTGAGAAGGGTAAAAAGTTGAAAGTGGAAAATGGAAATGTAGCGCAAGCAAACGCACGTTCGTACAAAATAGGGGACAAAGTATTCGTCTCTGTCAGTAAAGTTGCCGGCGGCCGCGACTTCGTCTTTATCTCCGACTATGTACGAACCGGACCGATCTATCTGCTCTTTGCAATATTTGCTGGACTCGCCATACTTATCGGGCGCCGCCAAGGCGTAGCTTCGCTCTTGGGACTCATCATCTCATTTGTTATCATCTTCGGATTCCTGCTACCGCAGATATTGGCCGGACAGGATCCAGTCACAGCCGCAATCATTGCATCACTTTTTATAGTACCACTTACCTTCTACCTGTCACATGGATTGAATAAAAAGACCACAGCGGCCGTAATCGGCACGATAATAGCGCTTGTCGCAACCGGGATTCTGGCAAATATATTCGTTGAGGCACTGCGACTTACTGGTACCAACTCCGATGAGGCGACTTTCTTGACATCACTCACTGGTGGCACGATCAACTTTCGAGGACTGCTTCTTGCCGGTATCATAATAGGCGGACTGGGAATATTCGACGACATCACCATATCCCAGGCATCAATTGTCGCCGAGCTCAAAAAAGTCGGAAATCTCAGCTTTTGGCAACTTTATGCAAAGGGTATGAATGTCGGACGCGACCATATCGCATCCATGGTCAATACACTCGTACTTGTCTATGCAGGTGCGGCCATGCCGCTACTTTTGCTTTTCGTCAAGAGTCCGCAACCATTTACGCAGATCATAAACTATGAAATTTTGGCTGAAGAAATAGCTCGTACATTAATAGCCAGCATCGGCCTCATCCTCGCCGTTCCCATCACGACTTTCATCGCGTGCTTTTTGTATTCTCAAAAAGATAAGTAAGGTTTGCTTAAAAAAATACTTTTGCTACTTTTATGTTTCGTTTACGACTGTGGAGTCATATTAAAGACTGTTGTCGATGTGGAGAGAGGGTGTGTCCGCGAACTTCTCGGGTGATGCGGCAGGGTGGCCCTTCGAAATGAGACTTACAGTCTTTTATATGACGAAGCATCGGAGTAAACAAATGCAAAAGTAGAAATGATTAATCCTTACTTTACGCCAATTCATACTCGCGCATGATGCGCTCCTTCTCCTCAAATCCGCCGGATTGGATATCATAAAGAGTCCTGTATATTCCCCGCTTTTTCACAAGGGTCTCGTGAGTCCCCTCCTCACGTACTCGCCCATTCTCAATCACATAGATCTTGTCAGCGCTCAGTATTGTCGACAGCCGGTGAGCGACGACTATCACAGTCCGTGCCTTCATAAATTCATCAAGCGCGTCCTGTACAAGCACCTCAGATTCCGAGTCCAGCGCATTGGTAGCCTCGTCCAGAATCAGGATCTTGGGATCTTTGAGGATAGCTCGTGCGATCGAAAGCCTCTGCTTCTGGCCGCCTGAGAGCTTCACTCCCCGCTCACCTATCTTAGTCTGTATTCCATCTGAGAAGTTGCGGACGAACTCCCAGGCATGCGCTTTCTTCAGCGCCCGTACTATTTCTGCCTCACTCGCATCTTCTTTGGCATACCTCAAATTCTCAATCACCGATCCTGAGAAGACGAATGTATCCTGAAATACGAATCCAATATGCTCCCTTAAATCTGCTTTTTTGGCCATCTTGATATCCACCCCGCCAAGTGTGATCTTCCCCGCGATGGGGTCGTAGAAGCGGCAGATGAGGTTGGTGATCGTGGATTTACCGGCGCCCGACTTACCCACCAGTGCCGTCACGCGGCCTCCTTCGAATTTGAGATTTATCCCGTCCAGCACATCATCCTGCTTATCGTGGTAGCGGAATTTGACCGCGTCAAATACGATATCGCCGGCTGGTTTTGTGATTTTTTTGGCGCGCTCAGGCTCGAGGATTTTTTGATCAGAATCCAGAATATCAAGGTATCGCTTTGCACGATTTTTCGTATCCTGCATCTCCCACATAAACCAGTTCACAACAAACAGTGGCTGCTGCACCATATCGATAAATGCGTACAGAAGTACAAATGTAGGTAGCCCAAATCGGCCGTGGAATGCAAGCCACGCAGCGAAGAATTTGATCCCGATTGTCGGTGCTTTGACAAGAAAGTACTCAGCAGTGTCCGAATATATCCACAACCGCTCTTGCTTCACTCGAATTTTTTTCAGGCGACGAGCAATACCGGCAAATACATTTGCCTCACGAGACTCATTGGTAAAAAGCTGGGTAAGCTTCACCTGGGGGACTACTTCCCACGCATGGGAAAGCTCTTGATCCATGATCTCGTCGTACTCGCGACTCAGCGGAATATCCCGGCGGAAACGTACAGCATGTATCGCCACATATGCGGCCAAGGTCACGAGTATCCCCAGTCCTACTTCCCAAGAGACAGAAAATATAATGATAAGTGATACTATCGCACGAGTTCCGTTCTGAAGAAGTGCGCGGGCCGACTCGGTAAATAGTGCGGATAGGCGGCTGGATGCCCGGGCAATCTGGTTGAGTACGCTTGAGGATCTGCGGCTTTCAATATATGCAATATCGTGATACAGTAGCTTGGAGTAGCCTTTTTTGAATATCTCGCCCCACGCCTCCTGCCCCAGGACTGTAGCCAGATTCTGTGCAATACGAAAAAAGATCGAGAATACGAGCATGGCCGAAAGCGCCACAACAAATGGAGTAATCAGCGTTCGCGTATCAAGCGCATGTCCAGCCGATACCTGCTGAAGTATCCGCACAAGCTCCCGATCCACAAAGGGTAGGACCTGTATAGCTACACCTTGAGCCACGATGACAGACAACACAAAAAGTGCAAAGTGCCGACGAAAATTCGGTATTGAGAACAATATATGCGCTACTTTTTTCATATTTTAAACACAAATCATGTATCCTGTATCTTGTGACTCAAGAGTGGGGATCTAAATTATAACTCTTTTTGCCTTCTTAAATAAATCTCTTTTGTTTCTTTTTCTCCAAAAAAAACTTTTTTTGCTTACTTTTGTATTTCTTAATCAAACCGTTTTGTTACTTTTGCTTGTTTGTGCGACTTGGGAGGCCCGTCCTGAGCTAAGTCGAAGGATGGGAGGGAACCCACTGGAGACAGAAACAAGTAAAAGTAAATGGCTCTTGACAAACCCTACTTAACATATTAATATTTAACTTGTTAAGTATTATAGCATATTGAAGGAGGTGTTTTGAGCATGACAATAGGTGGAAATGGTGGCGGATGCAATTGCTAAAGCCAATATAAATCCTTCACAAGACACATATTCTTAAAATGCTGCCTTGTGAAGGGCAATATTAGCCTTTAAAATACGTATGATTCATAGTCGACGCTTCACCTATACGCTCCACAAGCTATCCTTTTTGCTGGATAAGCTTGCCGATCGAGCACTCCAAGCGGAACTTGATCTGAGCTTTTCCCAATTTCGAGTATTAATTGCCATAAATCGCAACTCAGAGGTGACACAAAAAAAGATCGCCTGCTTCTGGGACATGACACAAGCCGCAGTGAGCCGCCAGATCGAGCTGCTGATTGAGAAAAAATTAGTCGCTATGCATGATAACGTTCGTAATCGTCGTGAACATCATCTTTCACTTACAGCACACGGTGAAGGCGTTCTTGAAAAAGCTTACTCACTGCTTGATAGTCAATACGAGCCGATATTCAAAGTAATCAGTCAGGGTGATCGGGCCGTATTTGAAGATATTGTCCACAGGCTATTGGGTGAGCTATGCGAGAATGGTCGTGATTTCTGCTGTGATCCTAAAAAATAAAAAATACTTTTGTTACTTTTGCTTGCTTATGCGACTTGCGAGGCCCGTCCTGAATAACGTTGAAGGATGGGAGGGAACCCACTGGAGTCAGAAACAAGGAAAAGTAAAAAATTTATTTATGGAGTTGGCGTAGCGCTTGGATTCGTAGTTGGAGTCACTGTCGGAGTTGTTGCTGCGCTTCCTGTTGATTCTTTAGACTCAGACACAGGAGCTTTACCACCGGTCGTGATAATCACATCAAAATCTGAATCAGATGTAAGAGCGTCCTCACTCACCTCAACATTGTCAAAATCCGAGTCAAGTGCGCTTTTTATATCTTCGGCAATGCTTGCGAACTCTTTCTTTGTCTGGACTGTCGTCTTGGTATTGCCGAGTTTGCTGGCATTACCTGTCTTTATATCACTAAATCCAGCAGACTTAAGAGCATCAGAAGCTTTACCTGCTTGACCTTCAGTACCTGTGCCATTGAGGACTTGGATCTTGAGCTTTGATTTATCTACCTCTGGGGTTGGTGTCTCTTTGGGAGCTGTATCAACGGTTGAGAGATCTGTGGTTGGCTCTGACTTTTTCTGTCCTTTTGTGAAGAAGAAGATACCGCCTCCAATGAGTAGAAGTACAATAACAACAACTGTGACGATTACCGCCGTTGGCTTCTTTTTGGTGTGAGTTGGAGTGTATGAGATGTTTGATGTGCTTCCTTCTAACATAGGGTATTTACTGAAGATTATACTACTATAAGCGTATGATGCAAGCGCAGTTTTGTTGAAACTAGATCCCGATAATCGGGACTTGTTTAAACTAGTTACAACTAATTTCAACTAACCCGCTGCGGTCGGGGCTAATCTTACCAACTCCCTCCCCCGCCTCCACCCCCACCGCCTCCTGAGAATCCCCCACCAGATGAGAATCCAGAAGATGAGGAACTTGTGGGAGGAGTCGCGGCCGATGCAATTGACGAGAAAGATGAGTTCAGGCTTCCGACAAACATACTCGAGCGGAATGTGCTGCCTGAGTAGCTACTGTACCAATCCGGATTCTTGAGGTCAAAATTCTTAAACCGATCAGCCCAGATCTTTTCTACACCATATGCCACAGCAAATGGAAGCAACTTCTCAAACCAGTATTGATACTTCGCCTGGAATTCAAGCTGTCTCTCCTGAGTCACAAGAAAATTCTTGAGGGAACGAGCTATGTTTGCAGCTATTGCACCAGCCTCGGTTTTCCTTGGCATTGCTCGTCCGAATATAAGGGCTGATAAAAAGAGCGGTATATTCCACGTACAAAGACCCACTATACATATCACAGTATAATATGTCCGCACTTTCTCCGGACTTTCAAGGAAAAATCCATCCGCCACAATCTGCGCGTAGAGCGCTTTCTTCACGTCTACGATTGTTTCATATAGCTTTTTGTCTTTTATTCGCACATCATCCCCTGTACTGAATATTCCGTCCAAAAGCTTTCGCTCAAAATCAAGAAGCTCTACATCATCTTTGTATTCTTTCTTGCGGATGAAGTAGAAGTCTTTTTTCTTGCGCTCATCAATTTTGAGATATCCACGGCGGGCGAGGTCGACTATTGTGGCTGATATATCTGCCATACTTACTGATTCATCGATCAGTGCACCAGTCTCACCAGGTGTAAGGCGTCTTCCATGGCCTGCAACAGGCGGATCATACCATGCGCGAGTTGGGCCTGCTGGTACTTTTGGATCACGTCCGTATCTATACCACTTCAAAGCAATCCATAAGGGATATACGATATACCATGCGACGACGCTCAGAAAAATCGCAAGGCCGATAAGTACGGCGGTCAGCTTCCCCAGTGCTGTGTCCCAGAATGAGATCACCTCTAGAGCTGGAAGATATGCCACTATATTTTTGGGGAATCCTACAATAGTCGTCAGTCCTTCATTTGCCCCAAGAACTTGCCCTGAGCCTGTCGAAGGGTCACGAGTGGTCGAAAAGCTCACGTCGGCACTGGATATATCGCTTGTGCAGTCCTGAGTGGTACTTTTATATGCTCCGGTGTAGCATGCGACCTTAATATCTGAGACTTTTACCCCGTCGGGTAGCCGAATATGCGCGCTTGCTGTGGCAATTGGCACAGTCCAACCAAGTCCAGTTGCGTTCCAGTAGAGCTCGTCGTGCTTATCAAAGTAGCCAATCGCACCTCGGACAGCGTAGGATATTTTGTAAGCGTGCACACCAGTGATCGTGTGATTTGGATCTCCAATCTTGATACGAACGTTGCCATTCTCGTATAATATGCTCTTCTGATAATTTTCGCCTTTCTCGTCCACCACCTTTTCAACAGTCAGATCGTATTTGTATTTTTTGCCATTGTCTTTGGGAATTATGTATGGAATATCTCTGTAGATACCGTGTCTTTGCAATGAGTCGAAGTCATACAGAATCTGCTCCTGGACCTCTATAGATCCATCCTTTTGCACACTGATGGTGCTTTCAAAATTTTTGATGTGCTCGCCAGATATCAATGTATCAGGAGTAGGAATAGATTCCTGAGCAAGTACAAAAGGCGTAATACTAAGTAAAAAGGTAAAAAATACGAACGTGAAGATGAGCCTTGATGCAAGAGATCTGAAGAATGATTTATTGTGATGGATTGCCACCTTGAGGTTGTTGAGGGAGATTCTTCATCTGATTTTTAATATCTTCCATATTGATCCCAGCTTTTTTCATCTGAGCATCAAGGTCAGTAAATTGCACATCAGTTGGTGGTGTAAATAGAGAGTCTGATACGGCCTCAGACTTACAGGATTGCTTGTATTTCTCAAGTGCTGCCACCATCTCTTCTTTTTTGTTGGGCTGAGCATTAGCACTTATATTTTTTGCCGCTTCTTTTACATCTTCTATATTGATCGTGAGCGTTGTCCCCTTTTTAGTCTTGTTGTCCCAAACATATACCTTGCTCGATGTTGAGATCGTCTCTATTCCTTGCGGATTCTTTGCGCTTACGATCGAAGAGCGAATCTTGCCAGCCTTGATATTTGTGGTTACCTTATCGCCCTTTTCGTCTGTGTACTCACACTTTAATGATTGCGATTTTGAAAGAGCATCTTTTATGCTGGTGAAGGCACTGCTGCCTGCATTTTTGGTCTGAGCAGCTTCTGGGGTAGCTTGCGGTTTTTTGGAGTTGAGATAAAAATATCCGCCAACTGCAGCAAATGCGACAACCGCGATAATGATGAGAATAGGAGCAAATCCAGCGCGCGTCGATTTCATAACAATCAGATAATACAACTGGCCAAAGAGTTTGTCAACCCCGATTATTGAAGCATCAGACATGCTATCATATACATATGAACTACTCCCTCGCCCCAGAGGTCAAGGAACAAATTGAGGAGCTTGTTGTTGCCCTTGATATGACTCATGTGAAGGTCAAAAATATCCACTGTATACGCTCACACGATGCTAAGACGCGAGCCGTGGCACGAATATGGGGTATGTCGCGGCTTTTTAAGGAAGTCGCAGGCCTCGAGCCCAACTATATCATCGAAGTAAATGCCAAACGATATGACAAACTATCCGAACGTGAGAAAATGAAGACGCTTATCCATGAGCTTATGCATATCCCCAAGACTTTTTCGGGTGCTCTGCTTTCCCACCGCGGGCCAGGTCGACATATCAACGACCGCGAGATAGAAAAAATTCTTAAAAATAAAAAAATATAGTGCTACTCTCTCCTAAATTTGCGCTTGACATAGGAGTCATCGCAGGACTACAGTGAAATATGGGTGAGACAATATGTCCATCGCTCATATTGAAGGAGGGGGACCTTCGGCACATGCAGTAGTGTCTGCAGAAAAATCCGCACAGGCGCCATCTCCTTTTTCACCTTCCATCGCACGGATCGACTTCCTCACGACTAATCTCTTGCTTGCACAAAAACCTCCATCTGCGCTTGCCGGCCATTCAATAGTGGGTTCGATCTCAGCCTCATTGGCAAACGGATTTGAGGGAGTTGAGGTCCACGTTGCGCCACGAACAATCGAAAATAGCCCAGATAGCTTCGATGCATATCATTTTCGAACACTAGCCCTTGAGGGTAAAAACTGGATTGTCACTTCTTCCGTCACAATAATGAGAGGAGGAGATGATGCGCTTGAGAGTTATGTGCATGGAGATGTAAATGACCCCAAATCTTTTGTGGAAACGGTAGTAAATGCTCTTACTTTGTCTCATCCAGACAATCTTACAGTTGATCTGGATCTTCGCTCGCCTGTCATTTTACTCAACTAACGAAGAATCAGCGTCGAGACAATCTCATCGGCCGTGAATTCATGACCTTTGACGGACGGATGAATACCGTCTGAATCATTTACGTACTCACGCTTTCCTTCATTTGTCGAGTGATTCACGATCGATTTCTCAAATGCATTGATAATCGGTACGCGAAGAGTCTTGCTGAGGCCGACCGCATTCTGAAGTTGTTCTATAATCCGCCCAGAGTGCTCAAGCGCGGTATTCTCGTCCCAATTCACCCCATTTGGACCTCGGCCGAAGTATCTTCGAAGAGGTGCAATCTCAGCCAATATATATACATTATTTGTCACGGTTTGAGCTTTTTGGATAAGGTGGGTAAGAGTGAGCCAGTGCTTATCTCGATCATGCGGCGTAAAAGGATTGTAGGCAAACGATGCGACAATGATAATATCTGGCTTCACCTGCGGGATTGATTGGTACGATCTGGTTTGGTACGAGAAAGATTTGTCAAATCGTGCAAGTCCCATCTCGACAGTCTCTGCTCCAATTCCATAGTTGTAGAGGGTAAATTGAGTGTTTGGATACTTTTTCTTGAGTGCTTTATCCAGATATTCAAGATTCTCCCCCATGGTATCAACCATCGAGTCTCCAATGATGGCTATTTTATAGGAGGATTTTATTGGAATTATCGTGGATTTTTTGGGGGCGCTTTCTTTTTTTACAGGAGTGACTTGTTGCGACTTGGCAGGCTCTGGAGTTGGGCTAACATTTGCTTCTGCACCAAGTACTGTGGCTGGACTATTATTTACTTGTGCTTCTGCAAGGGGGGAGATTACGCTTGAGCTTGCTGTTGTATTCTGGGGAGAATAAAGACCCAGATATACACTCGACAGAACCACCAGGAGTCCCGATTGGACTGCCATAAAGGTAAGGAACCGCAAGATTTTGCGGTTTGGGCGCATAAGGAAATAGGCCAGATCGAGCCTGGGTGACTCCTCATTAGCTTCTTGATTTATCCTGTGATACGGAATAGGAGAAAATGCCATCTCACTTTACAGTGTAGGTTGATATAGACTCAGTTGTCAAGTACGAATTGCCTATTTTGTTCATATTTGTATAACATAAAGATGTGGGCTATCTCTGCTCCATATACTCCTCTATCTTCATCCAGAAACTGGCCACTCCATGTGGACTCAACTCCTCAGGGTGAGAATCAGTCGTGCCTGGTACCACGCAGCAATTTACCATCTGCAAAAATATCTCCGACTTCATACACCACCATACAAAGTCTGCTGCGTCTGATGGATTGAGTGGCAATTCGATTCCGCGCCACGCGTGAGCTTTTTCATACAGCTCGCGGCCCTCGGCATCTGTGAGTCTTTTGTGGCTTCGAGCCGCATCCCACAATTTTTTTGTTTGGGCAACCGATGGTATAAGATCGTGCCGCCGCAAAAAATCTAGATTATCTCGCTCCTGCAAGCCGACCGGCTTCATGAATAGAAGTATTGCGCCCCCTACTTGTGTTGGGTTCAGAAGAGCTTTAAATGCCTGCTCACTTGGCTTAGTCACCTCAAGCGCGATTGTCTGCTTCTGATTCACTTTCTCGAAGATTTTGACAACCTCATGATCAGTGCCAGATACCAAAAGTTGCATATAGGGGCGCTTTGAAATTCTGCCAATTAAAGTCTCTGTGTAATAAGTAAGGCGCGAGATTACATGGAATATAAAGCGTGGAGATTTCCAGGCCAGAAAATCAGATAGGTTAATAAGATATGGCAAGCCTACACCAGCCCCAGATATTGGGAAAGTTACGTGGATGGGGGTTTCTTTATTTGGATTTAGCTGCTCTAAGCGTTCTTCTATTATATTGTCTTTTTCGATCTCAAGGTTCGGCGACAATGGGTAGCTATTGACCACAAATTCAATTGGCTTAAATAGCATCAATTTTCCATAGGACAAAAGCCTTCTCTTTGTACGCTCACTGGGCACAAAAGTAAGATCAGCTTCAGGCACATACCATATATGCTGAGGGCTATCATCTGTGACCTGCACAATCAGTATGATGCGGATATTGAGCTCGCTCTGAAGCTTTGCCTTGAGTTTTCCAAGTTGATGAGCCATGCCAAAATGAGTCGCTACGATAAGTACTGTCCGAGGCGGAGTGAGGCGCTGATCAAGAAGAGTAATCATCTGTTGACGCACTGTTTTTGTATGGACTCTGAGAAAGAATCTATAGAGCGCGGTGATAAAAAACTGCTGAGGGCCTTGCTGAGTCCACTCAAATATAAATTGAAAGACTGGATGGACGCTCACAAGTCGATGCTGCGCTCGAATCGCTTCATCTTGCGAGCCAAGAAGAATGGGCGTCGTGGTTCCCTTTGGCATGCCATCGTAAAGTGCATCTGTAACACGAAGATGGCCAAGACCAGCAGGTGCATAAGCAAACACGATCATAAGAGACTCATCTGCAAGACGTGCGAAATCAGACATACAATCAGTATAGATCAGAATAATCAAGGTGTCAGCCCTGATTTAATTTATATTAATTAGTTAAGGAGAAAATTTCCTTTTGCTTCTTTTATTTTTTCCAATAATTTGCTTTTGTTACTTTTCCTTGTTTATGCGACTTGGGATGCCCGTTAGGGAGGAACCCACTGGAGTCAGAAACAAGGAAAAGTAAGGATATGAACTCATGCATAATTTTTCTATTTTGCATCTATTTTCTATAAAATGAATACTAATATTCTCTAATTTGATACAAAAAATAGTTAAACACCCTATTTTTTTCATTTTTTAGTTGTTTTTTGCATTCTGCTATACTAATTGCATGCCAGAGGAACTCTATATTCCAGTCATTCAAGGCACGATTCGCCATGCTCGAGAATCAATTCGTGTGGCAAAATTCATCGAAAGCATTGCTCAGAACTACGATGGTATTCGTACTGAGCTCGTAGATCCGGCAGATTTTCACTTTGAAAGCGACGGCAACGACGATGATAATAAGGATCCGAGATACACCAAAATCACGGCTGAGGCCGATGCTTTTTTCATAGTCGTACCCGAATACAATCACAGTTTCCCCGGCAGCCTCAAGATGCTCCTTGATACAGAACTTGCAAACTATATTCATAAGCCCGTGGCGTTTGCAGGCGTGTCATCCGGATCATGGGGTGGTGTACGAGCCATTGAGGCTCTCAATCAGTCGGTTCGCGAGATGGGGCTTGTCTCAATATTCCGTGACGTGCATTTTCCTAAGGTTCAGACACTATTTGATGAAAAAGGAAATATCATCGAGGTTGAGCGGTATACAAAACGAGTAAACTCAGCCCTCAAGGAACTCGTCTGGATGGCAAAAACTTTGAAATGGGGCCGCGCAAATCTCAAAGAATAATTACTTTCTCATATAAAACTTTCTTTTTTTCTCGTCAAAATGTTCAATCGCATATCGAAGAGCTGTTCGCGGCATAGTCTTGTGATGTTTTTTCAAGAATTGCTCCTCGACAGCACGATCCTGCTTACCAACCTCCCGAAGCATCCACCCGACAGCTTTGTGAATCAGGTCATGAGTATCACTAAGAAGTAATTCGGCGATACCAAGTGTGTCTTTGTGATCGTCTCGCCTGATAAATGCCCATGTAGCAACAATTGCGATACGTTTTTCCCACAAATCGCTCGATCTCGCAAGGCGGTACAAGATATCGCGATCACGATCTACCAGATACTCCCCCACTATATCACGGGCCGACAGGTCGACAAGGTCCCAGTTGTTAATACGTTTAGTATTTGAGAGATAAAACTTGCATATCTCACCTTTTTGCACGTCTGTTGCTTTTTTATATTGATATACAAGCATCATCAGCGCAGTTAATCTGTGTTCATGAATTTTGCTTTTAAGCAGCTTCTGAATTTCGGCTAAGGGCAGATCGACGAATTTTTTGGCGACTATTCGCTGGTCAGGTACGACAACTCCTATAAACTCGTCCCCTTCTCCATATTGACCAGGACCCGTCTTGAAGAATCGAGACAAAGACTCAGCTTTATCTGCTTTTATATATTTTGAGAGCTCACGCTCAACGTCCTCGGCTTTAATCATGCGAATTTCCTCGTCTGATCTGCTTCCACTTTTGAAAAAGTAAGATATACCAGAATAAGTCGCCGAGACCTGTACCAATAGCTGAAACCCATAGGTGAAGAGTAAGAAAAATTACAACAACCGCAGTAAGCAATAGGCTGGTAAGTGCCGACGTCGTAAGCGAGGGCTTATGCTTGTGAAAGATTGTGGGAAGCAGTGCAAAAGCTAGTACAAATTGGGTTACAGATAGCGCCCAGTCTTGCCAGATCATAAGTTTGATGAAGAATTAATCATCTTGTACATTCCGATCTTATCTTCGTATATACCTTTTCTCTTGAGTCCCTGCGGAATACGACCATACTCCACAAACCCTAACTTAGTATACAATTTATAAGCCGCTTTATTGCTATCAAACAAGTATAACTCTACCACCCTTAACCCTTTTAATTGCTTTGTGGCTTCTGTCAAAACTGAATGCATTAGAACCGTACCTAATCCTTGTGAGCGCACGTCTTTCCTTAGGCTAATACCGAACCCTCCAACATGGCTTTCTGCAAATTTTTTACACTCTATGCTACTCACGCCACAAATAATATTATCTATCTCCAAAACGAGCATGACAGCAGTGTGTTTCGAAATAGCCTCAAGTCTTTTTGTGAGAAACTCCTGTTCCTGCTCAAGCGTGAGTTGTTCGCCTTGATAATTTATGTAAGTCTGTTCCCTTGAAAGTTCATTAATATAGGTAAGCAACTTTTGGACATCATCTTCTGTGGGATAGCGGATAGCATAGCCTCGATTATCTTTTGTCTGTCCTTTCTTAACCACGATTGTAGGTTGCATATATATCAAAAATACGGGCGGAGGAGGTGGGATTCGAACCCACGTGAGCTTTGCAGCTCAGGGGATTAGCAATCCCCCGCAATGGACCGGGCTATGCGACTCCTCCTGCATAGGTCAAAGATATTATAGCAATCTTGTGGGAAAAAATAGGAGCGCGCACCGTGATTGGTGCGCGCTACACTAATTCTTATTTGTTAGATGTAAGAATAAAAGGATTTTTTAATGATTATCCTGATATCCACCTGTTCGTGGTTCTTTGGGTCGTGCTTCATTTACAATGATATTTCGTCCTTCGACGTCCTTCTCGTGAAACATCTCGATTGCTTTCTTTGCCTCTTCTTCAGATGCAAATTCCACAAATCCGAAGCCTTTTGAGCGTCCAGAATATCGATCTGTTATCACAACTGCAGATACGACTTGCCCAGCTTCTGCAAAGATCTCAGAAAGGGATGCATCTGTTATTGAATATGGAAGATTTCCAACATATAGTTTAGTTGCCATGTAGTATATTCACCTCCTTTGCAATAAAGTTATCGCGAATTAGCTCTTTCTTAGAATGCAAGATGCAAGATCTTCAGCAGTATTTATAAGATATGTAAGCTCAATCACTAAATAGTAATTAATGTTATTATAGCAGATTCTGCCTACTGTCAAGGGCAAATCAAGTAAAGTATAATATAAGCTAAGTTGTATTGTATAGACGAGCCGCGGTGTTGGAACTGGCAGACAAGCACGCCTCAGAAGCGTGTGCCCTTTACGGGCGTGAGAGTTCGAATCTCTCCCGCGGCACACTTCGACTCGCATGCTCTTGTTTAGTGTAAGCAGTTTGAAGCTAAAATCATCTTGCGGGAGATGAGAAGTTTATGGTGAGTTTATCGAACCAAATCTCTCCCGCGGCACATTCAATACTTTACCTTGCTCTCAAAATCGTGTGGGAAGAACCAGAGCTGAGTATCTGTCACGATCTCTTGAGTCATGTGTCTATCTATAAAATACCGCTGTAGACTTTTCAGAGCCTGTTCAACTATATTTCCTATTATGTTTTTGGGTTTGGACCTTCTGGATAACCTTTTCGATCTTTTCTTGAGGTATTCCTCCCTTCTATTTGGGAAAAGCTGAAATACCCAATCGTTTGCCCATATAAACCGATCGTATATATCTCCTTTTATATCGTACGGTATCATTTGAAGGATTTCATGAGCTATGTACTCATTTTTCTTTATCTCGGGTACTTTTAGGTTATTTTCTTCAAAAAAAAGATTCATGCAGATAGTGTCTGGCGCAGATTTGAGACCTCTTTGTCTTTTTACCCCACATACAATGGCCAGAATCGTCAGTATAAATCGCGTCGTATAGAGTCTTCCCGAGGAGGCGATAATAAAAAGATCTATATCATCGCTTTGCGTACCATTGAGCATCGCCAACGACCCTGAGTAGCCAATAAGTCGCACTGTGGGAAGCTTGCTGATCATCTGTACGAACCACTCTCGCTTTTTAAGCTTATTTTTGGATAGCATCTCTCGCCTTTTGTATGTGGCAAAGTACATACTATACCCCCCCAGGGTATATCTATAAAGCTCTTTGGAAAGGGATTTTTCATTTTTTTTAGTGCCATTTGATCCTTTTATTACTTTTTTTTGTTTGATAAGAGATTCCAGATGCACCTCAAGTCCTTTTTTTGTGATTTTTCGGGGTAAGAATGTATAGATGTCCTGGATGGTGGGAGGATAGGAGAACTGGGCAAAATATTCAATTGTTTTTAGAATCAAGCCTTCCATACCCACCTATTTTCTCACGGGAGGCTCCGATTGGCAACCAGATTGTCAGATCAATATCTTTTAGCCTTAAGAGATCGTGCGGGTACCTATCAATCAGGCTCATTTTCATCCCTTAGATAAGTCGATCTAAGTTTTGCCTCAACCCAGGCTCGCCGAGCAAGCAGAATTGCCTGGGAGATTGACACAGGGCCACAAATACTGTATAATATGTATTAATTAGCGTTGGTAGTTTAAGCCACCCCGGTGGCTTTCTTTTTTTTCTTATGGCAGAATTTTCACCACTTGGGAGAAGACAGGATTTTCGACCCGAAAATAGAATATTTAGACATAACTTTGGAGCAGATGCAGAGCCTTCTATTGGTCTAAAACCAAGGGTAGTTCAACCTACTCGTCGCTTGCAACAAACTAAAGATTTACCCGTCATAACGGGTAGTTCTAACAGTAGTTCTAACATTAGTCAAGCTGTCCAAACACTTCGCGAATTGCCTGGAATAGGAAGAATGCTTAATGCTGCAGAAGGACTCGCGAATGAAGTTGTCGGTGCAGGTACAATGGCGGTCGGAGCAGCAGCTCTTGTAGCTATTTTCTTGGATGACAGATTAAATACTTAATTTCTGCATTATCACCAAATAGACAAATTTAAGAAGTCGTAGTTGGCGTCTTATTCTCCAGGGCTGTCTTATAAGCCGATAAAGCCACTCAAGTCCAATTCCTCTCACGACCTTTGGAGCTCTTGATATACGGCCAGACAGGAAGTCGAATCCTCCTCCCACTCCCATACACACTGAAGCCTCAAAGTACTGCTTGTGCTCATCAATCCACAACTCCTGATATGGTGATCCAAAAGCAACGAATACCAGATGGGGCATATAGTCAAGCACTATAGATCGAATCTTTGCTTCCTCTGCCTCTTTTGGACGCGTGATGTCCTCAAACCCCTGAATACCTCTATATTCATTATCACTGTGTATTTGAGCTTGATTTGCCTGGTAGCAGTCAGCAAGCTCCTCTGCCAGATTTCCTTTGCCACCTATAAATAACACTCGTAGAGGGCTAATTGTGGAGTCATTCAGCAGGTCGCTCATCAGATCGACTCCGGAGTACCTTTTGCCAACCGGAATATTCAGGGTTTGGGCTGCTTTGACAATCCCTATGCCATCAATTATTCGTACCTCAGCTTCATTCAAGATTCTCAAAAAGCTCTCATTTTCCTGAGCAATTACTATATTCTCTGGATTCAGTGATACGACATGTGTAAATTTACCATGCGATATAAGACACTTTTTAATTTGCTCTCGGACTTCAGTTTTTGACTCTGTCGGAATAGCAACTCCGAGCATCTTTTGGAGAGTCATATATATTGACAATTACTATAATGAGATAATACGTGCTTAGATTTTGAATCTTGATTACTTTTGTACAAATTATTTACTCTCCAAATATTCATTATATTACAGTCTAAATTTAAATCTTTATGCAGTTTTTCGAATTTTTTGACTTTCATACTATGAGTAATTATTTTTATACTTAATTTACTTCTAAAATATGATTTGATTGATTTTCAAAAAGATAGTAAATATACTATAAGATGTGCTATTTTTATCAATTCTTAACATTTATTGTTGTTTTTTTGCCTCAAAAATTCTTTATTATCGGATAGCTTCTTTGTAACTATCGAGATTCTCAATTGCCATCCCTACTCCACGTATAACACAAAATAAAGGATCATTGACGACAAAAGATGCCACGCCTATATAGTAAGAAATGTACTTATCGAAGTTGTGAAGAAGAGCTGTACCTCCTGAAAGAACTATCCCCTTGTCCACTATATCGGCCGCAAGCTCAGGTGGCGTAAGGCTAAGTACCTCCTTAATCCCCTCAAGAATCTGCTTCAGAGGCTTTTGAAGAGCCTCGTTGATCGAGACCTCGCTTACTTCAATGATCTGGGGAAGCCCTGTCTGAAAATCACGTCCACGAACTTCCATAGTACGCTCCTTCTCTTCGCTTTTCGCGTCAATGAATGCTGAACCAACAGTCATCTTGACCATTTCGGCTGTGCGCTCACCAACGACTATATTGTGATTTTTCTTAAGATGAAGCATTATCGCCTCATCAAAGCGCGTACCAGCAGTCCGAACTGTCTTATAAGCAACCAACTGACCCAAAGATATGACGGCTATCTCAGCAGTTCCTCCACCCATATTTACGATCATATGCCCCGACGCTTGAGAAATCGGTATCTTAGCTCCAATTGCCGCGGCAAGTGGCTCCTCAATAAGATATACATCCGAAGCTCCAGCTTGCTTGCAAGCTGCAACTACAGCACGTTTTTCAACTTGAGAAGAACCGCCAGGGATAGAAATCATCACCTCAGGCCACAATACACGGCCCTTAAGAGCTTTTTTGAGAAAGTAGGTAATCATCGCGCTTGTTGTCGTATAGTCAGCTATCACTCCCTCGCGCATTGGGCGGGCAGCCACAATAGATCCAGGCGTACGGCCAAGCATCTCTCGAGCATCATCGCCCACAGCCAGAATCTGCTTATCCTCAAGAGAATATGCTACGACAGTGGGCTCATTGAGAACAATTCCATGCCCTGCAAGATATACGAGCGTATTGGCAGTTCCGAGGTCTATACCTATTTTTTTTCGGAAAAACATATGTGAGTAAGTATACTACGCTACCCGAATTTTTGATAAATAAACTCAAATAAATATATCAAAATATATTCTAATATATTCAAACAACATCAATAAACTCCTTGTTCCAAAAAAACTCATTTTTTCTGAAGCATCACTATTTATTTACACATCTTTTTGAATCCTTAAAAAAGGAGTATAATTTGCAATAAGATTATGATTAAGTTCCTTGTCAAAATTCTGGTCGTGTTGTTTTTTTTCGCTCTCATTGTGGCCTTTATTGCCTATTCGCGGGGCTATAGATTCGATAGACATACTCGTTCAATCGTGCCAACTGGAATAATCGCCGTCACATCATCTCCGAAAGCAAGTCAGATATTTATCAATGGTAAATTCAAAGGTGCGACTGATACAAATCTCACACTTCCACCTGGTGATTACAGCGTTGAGGTAAAAAAAGAAGGCTATATAACCTTTACTAAAAAAATCACACTAAAGGGAGAGATTGTTGAGTCAGTAAATGCGCTTCTTTTTCCAATCAATCCATCGCTCTCACCACTTACCAATCTTGGAGTCATCAAGGCACTACAGATTGGTCAAGGTAGCACTATCCTTGTATTTGTTCAGTCTGGAGACCAAGATAGAGATGGTATTTATATATTCGATGGAGCAAGGAATAATCTTTCTATCTTTTCCCCCCTCAAAACTATCATTCTTAAAAAGAATTTACCAGTCGGTATAGACCTTGCAACCACAAATGTCTATTTTGCCCCTGATTACAAGCAGGGACTCTTTGAATTCACGTTTGAGGATGGTAGGTCATCTTCATATCTATTATCTCTCAGCGAGGAAAATAAGGACCTTTTTGACATAACTCAATCTAAAAATAGACTTATTCAAGCCTGGATTGATCAAAAAGAAGAAGAACTTTCCAAAGTGCTTGAGACATATCCAAAAGAAATCCAGAAAATCGCAACAGACTCTCTTCGAATCATCAGCTTCTCCCCAGACGAGACAAAAGTGATTTATGAGGCAGAAAAGCCAGCAAAAATTCCGCTTGTTATAAAGCCAGCGCTTATCGCCTCAAATCAAACACCTGAGGAAAGAAATCTAACCCGTGGTAAGCTCTACATATATGATAGAAAAGAGGATAAAAATTATCCGGTTGATATTAATGCCGAAAGAATTGATTCGATCCTTACTATCGATAAAGATCTTGAGGCCGAACTTACATCTCCTGAAGCTGGAGATACCTCAAATATTCCAGGTGTGACTGGAGTACCTGTCCTCAATCAACTTCGAAAAAAAAGACCCCCGAGAAAGCAGCGACTCCAAGAATACCTCATTATTAATCTCAACTTACCTCTTGCCTGGTATCCTGACTCTCGGCATGTGGTGATAAATGAAGATGCCAATGAAGAGGCTAAAGAAACAAAAAATATTGTAAAGACTCTATCCACAACCCCATCACCTACACCAGTTAATGTGAATAAACACATCACAATAGCAAATTACGATGGTCAAAATAGACAGGCTGTTTATTCAGGCCCATATGAAAGTGGATTTTTTGCCATCACCTCAAACGGTAAGATTCTGATACTCGCTAACCTCAACCCGCAGGTCAACAAGCTTCCTGATATCTATGCGGTTGGTCTTCAATAAATCACCTTACTTAGCGCTACGCACAGCAAAGACCAGAAGTCGCTTGAGAGTCGTACCAAGCGGCCAGCAAGTCTGAAGAGTCAAAAATTCTTTATCACTCTTGCGAGTTAAGTACTGGACTTCGGAGGGATCGATTATTTTTTTGTCAATCACCTTATAGACATTTCTTTTCCCTTTGTAAAAAAGGTTAATCTCATCACCCTTATCAAGCTTATATAGAAGGTAAAATACAGCGTTGTATGTGCCAACGTTCCAAAAATAATCAGTTGAATGGGCAAATAGGAAAATATGACCACCCTCACCCGGAAATGCAGTACCTTTCGTATGAGCCACACCCTTTAGAAGAGTCTTGAGATACTCCTTCTCATCTGTTGGATCTACATTAGCTATCACGGGTGAATTTGCAGCTATTTTGGGAATAACAATTCCGAAGTTGGGATCAACAGGAGTCAGCACCTCGATCTTGTTATTTTTTAGAAAAGACGCAAGCGCGCCCTTATTATTTATTTTGGGAACGGTCGGCGAACCCGAAACCACATAAGTCCTGCCTTCTCTTTGGGAGATCAGATATCGAACTTCCTCATAGAGAGGCTTTGAGAAAGTTTTTGTAATCATAAATAGAGAGGTAAGAATCAAAAAATTTCCGACCGTGCGAAGTGCAAGTATACGAGCATATTCGCTGGATTTTAGATTCAATACGTGAGACTTTATGTTTTTTTTCATAGCTTAGAAGTAAATTGCAATCTGTGTCCCCGGAAGGAGTCGAACCTTCATCTAACCCTTAGGACGGGTTTGTTCTATCCATTGAACTACAAGGACATACGACAGTTCTATTATATCAGTCCTTTTGATTATGAATTACAAGCTTATTGAGCCAGTCTATGCATCTTGTGCTTACGACTTGCGCTCCCACTATATATGGTGTATTTCGCAACTAACTATTATTTTATATTTGGGGCTTGACAAAGGCTCAAAATTAATTCATAATCAATATTATTTGCATTTATTTTGGAGATGAAACTACAATTCTTTAGAAATATCTTCGTCATTGTTCTTTTTCTATTGGTGGGTGTAGTTCACGTGACATTTGCTCAAGCAAGCACTTCAGGATATATCCCAACAATTACTCCATCATCTTTTGCCGAAAGTCCCCATCTCATACTAAAAAAGACCGTATATGAGATCGGTGAGAATATAACGCTTGACTACATGGGCGAACCAACCCCTCTTAATATTGAAGTAAAAAGCACCCAAGGTGAATCCATTCCATTTCAGGCAATCCTTCAAAAAAAAGGGAGCCTCTCACTTGATGTGGAGATCTCCAAAAGAACAAGGCCTGGTAAATACAGATTAACGATCAAACACGGAGATAAAACACTCATTAATGCAGATATTTACTGGGGAATATATCTTTTCAACTCAATGCAAAATGAGTACAAAAAAAATGAAGTAGTTGTTGCACAGCTTCTACATTTTTCTGATGATGGGGATATCCTGTGTGACTCTATTTCGGCACCACTTTTAACACCAGATAAAGACTCATCGCCTGAAAGTGCTATTGCGCTTCACGATGTATGCACTCAAGATTCTCCAAGTTATTTTGAACCTATATTTCAACCTCTTATTGCTGGAGACTATTCCTACAGATTTCCTATAACAACTGATAATACAGAGCAATTTACTCGAACGATTGGTGTTCTTGATACATCCAACTCAATTCAAGTCAGGCGAGAAGCTCCAATTCTTGTAAAATCAGGGTCAGAATCAGAATATGAATTTAAGTTCACGCTTAAGGCTGATTCATCTGACTTTGAAGGAACGCTTGATGAACTTGTACCAGCCAATCTGATCCTAACCGGTAACAATGGACCAAATGGCCCCAGTCGACTGAGCGTAGATGAAAGTACGCTTAAGCTCAGATATCCATTTGGTGGATATTTTCCTATCACACTTGATTTTGGAGAGAAACCGGACGAGAATCATCTACTTGAAGCTTATCACGCCTTTGGGGTTAAGGCCCATGATGGAATTGACTTTGGATTAAGCGAAAATACCCCTATTCTTGCCGCTGATGATGGACAGATTATTGAAGCGCCGCTTGAGGTAGCTGCATACGGAGAGACAATTACCATTCAACACTCATGGGGACGAACTTTCTATGGGCATCTCAGTGAGAAAAAGGTACACATTGGCGATAATGTAAGAAAGGGAGATGTCATTGGCCTATCAGGCAGCACTGGCCTTGCAACAGGCCCTCATCTTCATTTTGGCATGGACCTCAATAGTATGGATAAAGAAAATGGATATTTGGGTAAGATCGATCCACAAGCATATCTTGCCACTCGCCACAACTTTGCCACATCTCAAAAAAGACTCAGCTGGGATGTGAACCTTAAGGCTGGTGAAGAAAAAGTACTCGCTTATCATGTAAGATTCCCGGAAGATGGCTACTCTGTATATCAACTTGGAGGGCTAAAGCTCAAAAACGCTCAAGGAAACGTAATTTACGAAGAACAAAAACCTTGGAATGTGGCGAAGATCAAATAGGTTAATATTAAAAATGACAGAAGATTGGTCAATTAACGCATTGCTTTCTCGTCGGTTCGCTCGTAGCTTGTGATCTCATCCTTGTCAAACCACAAAGGAATCTCGTATTTAGCCTCCTCAATTGTTCCTGAAGCGTGAATAAGATTCTTGATCGCACGTTTGCCAGTATTGGCAAGATATGCTGAGTCGTATGAGAAGTCTCCTCGTATCGTACCAGGCGCTGAAAGCAAGGGAAGCGTATGTCCACAGATCTTGCGTACGTGTTCAACTGCGTGTGGCCCCTCAAGAACAACCGCAAATACAGGGCCTGAGGTGATATAGTCCAAAAGCCATACTCGCACCATATGGCCTATTTCTTTCTTATCTGCGGTACCAAGCATCTCAACAGGATCAATACCGAGGTTTTCATAGTTTTCAAGAGTCTTCTGACCTATGCCTGTCCAGAGCTCGTCTCGATCTTTGGGGTAATGCTTCTCAGCAAGCTCTTTCTTGGATGTCACCATCTTAGCTGCGACAAGTTTGAGACCAACTTTTTCGAAGCGACTGAGAATCTCACCGGTCAGACCTCGAACTACTCCATCTGGTTTGACAATTACAAGAGTTTGTTCCATATGTTTAATTATCTCACAGATTGATTTTTTCTGTCAATCAAACAAATGCGCGTTTAAAATATAGGATAATTGATAATTTATCGGAATTAACTCTTGTCTATTGGTAATAAGCACATAGAAAATGGAGGCTATTACTATAAGGCTTTATACCCTATAATATAAATAATTTAGGGCATTGGGAAGCCCTCAAATAGATTTGAACTCGGACAAAATTTTGAGAGATGAGGAGACTGCACGAAAGCCTTGAGAAAATTCGCCTATAAACTCATAAATAGATCCAACTATATCATTCATTTAGGTGTGAACGGCTAAAGATTAAACAAAGCCTTAAATATTGAGTGAATACTTGGGGCGAAGAAAAACATAAATAATGTTCCCAGAATCAAAAAAGGCCCAAATGCGATTTTACTTTTGAGGCGTTTCTGCCTTGATAATAGTAAAACTATTCCGACCACAGCTCCTGTGATAAATCCAATATACAAAGCCAGCAGTCCATCTATAAATCCCAGCAAAAAACCCATTGTAAAGGCAAGCTTTACATCTCCAAATCCCATTCCGCGTCCACGTGTGATTAAAAATAGAATAAAAATCGGGATCATAACACCTACTCCCCAGACTAAATGTTGGTAAAGACTATTCAGATTAGACAAAGACTGCGAAAGGATAAGGAAAGCAAGTGAAAATACAAAAAAAGCAATCTGCATTGAATCTGGAATTATATGATACTTAAAATCAGAAACAATAATAACGACGAACGTGCAAAGTATGCCTATTACGGCAAATCGTACCCCAAGTGAAAATGAAAATCCATACAGTCCAAAAAATACAAAAAGTAAGCCTGTGACGCACTCAATCAATGGGTATTGGATTGAAAGTTTTTTATGACAGCAGCGACTATAGCCCTTAAGCCCAATATATGAAATAACTGGGACAAGATCGAGAGGCTGAAGTTGCGTGTGGCAGAAATCGCACTTTGACCTACCCAGGAGACTTTTTTCTTGAGATAGCCTATCAATTAATACATTGATAAATGACCCAATGCTCGTGCCCAAGATAAAAAGAAAAACAATGAGAAAGGGTCGTGGAAAAAGAGTAATATCGAATATTGTCATTAGCTATGAGTATAACACCAGTTGAATCAATCAAGTCAGCCGAAGTCAGTATATTAGCTATCAGTTCACGGTTCACAGAACTATCTTTTCTTTTTGCTTACTTTTGCTTGTTTATGCGACTTGGGATGCCCGTTAGGACGGGAACCCACTGGAGTCAGAAACAAGGAAAGGTAAAGAAGTAGCATTTCGTTTTCCCTTTAGATAGTCACAATATCTGTGAAGTCGCTCTCTTTGTCAAAGGGACCGATCATAGCAAAATTTAGGGCACTGGGAGTAAATATGCGACGTGCAAGTTCTACAATCTCCTCTTTGGATACTTTTTCAATCTTACGGATTACTTCTTCGGGCTCTATATAGGTGTTTTCAAGAATTTGCTTCGTGCCAAAAAATGACGCCACCTTAAATGAGTCTTCAAGAGAGAGTAGTAATCGACCCTTAAGAAGCTCTTTTGCTCTCGCCAATTCCTCGTCCTCAATATCGCCACTTGCGACTTTTTTGTGCTCAGCGAGAGTGACTCGTACAGCCTCCTGGACTTTTGCAAGCTCGATCGTCACTCCAGCCTGTGTGACAAAACTCCCTACATCATGATAATATTCGCCCGATGTGCCTATGTAATAGCAAAGCCCTCTCTTTTCCCGAACTTCCATAAAAAGACGAGACGACATACCCCCACCCAAAAGAGCAGCGAGTAGACTCATCACATACTTTTTGTCACTGGTAAAAGGCAGTGCTCGGAATCCAAGACAAAAATGAGCCTGCTCTGTCTTTTTATACTTGAGTAGGATCTGAGGCTTTGATTGCGTTTCGCGAACAGGCGTAATGCGGTCAAATTCGCCTGATTTCCAACCAGCAAGCTTTTCTGAGATTATTTTTTGATAATCATCTATTCGTCCCCCCAGTCCTCCGGCCACGACAAGCACTGCATTGCTTGGATGATATAACCTATCTATATATTCCACGAACGTATCTCTTGTGAATGAAGAGACACCATCTTTGCTACCTGCAATATGAAATCCAAGTGGGTCATCTGGATATAAAAGCTCTTCAAATATCTCCCCAACCTTGCGCATAGGTGTATCCTCGTACATATTGATCTCCTCACGAATTACTCCTTTCTCTCGCTCAATTTCCTCACTATTGAGAAGCGGGTTGAGCACCATGTCGGAGATGACATCCAGAACCTGCTCAAAATCTTCACTCGGCGCTTTTATCCAATAACCTGTATGGTCTTTTGAGGTAAACGCATTGAAGTATCCGCCCAATCCATCAATTGTGGATGCAATTATTTGGGATGTAGGATACTTTTTGCTACCTTTAAATGCCATGTGTTCAAAGAAGTGAGCAACTCCATTGTTGCCAGTATTCTCATAGCGGGATCCTGCTCCAACCAAAAGAAGGGTCGTGAGGGAAGGAAATGCTTCTGTATCGACAACGAGAACTCGGAGTCCATTGGGCAATGTCGTGATATGCTTTTTCATGAATCTCTTATTCTACCTGAAAAGCGTGAGATTTAATAATGAAAAATCTCATGAAGTCGCTTTACTCAAGGCATCTTGGCGCTTAGTGGCTTTTGCATAGCTTGCAAGTTTGTCCAAC
Organism: uncultured Gammaproteobacteria bacterium; assembly: GCA_964401915.1. Classification (GTDB taxonomy): domain Bacteria; phylum Patescibacteriota; class Microgenomatia; order UBA1406; family GWC2-37-13; genus CAZGZD01. The sequence continues at coordinate 31,388 of CAYOAI010000004.1, forward strand.
TCCCCGACTATGACATCGTGGCAATCGAATATATGCGCTGCTTTCTCCGTACAAAATACATAGACTACTGTCTCTGCTCTATCACGACTTACTCCTGCTCGTTTTTTAAGATCATTGATAAACTGGCGCACCTCAGTAATTTGTTCTGATAGCCATAATTTCATAAAATGAATTGACTCCTCGACTGTGAAATCCACTCCTCGGGTATCAAACTCATCCCTAAATCCTAAGAGATATTCAATTCTCGCAACAGTCGGTGCCAGATTCCAATCAACAGTAAGTATAAACTGGGCAAAAACTTTGGTAACTTCATGTCTGAGACTAATCGGCACACCAGCATTTCGATCAATTGTATTATGTGTAAATTCAGCATATTCTCGCATATCCTGAACTTGGGTGCGTATCGTGACAAGAGATTTAGAGAGCTGAGGCCGATCGAGTATCATACAAAAAGTCTACCATTTTTAGTGCTTTGGCCACACACCAACTTCTTATATACACTATTTTAGGCGACGGATATATTGCTTTTTAGTAGTCTATAAGATAAAATTTGCCCCTATGGTAGAACGAAGAAGTGGGGATCCGGAGTCAGAATTACGAGTTGCGGCAGCTCGATTTACACGGCGATTTCAAGCCGCTGTTCATGGAAAAGTGGAAGGTATTCGAGGAGTAGGAGAGCCTGTGATAACTGAAGATCGCGCTCCAGGCCATAGAATAAGCTATAAAGCTGGAGGCCAACTCGTACAAATAGTATTTGCCCATCCTGAACCAGGACATGGTGACAAAACCCCATTTGAATATACTCATATTCAAGATGTAAGTGATAATCCAGGAAGCGGTATAGCCTCCATTTCAATGAGAGCTTTTCCTACCGGTCACTTTGAACTTAGCGCCATAGCTCCTGCCCAAATTGCGAGTCCTGATGACGAAGATGGAAATAAAGTATTTGTTTCAATAGCTGATCTTTCCGTAAAAATAAGCTCAGCAAGCTTAATTGATCCAAAGACTTTAAGTAAAAGACTTAGTGATGGAAGATTGGTAAGGGCATTTGAGCATTTTGGCATCCCCCCACAGATTCTCACAGGCGTTCCAACTACATAATCATTATCTTGTAAAAAACCTTCATTTTCTTGTATAGTAATACATTAGAAGCCTATGAAAAAAGTATTGCCAGTTGTATTGCTCACATTCGTCAACACGCTTGGATTCTCGCTATTTATTCCTGTCTTTCCCTTTGTGGTTGAAAAGTATGGCGGTGGGCCGATTATGTTCGGAGTGCTTCTGTCAATCTACTCCATATTCCAATTTCTGGGAGCACCTGTACTTGGAGCATTCAGCGATCGCTACGGACGTCGCCCAATTATATTAATCAGCTTTATCGGGACACTGATTGGGTGGCTAATATTTGCCCTTGCGTATTTTGCACCGAACTATCAACTGTGGATTCTACCTCTTCCAATGGCGATCATACTTTTTGCGCGAGTGATTGATGGAATTACTGGTGGGAATAACTCAGTGGCCGTAGCCTTTGCCTCAGACATCACGACTCCTGAGGAGAAAACTAAAGTATTTGGACTTATGGGCGGAGTCTTGGGAGTTGGGCTACTTGTGGGACCAGCACTTGGTGGACTCACTGGCTCAACTCAGTATGAGTATCTGGGCACAGTGCTACTTGCCGCTGCAATATCATGTGGCACACTCATTTACATATATTTTTTTATGCCAGAATCACTTGAGCCAAAAAATCGTGTAAAAGGCCTTGGGTTTGCTTTCCATAAAGAAATCAATCTCGTAAGACGAATACGCAAATACACACACAATAAATACGTGCTGAATCTCTTCTTTATGCGCGCTTTCTTCACGTTTGTATTTATGTCGTATACCTCCATACTTGTGCTATATGTACGCAATTCATTCGGCCTCAATCCGAAAGAATTAGGACTGCTTTTCCTGTTCATCGGAAGCTTCTTGATATTTAATCAAGTCGTGATCTCACCACGGCTTGCAAGGAGATATGGAAATATGAAAACATTTGTAATCGGACTTGGACTCATCATCATTGGACTCCCTGGACTTATTTTTGTGGGTAATCTACCCGCTTTTATCTTAAATGCATATGTCATCAATCTTGGTATCTCGTGCAGTATGCCTACCTTCAGGACCCTTCTGACAACTAATGTTGATCGTAGCCAACAAGGAGAAGTGACGGGCATTGACGAGTCCATACTTGCCGGTGCTTCGGCGATATCTCCCCTTTTTGCGAGCATTCTCTATGCTCATGTTCACAGACTCGTATTTTTCATACTATCTTTGATTCTTACACTCGCACTCACTGGTTTTATAGTACGCCACAGACGCTGGCGCACAGCCTTGATATCCTGAGCATATTTCGTACTATAATGAAGGCAGATTATGAAAAGAAATTACTTAATTATTCCGTCTGTCACAATACTCACAGCCCTTTTGGGTGGATGGGCAACTAGCGGTGGACTTGAGGGCTGGTATAGCGGCTTAAGACTACCTTCCTGGACACCACCAGGCACGACAATCGGCATTGTCTGGACAATACTCTATATACTCACGACAATATCTGCGCTCATTATCTTTAATAAGCGAACAGAAAAGAAAAAGCGGAAAAAAATAATTATGTCTTTTTTCGCAGTAAATGCAGTGTTGAATGTTGCATGGAGCCTGCTCTTTTTCAATCTCCACCTAATTGATATGGCCGTATATGAGGCTGCTGTGCTTGGAATATCTGTTGTGATAATAAGTGCACTTTGCTGGCAGATATCGCGCGCTGCATCCCTTCTTCTTGTTCCCTATGCGGCCTGGGTTGCTTTTGTCACATATCTAACCTATATAGTATCAAGTCTTAACTAAAAGCGTCTATTTGGCGAAATTCTCAACATAGATTGGATACTGGCCTGATGAGCATACATCAGTCCACTCTGGATTCAAAAGATCGTCGCGGTGGCCGGTGGAGGAAGCAAAACACCACTCCACAAGCTGTACTCCTGTCGTGACATTCACGGCAACTTGATCTGATGGCCTGAGGCAGTGCGCGGCTGCGATATTTTCCCCAAATGAGTACTTGCCTGTAAGTTCGGTAAGACGACCACTTTTGACGTCCTGCTCAAATCCATCGTGATTAAGTATGATCTTGTGATTTTGCTCTGCAAGAGTGAGTAGATCTTGGACTCTTTTTCGAGACTCTATACATAGACCATCATGTCTGGCAAGCTGAGATCTTCCATTGGCCTTGCGGAATATATTTATAGCCTCAATCAACTCATCCTCGGGTATTGTGCGCGGGATAGGAGTCGGAGTCGGTGGTCGTGGCGTGGGAATAGATGTTGGGAAATCCAAAGATCCTGTGGGTTGGTTGCTGTTTGTACGTGTTAAAGTTGTTGGCTTTTCAACTGGAGTATTTTTTTGATAACCAGCAGTAAGACTAATTGCGATGTAGAAAATTGCAGCAGCAAATAAACTAAGTAGAACTCGGTTGCGCAATCGCATGGTGATTATTATAACAAAGACCCGCTTGACAACTAATATGCTATTATTTGTTTGTGTATGTCAGACATAACTCCCGAAGGGCCACGACCAATTCAAAAAACCTTAGATCTAAGAGGAGGAGTTGATCGGGTAAGAGCAGTAAATAAAGAAATTAAGATTCCACATACTCCGATGCTTCACGCAGATGTTGAGCCATTTGCCTCTGGAGAATTGGAAGGTCAAAGCCCTTTTTTGCCAATGGGCACTCCACTTATTGTAGAAAGTCACCCAATAATAACATTAAATGACCTTGGAGTTGTTGCTGACTTCGACACATTCTTAGAACTACAAAAAGTCTCAGGTAATCCAAACATGGAGTCAAGAGGATCTGGATCTGGGGTAACACATGTATATGGTGTACCCATTAATCCCCATTCATTTGTGGGTAGAAAAATTGATTTTCAACATTTAAGAAGGTTGTTTGGAAGTACTGATTATATCTCTAGATTAAAAAGAAGAGAAGGTTCATTACATAGAGATGATCTTGGAACTCAAACTTATCATCCAAGAGTAGATGATATAGAAAATGGGACATTATGGGTTTATACACACCCGCATTTTCTCACAAGTGCAACACTTCCTCAAAGAGCCACCCAACAAGCTCTAGAAATATAAAAATCTACTTCTTTTTCTTCACCGTCAGTGCTCGAAATGTGCCGTACTGAGCATAGTTCACAACTCCCCCCAATATAATCGACACCCAAAAGGCTGATATTCCAATTGCCGAGATCAAAGATATAGGAGTACGAGCCAATATATAGATCACTCCAGCATTTACAATCCAGTAAATCACAAACCATACCTTCATTGGGTATTTGGCTTTGCGGCCAAATTCACCAACAAGCGCTGTGGCAAGTCCGACAATCACCGATGTATTCACTATGGCCTGGAGTTGAGGAAAGATGGCATTACCAAATACTAAGTTTTTTGGGAATATTAGTGTGGCGATATAGAAAGTCGCAACAGTTGAAAGTGTAAACCACACAAATCTTTGTAAAAAATTCATATTATACTTTCACCTCCTTTAAGAAATAAAAAGTCAATTATTAGTCTGCGACTATTATAATCGATAGTTATTTTTTTTCGTCAAGTAGATTTGGCGGTTGCACAACAAGATTGCGGGTAGTACAATCTGACTGCATGGATAAGCATTATTCAACATCAATACATATTCTCATGCGACCGATATTGCGGGAGGCGACTTTTGTAGTATAATGACAATCTAAAGTTACAAACCTAACCTCCCAAAATATGGGAGGTTTTTTATACCATATTTATGGCTCATAAAATAGAAGCTGTGAAAACATGGCAACCAGATCACTGGACCGGTTTTTTCAGAGATGCTCTTGGAAAAGCTGACGATAGCCTTTTTGCTGGTAAAAGGGTTGTGGAGGTAGGAATTGGAACCGGCGAACTTTCTAGAGCATTAACCCTAAGAGAAAGTTCGCCCACTTATATTATTGGTACTGACATATCAGAAGCTGCACTTGACGATGCGGCAGGTAAATTAATCTCAACAGGTCCAAATCATAGATACACGCTTTCAGAAAGTTCTTTAACAAGAGGCAGGGGGCTTATTTTTGAACCAACAGATCATAGAAGCTCCTCTATTGAAGTGGTAAGATCAAGTCTGCTTGCAAAACTTATTGAAAGAGGAGAGGTGGTTGACACAATTTTTGCTTGCATCCCTCAAGTTCCAATACCAAGAGATGTCGAAATTGAGAAAGGAGACAATTCCGGAAACTATTATGATCCACGCTCTCTTACTAACAATGGTATAGTTTTAAGTGATGAACAAAAAGTTCTATTGGCCGAGTATGATCAATTTGGATTAGGACTGAATTATAAGTTACTTTTGGAAGCTCCATATATTTTAGCTCCTGATGGCCATATCATCCTGAATCTAGGAGGAAGACCTGGATTAACACGACTTAAGCAAATGTTTGATGATGCTGAATTTGAACCAAAATTAATTGATTCAGAGATTATTCATCACGATAAAGGTACGAGTATAAGACCGCTTGCCGAAAGAGAACAAGCAGCGGGACTTAAATTGTTTGAGTTTTTTGCCGATCCTCAAGGCACAGTAGAATTGAGTGCGGAAGAGGCAATGCAACAAATAGAAGAAGGTATTGAGGTTTATCACGCAATTTATGCTATAGACGCTACTCTTAGACAAGACCAAATTTAATTATCATTAAAAATGAGAAAGAAACAAAATATCACCATTCTTGCCGGAGCAATGGGAACAGAGCTCCAACGGCGTGGTTACCCGACTAAGCTTCCCTTGTGGTCTGGTACCGCGAATCTTGAGGCTCCTGAGCTTGTTGAACAGATTCATAAAGATTACGTTGAAGCTGGTGCAGATTGGATTACAACCAATACATTTCGCACAAACATTCGCCCTTGGAAGCTTGTTAAACGAGAAAAAGATGCGGCTATATCTACAAAAAAAGCGATAGAGATTGCACTAAGTGTTAAAAAAAAATATCCTCACATTAAGATTGGGGGAAGTATCTCAACGGTTGAAGACTGCTATGAACCCGAAAGTGTTCCATCAGATGAGGAATTGGAACAAGAACATAGTGCACAAATTGCACTTTTTGCTAGCACAGGTATAGATTTTTTTTTACTTGAGACACTCAATACTATTCGTGAAGCAACAATCCTGCTTAAATACGCCAAGAAGACAGGTCTTCCTTCATATGTATCAATAGTAACCAATCCAGAGGGCGATGTATTAAGTGGAGAAAATATAGAGGATTTTGTAATAAAGATGCAAAGTATTGGAGCAGATGGCCTTCTAATCAATTGTCGCCCTCCCCATATCGCCACCCATGCTGCTAAAAAACTATCGAAAATATATGAGGGTGTGAAGGGAATATTTGCAAATGGTGAGGGACAAGCAGGTGATGAACTTGGGTGGATTTTTGATAACAAAGATACAAAAGAGTCTTATTTAGCATATGCTCAAAAATGGGTAAATATGGGATTCACAATTATTGGCGGTTGTTGCGGTACTAATCCTGAGTATATAGCTCTCCTTACTAAGACTTTAAAAAATTAAATCGACAACTTTGAACTAAATTTCGTAGGGCTTTTTACCATTTTGTCAATGGTTATAACATCGCAAATATTCCAATGCAAGTCGTGTTACTTTTTTTTGGGAGGAATTTTAGAGAATCTCTTCAGTATGGCTTTTGAATGCGTGGTATTAATCTTTGCCAGACACTGGCGCGCCCGCTCGTAGAGGTCTGTTGCCTGCGTGTCATGCTTGGAGCTATATCGAATTTTAAGAAGCGTAAGAAGTCGATCAACTTTACGAAGACCTCCTGGATAGCGGCGGGCTGCTGATATAAACGCTGCGTACTCGGATGGGGTCGCGTTAACAAGTAGATATCTCCAGTTGATGATATCTGAGCGAGTGAGCTCATGATCGTCAAGCGACTCCCCTATCTCGCGCTTGTTGCGAGCAGGACTCAAATATGTGCCAAAAAGCATATCCATCACAGGATTGGTGATTGTGTAATTGGCGCCCTGATCCCAGTGATGCAGAATGTGGATCTCCTCAAGCATATTGAAGTACGGATTATGCACCCAACTGTGATCTGTCTGATGAAATCTGTGATGAATAAGGTCGATTAGCTTCACGTAGAGATACACGCTCACCAGAAATACTACTGTCCCGAGATTAAAACCATTTATGAATACGAATAGCCCCATACCGCCAAGAGTTGGAATCGCCCAGCTTATGGGGAATCCAGGCTCAGCCACGGTATACTTGGCTTTGCGCCGATACAGTCGTCCGATAGGATAAAAGATCATGTGGTGGATCCAGTGGAATTTTTGGTTGCGACGAATAAGGGCAGCGCGGCGTGTAAGCATACCCAGATGCTGGAAGAAGCGATGATATAGATACGATATGATCTCCACGACGATTATCGCGCGGACTGCAAAAATGAGTGGGGTAAGAATATAGAGGACGACTATACTCGGTACTCCCTGTGATAGAAGGTAGCTAAAAAGCTGCTTATGCCAGGGTTCGGCGAATCCCGCGTAGAGCAAGAATACTGACCCAACTGGAATCCAGACAAAGTAAAAAATGCGTGTAAGCGGCGCGTGTCGTGGCTTGAGCGTGGCCTCGTAGAGGCGATTTGCGGCCGTGATATTTTTGAGGCTTACTTTCTTCATCTATCAATTGACTAAATAAATATGGGAGATATTGTACCAAAAATAAGAATCCTTAAGAAAGTGGAAAAGTAGATTTCTAATTCGCCCAACGCTTGAGATTCGAAATTACCTGTTGCGACAAGCTGTGTGCCTTCTCCTCAGACATCTTAAACTCGCTCGTCATGAATCCGACCGACTTTTCGATCATATCACTCAGTGTTAAATTTTCTTCAACAAACTTGCCGTTTTGGAAACAAAATTTACAATACTCATGATTTTCTGACTCGTCATCATTTGTGCCATAATTATGCGCCTGCGCACCATCTGACATAGTGAAATATCCAAGCGGCATCCCACAACTCTGGCACCGAGGTTTGTCGTCCATATTATTTATCTATTTTACTATTAATTCTTCTTTTTGAGCTTTTTTCCATTTCTTCACCTCAGCTTCGCGCCTTAGTGCTGTTGACATATCCTCAAAAGTTTCGTGGTATACGAGCTTCACAGGCCCCTTGGCACGAGTGTACTTAGCCCCCTTTATCGTACCTGAATTATGCTCCGCGACTCGCCTATCAAGATCAGTCGTGATCCCGCAGTAGAGCGAGTTGTCACTGCAGCGAAGGATGTAAAAATAGTATTTCATAAAAATGCTGGCCCTCCTGAACTATGTAGGAACTTTCTATCAAAATAATTTTACTTATCAATGAGAGCACTCTTAAATTCATAATTTTCCTGTTTTGAGCGGAGTTGAGGGTTCGTAAGTTGCAAATACTACGCCAGTAGTTGTGATTTTTGAGTCTACTGGTTTAAAACGCTGCGGACGAGTGCCTTCGGCGAATAATTTTTTGCCTGTGCCAATAGTCATGGGATATGTCCAGATGTGCATTCGATCTATTAGGTTGTACTTAAGAAGCGTTTGTATAAGATTCCCACTACCCCACACAACTATGTCAGGACCACCTGAATGTTTAAGCTTTTTGATTTCTCCCACTACGTCTCCTGCAATAAGTTCGGAGTTGTCCCAAGAGAGCTCCATAGGTTTATGTGAGACAACATACTTTTTTGCTCTATCAAATGACTTTCCAAAAAGCGGTATCTCTTTATGATTCGGCCAATAAGAAGCAAAAATATCATAGGTGAGTCTTCCGAGGAGTAGATCATAAGGAGTGGCCATGAATTTGGCCATTATAGTGTTCGCTACTTCATCTTGCGTGTCCCAATCCATCTGCCAACCTCCGTACTTGAACCCTTCAGCGGTGTCTTCTTTAGAATCACCTGGAGCTTGCATAACGCCGTCAAGGGTAATGAATGTCGTTGTGATGATTTTTCTCATTTAAATAATCCTACTACACCATCAATTTATTGTAAATTATTAGTGATGAGGCTAAAAACATGGCTGCGGGGCAAGGATTCGAACCTCGATAGTACGGTTCAGAGCCGTAAGTCCTACCATTAGACGACCCCGCAAGTGACTTTTAAGATTGTACCACGAGATTGAGCACTTTACCTTTTATGTAGATTGGTTTGTACTTTTTGCCTTCAAGATGCTTCGCTATTTTGTCATCCGCCTCAGCTTTTTTCACGATCGTGACCTCATCAGTTTGATCTGCCGGTACCATGAGGACTGTACGTAGTTTACCATTCACCTGAACTGGAATCTTGACATCTCCCTGTACTATCTTTTCACGTTCGACCTGAGGCCAAGCTGACAAATGGATCGATGATTTCTCGCCAAAGCGGCTATTCCATAGCTCATCTGTGATATATGGGGCAAATGGTGCCAGGACCTGGAGGAACTTCTTGGCGTCAACGGTACTTAAATAAGCCCCAGAAGTATCCCACCCGTTCAAAAACTCCATCATCGTTGAGATTGCTGTATTGAACTTTATAGACTCAATATCGCCTCCAATTTTGTCTATTGCAAGCTGGAGTTGAGTTATAAGGCCAGCATTCGATGAGTCTCCCTCCTCCACGATCTTATCAGGATTGTGGTATATCTGCCAAATTCGATTTAAGAATCGATATGATCCGCCTAGTGCAGAAGTGGACCATGCGATTTCCTGGCTAAATGGAGCCATAAACATCTCATAGACGCGTAAGGCATCTGCTCCATACTCCCCGACTACATCATCTGGATTCACTACATTACCCCATGACTTGCTCATCTTGCGACGATCCTCAGCCAGTACAAGCCCCACGCTTCGAAGCCTTGTAAAGGGCTCTTTGGTATTCACCAGCCCAAGCTTATAGAGTGCTTTGTGCCAAAATCTGGCATAGAGAAGGTGAAGTACGGCATGTTCCGCGCCACCTAGATACCAATCGACTGGAAGCCATTTGTCGATCTTATCTCGATCAAATGCTTCACGTTCGTTGCGGGTGTCAGCAAATCTAAGGTAATACCAGCAAGATCCCGCCCAGTTGGGCATAGTATCTGTCTCTCGCTGAGCTTGTGCGCCACACTCAGGGCATACGACATCAGCCCAACCGCTGATATTGGCAAGTGGTGACTTGCCGTCTGGGGATGGTTCGTAGTGATCGACTTTAGGGAGCTCCACCGGAAGATCAATCTCGGGTATCGGGGACCATCCATAGAGTGACTCGGTGATTTCTGAGCTGAGTTTTGCATCTTTCAACTCACGACTCAGTATTTTTTTCGCGTTGCAGGCTTTGCAATAAGCCATAGGAATTGGCTCGCCCCAGTAGCGCTGACGTGAAAATATCCAATCCCGAAGGTGATAATCTACGACCCGCTTGCCCCATCCTTTTTCTTCCAGATGATCCATGATCACAGACGTAGCTTTTTTGATATCCATTCCATCTAAGAACTCTGAGTTGATCATCTTCCCTTGCTCCTCTTGCACTTGTTCGATCCTTGTGATAGCTGAAGTATCGCCATCTGCCCCCTCCACAACCCGCACGATATCTATTCCAAAAGCTTGGGCAAACTCGTAGTCCCGTGTGTCGTGGCCAGGCACGCCCACGACCGCACCAGTTCCGACTCCCGCGAGTACAAAATCCGATACCCAGACTGGCAGACGTTTGTTATTCAAACCATTGATGACATACTGACCAGTGAACACACCCGTCTTTTTCTTCCCCTCTTGCTGACGCTCAACATCGGTCTTGGCAATAGATTTTTCTATATATTTTTTCACGTCAGAATTATTTTGTGCTACTTTTTGAGCAAACTCATGCTCAGGAGCAAGTACTATGAAGGTGGCTCCGAAGTTGGTATCAGGCCTCGTAGTAAAACAGGTTATAATATCGCTCTCTCCATCGACTTGGTATTTAATATTGATCCCTTCTTTGCGCCCGATCCAGTTCTTTTGCATCTCAAGTATGCCGCGTGGCCACTCAAGCCCATCCAGATCCTTAAGAAGATCGTCTGCGTACTCGGTGATACGAAATATCCATTGGGGCATAGTGCGGCGCTCAATCAGATTACCACAGCGCTCATGAGTGCCATCGGGGAGCACTTCTTCCTCAGCAAGTCCTGTACGACAAGAAGGGCAGAAAAATACGGGCGTGTCTTTTTTGTACAATAAGCCCATCTTAAAAAATTGAATAAAGAGCCACTGCGTCCATTTATAGTAGCTTGGATCGGTGGTGGAGAATTCCAGATCCCAGTCGTAGGAGAATCCAAGCATCTGCATCTGGCGTTTGAAGTTGGCAATGTTAGACGGCACTATATCCATAGGATTTTTTTTAGCTCGTATTGCAGCATTTTCGGCTGGTAATCCAAAAGCATCCCAACCCATCGGATGAAGCACTGCTTCGCCACGCATTCGAAAATACCGAGCAATCACATCGGATGCAGTATAAATACGGACGTGTCCCACATGTAGACCTGCACCTGAGGGATAGGGGAACATATCAAGCACGTAATTCTTTTTTTTGGTATCGGCCACAGATCCTGTCTTATATGTCCTGTCGGTCTCCCACTTTACCCTCCATTTGTCTTCAAAATCAGCTGGGAAATATTTAGTTTTCATACTCACTATTATACTTGATGAGTCCAGTTGCGAAGTGTGAGATCCTCGAAGCTACTTTGATGAAAGCCCCATTTTTTCTTTTACCTCGGCAGTCGTTTTTGAAGCTATTTCGCGTGCTTTTTCCGCCCCTTCTTTGACTACTCGATCGATATATACAGAATCCGCCTCTATTTCTTTTCTTTTTTCCTGAAATGGTTGAAGCTCAGAGGAGATCGCTGCGGTAAGTGCATCTTTCATTGTAGAAAATTGCAAAGTACCAGCCTTGTATGCACTCTCAAACTCGGAAATATTTGCTAAAAATAGCTTACCCAGAGAAAAAAGACTTTGTACGCCAGGCGTCATCTCGCCTCCTGATTCTGTAGCTGTAGGGATCGAGCGAACTTTTTTCTGCACTTCCTCGAATGAATCAGTGAGTCCAATATAGCTTCCACCGACAGATTTGGCCATCTTACCCTCACCCTTAAGGGATGGAATATACTCCCCTTTTGTCACAAATCTTACAGGCTCAGGAAAATCTGTGCCATATTTCTCGTTCATACGACGCGCGATCTCGCGGGCCACCTCAAGATGTGGTTCCTGATCTATACCAACAGGCACAAGACCAGCCTTGTAGACCAAGATGTCCGCTGCCATAAGGATAGGGTAATTAAGTAGCGCCATGGTATTACTCTGCGGATATTGCTTTACCTTATCTTTGTAAGTGGGAAGGTGCTGCATACGAGCAATAGTTGCAATTGATGAGAAGTAGAATGCAAGCTCTAAATGCTGAGGCACATCCGACTGCATGAAAATGATGCTACGATCAGGATCAAGACCAGCTGCCAGATAGTCGATAAATACTTCACGTCTATTTTTCTTAAGCTCAGCGACGTCGTATGGAGTCGTGATGGTATGCACATCAGCGACCATATACAAGGTCTCGTATTCTGAATCATCCTGAAGCTCAAGCATGCCTTTTACGGCACCATAATAGTTACCAAGGTGTAGTCGCCCGGTCGCGCGGATTCCAGATAATACTCGATTCTTCATGCTTTGATTATATCAAGAGGTATGACGTTTATTTTTACGATAATATCTCGTTATTAGTAATATTTCATAAATAAAGGTAATGATAAAGAGTGCAAGCATTATCGGTACACCCCAACAGCCAAAAAGCCCAACTGCGCAGCCGCTTATACCTTTTTCATCAGCTATTATTCCCGCCCGACCATTATCGTAACCACTTGCAATGAGAAGGACATAAAGTACTCCTAAAACTAAATAATGTAGTTTATTTTGTACGCGAGTAGCCCAAAGCGCCCATATTGTAACAGTGAAAAATAGCAATATAATTCCCATATGCACTTTATAAATAGTTTCGCGTTACGTGACTTCTACCACGCCGTATTCTTTCTTCCCCTTACGTACTAAGTGGTACTTGCGGTGAAGAAAATCCGCAGTTGCGCCTTTTTGATCAATAAGACGCCTTGCTTCGCTATTTGAAGTAACTAATCCTAGCTCGACAAGTGCAGATTGGAGATCGAATTTATCGTCTTTTTTTATTGTCAAGTGTGGAAGGGTGTCTTTGACAAATTCAATATCCTCAACCGTCAGAGTATCTTTGGATTTACCAAAAAGCACCTCGGCCACACGAAGGACCGACTTGGTAGCATCTTTCCCATGCACAATCTCAACTATCTCGCTTGCCACCTCTTTCTGAAGAAGTCTCGCTGACTTGTCTTTTGCCCACTCTCGCTCAATCTCCTCAATCTCGCCTCTCGTCTTGAAAGAGTAAAAACGAATAAGCTGGGGAGCAAGTTCATCTGAGCTATTGAGCAGGAACTGATATAGCTCAAATGGATGAGTCATCTCAGTATCCAACCAAATAGTCTTACCTGTCTCGGTCTTGCCAAATTTTTTACCTGTATCTTGATCCACAAGAAGCGGAGTAGATAGAGCAAAGGCGGATTTACCCAGTTTTTTGCGAATAAGCTCCACTCCCTGTATCATATTCCCCCACTGATCCGATCCCCCAATCTGGACATTGCACTCGTTTTGCTCATATAGCTTAAGAAAATCGTATGCCTGAAGCAGTTGATATGAGAACTCAGCGTATGAGATCCCTTCCTCTCGGGTGATTCGCCGTTTGACTGACTCTTTGTCCGTCATCGAGTTTACTGAGATATACTTTCCTACCTCGCGAAGAAACGCGATAAGCGAGAGCTTGGCAAGCCACTCAGAATTATCAACCATCTTAATACGATCTCGATCAACAGCAAAAAATCTACGATATGTGCGCTCCAGATTGATGATATTCTTGCCAATCACCTCAGGTGACACTATTGGCCGCTCAGAATCCTTGGGATCACCAATAAGAGATGTCGCTCCTCCAACCAGAAGAATTATTCTGTGACCAGCCTCAATGACTCGCCGCATGGTGAGAATCTGTATGAGGTTGCCAATATGCAGGTGGGGAGCAGTCGGATCAATGCCAAGATACACTGTGGCTTCTTTTTCAAATACTTTTTCTATACCCGGAGTCTCTTGATATATAAGTCCGCGCCACTTGAGATCATCAATTAGATTTTTCTGCATGATGCTATTATACAAAAGACGAGGATAGAATGGGAGTTGCAGTTTGAAGAAATTTCCGCCAGAATAGAAATATGGATCTATTCAAGCCGTCGGAGGAAACGCTTAAATCAGCAATTGTCAAAAATTATGAAGATCTCTATGCCACAGCTGGCGCTCATCCTGAGGGATTCTGGGAACATGAGGCTCAAAATTTTAGCTGGTACAAGCATTGGGATAAAGTACTTGAGTGGAAAGCACCATATGCTAAGTGGTTTGAAGGTGCTAAGTGCAATATTGTAGCCAACGCACTTGATCGACATCTTAAGACTGATAAAAAAGACAAGGTCGCACTTATCTGGCTTGGACAAGATGGAAAAGAAGTAACATACACGTTCGCGACTCTTGCCGATGAAGTAGGCAAGTTTGCCAATGGCTTAAAAAGTCTGGGCGTAAAAAAAGGCGACCGCGTATCAACATATCTACCCCGTGTGCCCGAACAGTTCATAGTCATGCTTGCAATAGCTAAAATTGGTGCGATTCATTCTGTGGTGTACTCTGGATTTTCGGCTGAGGCTCTAAAAAAAAGAATTGAGGATGCAGAGGCGAAAATCGTGATCACCCTTGATGGATATGCGTATCACGACAAATTTCTGGAAACCAAAAAAATCGTAGATCAGGCAGTCGATGGAGTTGATCATATCAAAAATGTGGTGGTCGTGAAAAGATCAGGATGCGAAGTCGCATGGAATGAAAAGGATGTCTGGTATCACGAGCTGGTAGCCAAACAGGATAGTCTTTGCCCAACCGAACCAATGGATTCGCATGACACACTTTTTATACTTTATACATCAGGCACGACAGGCACACCCAAAGGAGTCGAACATGCACATGGAGGCTATATGGTCGGCACTGCTACGACTTTCAAATACATCTTTAATACTGAGGATGATGATATTTACTGGTGCACAGCTGATCCTGGCTGGATTACTGGCCACAGCTATATCGTATACGCTCCACTCATAAATGGCGTCACAAGCTTCATCTACGAAGGTCCGCCCAACTTCCCCGACAACGAGATCTGGTGGAAGCTAATCGAGAAATACGAAATCACCAAGTTCTATACCACACCGACTGCAGTTCGCGCACTTATGCGCTTCGGCGACGAGCTTCCCAAAAAATACAATCTCTCCTCACTCAAAATCTTGGGATCAGTCGGCGAACCGATTAATCCAGAAGCTTGGGAGTGGTATTACAAAGTGATCGGTGGCTCGCGGTGCCCGATCATGGATACATGGTGGCAGACTGAGACCGGTATGCACATGCTCTCCCCACTCCCATCAACCGCGCTTAAACCAGGCTCATGCTTTAAACCATTTATTGGGCTTGAGGTAGATATCGTTGATGAGAATGGAAAAAGCTTGCCAGTTGAAAAGCAGGGATATCTTGTGATCAAAAATCAGTGGCCGGCAATGCTCAAGGGCTTGTACAAAAATCCAGAGAGGTACAAAGAAACCTACTGGGACAAATTCCCCGGACTTTTTTTCACAGGAGACACAGCTAAACGAGACACGGACGGATATTATTGGATCCTAGGCCGCAATGATGATGTGATCAAGTCGTCTGGATACAGATTCGGCTCGGCCGAGCTTGAAAGTGCATTTGTTGAGCATCACGCAGTTGCTGAAGCAGCAGTCATAGGTTTGCCTGACGAGATCAAAGGCGAAGCAATCCACGCCTATATAATCCTCAAGGCCGACCAAAAGCCGTCGGAAGAGCTCAAAGATGAGCTTAAAAAGCAAGTCCGGGCATCTGTCGGTCCAATTGCCACACCAGCAAGTATTAACTTTGTCGATTCACTACCAAAAACTCGGTCTGGAAAGATTATGAGACGCGTGCTTCGCGCTCAAGCCCTGGGTGAGGATGTCGGAGATACTTCTACTTTGGAGAGTTAATACCCTTAAACCATGGAGCTACTGTAGACTTACCCCTCTCCTTTGCCAGTTTTTGAGCAGCATTAGCTGCACCAATTAATTCCTTGGGGCTATTTAATCCTTCACGATTTGGATAAGTAACATAACCTATACTTACTGTTGTTGGCATATTAAATTCGGACCCTGTTGGTTTTGTGGATTCTTCTTCAACATTCTCAACAATTAACTCAGCAATACCAGTAGCGTCCTCACCTGCTGCACCTTCACACACGACTACAAATTCATCACCACCTAATCGTGCCGCAACATCACTTGATCGAGTAGAATTGGTTAGTATTCTTGCGACTGCTATTAAATCTTGATCTCCTCCAGCATCACCTTCCGTCGTATTATTATGAGGTTTAAAATCATCAATGTCTACAAATAGCACGCTCACTTGCTTACCGTGTCTTTCAGCTCTATCTAAAATTGTTTGGAGTTCGCCTTTCTCTATTGCCTCTTCATCTCCATTTTCTCCACCAAGCAGCCACCTTCTATTTCTTAAACTAGTTAATGAATCATGAAGTGATCTTTTTTCTGCTACTTTTGCCCGTTGCTCCTGCCTCTCTGCTCTTTTTTTAAAAATATCTTGTTTGACCTCCGATATTACTTGAGCTTTTGCAAATTGATTGGCCTTGTCTGGATTAGTCCCAGCATGCACAAGTTCTTGTTCTAGATTTGCAACTTTACTTACTCGCGCTTGATGTCGCTGTTTAACAAATTCGGATCTTGTGAGTTCTCCACCTTCTGGCATATCTGTATTTTAATTTATACGACTTATCTTATATAATTGACCTATCTCTATGAGTAATCTATCTGATCTGAAAAAATTAGTCAAGCTTGTGCAGTATGGGATTTTGACCTCCACTACTGCGGCTGGTTCCGGCCATCCCACCTCATCGCTCTCGGCGACAGAGCTTATGACGACTCTCATGTTCGGTGGACACTTTCATCATGACCTCAAAGATCCAAAAAATCCCGGAAACGACCGGCTAATCTTCTCCAAAGGCCATGCCTCGCCACTTCTCTATTCATTGTACCACGCAGCGGGCGTAGTCTCATTTGATGAGCTCCTTACTCTCCGTCAGTTTACCTCACGACTTGAGGGACATCCCACACCTAGATTCGAACATATAGAAGTCGGCACAGGATCCTTGGGACAAGGACTCTCAATCGGCCTCGGTATGGCTCTTGCCATCAATAATCAGGCTCACGCGTCACGATCAAAGATCAAAAGAGTCCCCAAAGTCTATGTGCTCATGGGCGACTCAGAATTTGCTGAAGGCCAAATCTGGGAAGCGATCGAGACTGCTTCGTACTACGAAGTTGGCAATCTTGTCGGAATTCTGGATGTCAATCGCCTTGGACAGCGAGGCGCGACTATGCTTGAATGGGACCTTGAAAGTTATAAGGCGCGCATTGAGTCTTTTGGGTGGGACACAATAGTCGTCAAAGACGGGCACAATATTGGCGAGATCGCAAAGGCGTTTGATAAGATCAATAGCTCACCTCCTGCTCGACCCACGATGATAATTGCCAAAACCAAAAAAGGCCATGGCATATCCTTCATCGAAAACAAAGACAACTGGCATGGTAAAGCACTCTCACCAGATGAGCTCAAAATAGCGCTCGATGAACTTGGAGACGTGGATACGCAAATCAGAGGTGGTTTGCCCAAACCCACAGAAATACTTGATATGCCGCGTCACAAAGTCAGTGGTAAATCACCAATTCCTGAGTATAAAAAAGGCGAAAAAGTAGCGACTCGCGAAGCCTATGGAGATGCACTCGCCACACTTGGCGCAGAATACGAAGATATTGTCGTGCTCGACGCAGAAGTCTCCAACTCGACGTATGCCAATAAATTCCAGAAAAAATACCCAGAAAGATTTTATGAAATGTACATCTGCGAGCAGAATATGGTGTCGGCCGCACTCGGCTTTGACAAGAGAGGATTTGTGCCTTTTGCCTCATCGTTCGCCTGTTTTCTGACTCGTGCCTTCGACCAGATTCGCATGCTTCAATACTCTGATGGAAATGTGAAGATTGTGGGCTCGCATGCCGGAGTATCTATTGGGCAGGACGGCTCAAGTCAGATGGCACTTGAGGATATCGCGATGGCCCGATCAGTCCTCCCATCAATCGTCCTATACCCTTCAGATGGGATATCCACCGCGCGCCTTGTCGATCTTATGGCGCAGAATCCGGGTATTTTTTACATGCGGACAACTCGCGCAGCCACACCAATCCTCTACGATGCGAAGGAAACCTTTAAGATTGGTGGCTCAAAAGTACTTCGAGAATCACCGCAAGATAAAGCCGTGATCTTCGCAGCCGGTATCACACTCCACGAAGCACTCAAGGCTGCTGACACGCTTAAAAAACAGGGAATTTCGGTATCTGTTGTAGATCTATACTCAATCAAGCCGCTTGACGAGACAACGATCAGAAAATTGGCCAAGAAAACCGATCATGTAGTCGTAGTTGAAGACCATTATCCAGCTGGCGGGATTGGCGAGGCAGTAATGGATGTTCTGAAGAATGAAGGGAATATTCGCTTTGATCATCTGGCTGTACAAGTCACACCCCGCTCCGGCACACCTGAAGAACTTATGGCATTTGCCGAGATAGATGCTGAGGCAATAATCAAAGCGGTAAAATCCTAATAATTAAGCCTTTCTTATGAACCAACACATCCTACTCGTTGAGTCTGACGATCAGAAAGGTCTCGTATACAAGATCACCAAAATTCTCTTTGAAGCTGGCTTAAATATTGAGAAAAATAGTGAGTTTGTAGATCGCGTGCATAATCGATTCTACATGCGCACTGAGGTTACAGGCACAGTCGATGTCACGGAAATAACATCTGCTCTCACAAAAGCCCTTCCCAAAAATACACAGATTCAACTTACTCACCGCCGCACAAAAAATATCGTGCTATTTGCCACAACTGAATCTCACTGTATAGGAGATCTGCTTATCCGGCACGATAGCGATGATCTTTCGGCCGAGATTGTCGGCGTAATCTCAAATCACGCCTCGCTTGAATCGCTTGTTGCTAAATTCAATATTCCCTTTCATTATGTCTCAGACACGGGAATGGATCGCAAAAAGCATGAAGAGCTAATACTCAAGACTCTTAGCAAGATATATACTAAGTCGCCTATTGATCTTATTGTGCTGACTAAATATATGCGAGTACTTACACCAGATTTTGTTCGTCAGTACAAAAACAAGATCGTCAATATTCACCATTCATTTCTCCCTGCATTTGTTGGCGCAAGTCCATATAAACAGGCATTTGAGCGCGGTGTAAAGATTATCGGTGCCACTGCTCACTTTGTCACTGAAAGTCTTGACGAAGGACCGATCATATATCAGGATGTTGTCCACGTGACCCACGACTACACGCCTTCGGACATGAAGCGGGCGGGCCAGAATATAGAAAAATCTGTACTTGCTAATGCACTACAGCTTGCACTTGAAGATCGCATCTTCATTGCTGGTAATAAAACTGTTATATTCTAAAGGTCGTGATATAATCATCTTATGGCACACTCAGAAGAAATAATTCATTTTATCCTGACAGGAGGAACTATAGATAGTTATTATAATGCTGTTAATGACAGTATCAAGGTTCTTCCGTCCTCATGCATCCCTTACTATATTAAGCACCTTAATCTTTATACTAAAGTCAAATATACAGAAGTTTGCATGAAAGATAGCCGCGAACTAACCCCGACCGAACTAAATAAAATTCTAAAAGCTATAGAAAAAAGTTCATGCAAAAATATTATTATTACCCATGGTACCTATACCATGACGGATACTGCTCGCTATTTGAAAGCTAATTTAAAAAGAAAAGATCAATCTATCATATTTACCGGATCTATGATTCCACTTACCGGATTTATACCATCAGATGCTCCCTTTAATCTTGGTTTTACCATTGCAAAAATACAAGAGTTTGGTCCAGGTATTTGGGTATCAATGAATGGTCGAATATTCGACCCTGAAGAAGTGGCTAAAGTAATCTCCGAAGGTCGCTTTGTATCTCTATTTAGTAATGACTAAAAGTATCTTTCATGGGTAGTTCTATCTCTTTTTAATCAAGAGTAGTTTATCTACTTTGTGCTGAAATCATCGCGTTATAGGAATTTTGCATAGCCGCAACAATCTGGGTAGATTTCTCTCGGGCATCGGAAAGCGATATTGCTTTTATATTCTGCGGGAAGTAGTGAAATATCTGATTACGGCAGAATTTCCAAGCTTCCCAGATCTCCTCAGCGAGTGGACGACCATAATGAGTCATAATCTGTTTATATAGAGAACGTTGAGCCAGTCGGCCCATAAGATTGGGGGACAGTACCTTACCTATTCTAAAATGATCGGAAATATAATCAATCTGACTTATATATCCCGTATCAACGAATAGCTTTTTTAAAAATCCCTCGTATGCTTTTGCATAGGGAAATACAATGAAAGAGTAATCCTTGAAATTAAATTTATGATCATTCACGACATCTGAAAACAAATATTCCCCCACCTCGATCAAATCCTGCTGTTCGCGTGGAAGATACGACCAAAAATCACTATCTCGATCAATAGACATATATTAATCATAACAATAAATAAACCCCCAATAATCTGAATTTGACGAATATAGCTCGTGTGTTATACTACTTGTGGTTTTTTCTATGAAGAGATTTTTTGATCTAGTAAACCGCAACCTCTCGCTCTCCAAGCTGACTGATGTTCTGCGGGGCAACACCAATGTCAGCACTCCCCTTATTACCATATCGCGAGAATACGGATCTGGTGGAAGTGTAATCGCCACACGGCTTGCTCGTCGCTTGGGCCGACCATGGAAGACGTATCATCAAGAAATCGTGGGAAAAATAGCCTCCCAGGCTCATCTTGAACGTAAACTAATAGATGAAGTAGATGAGCTCAAAATACCGCTCATTGAAGAGATCATATCCGATTTTTTTGGTCGCCGGTACATGAATCTCAATACATACAGCAAGCACCTCGTCCGCATTCTCTCCACTATTGGTCATCGTGGGCATGCCGTAATTATCGGGCGGGGGGCAAACTTCCTGTTCCCCGAATCTCTTAAAGTACGAGTGATCAGCCCAAAAGCGGATCGAATAAAGGTGCTTATGAAATATGAGGGACTATCCGAAAAAAAGGCAGCGCGCCAGATTGAGGAGGTTGATCATCGCCGGGAAGAATTTATTAAATCCGTATTCAAGCAAAATCCTTCCCTTGCAGTTCACTATGATATTGTGATTCAGACACATTTCGGGACAAATCTTGATGAATATACAGCAGCCCTTGCACTACTTGCTCGCAATAAATTTAAGCTCGGAAAAAAACGGTAAATAATCTACAAAGCAGTAAAATCCGAAAATAACGCTCCAATAAGATACAGAGATCCTGTCACGACAAGACTATCTACCCGATGTGCATAGTCTGCAAATGCGATGTGAGGGTCTGACGAAATTTCGTAGTCTGTGAATCCTTTTTTCTCAAGATATGAGGCTATTCCGCCTTCTGGATATGACGTGTGGAGCATATCTTGATCACTCGTTGAGAAGCTTGTTATTATAATTTTTTTGGCTTGGGGAATAATTGCCTCAAGCATGCTCCCAATATCTTTGCTATTTTTAAAAGCTACGATAAACGTATGCTTTGCAGTTGGGGCTAAACTTGCAAGAGTTTTCAAAAATGCCTTCATCTTCATCTCATTGTGTGCGCCATCTAGAATCACGACCTTATCCTCTCTTCTTTTAAACTCAAATCGACCAGGAATCACAACAGAGGTAAATGCGTCTCTCACCTTTGCTTCATCTATTTCAAATCCATCGCGATTGCCAAGCTGTGTCACCACCTCAAGCGCGCAGTGCGCATTGTACGCCTGATATTCACCAACAAGTCCTAATTTAAGATCCCTAAAATGCACATTATTATTCACGTACGTAAATTTAGTACCTTCAAAAGAGGTCTGAATATGCGAAATCTTAGAGACTTCCGGAAGATAGGCCAACGTAGCCGAAACATCAGCGACACGATCGGATATGATTTTAAGCACTTCTTTTTCTTGAAAGGTAGAGATTACCAGATTGTTTTTCATTATAATCGCTGCTTTTTGTACGGCTATTTCTTCAATCGTATTTCCAAGTACATCCATGTGGTCCATGCCAATTTGCGTAATCACAGCGCATTTATCAGCGCGATTTACAGTGTTAGTTGCATCCAACATGCCGCCCACTCCTGTCTCTATCACGCCGTAATCGACTCGCAATTTGACAAACAGCATATAGGCAAGTGCTATAGTGATCTCGAAATAGGAGGGATTTCCATAAGGGGAGACCTTCATCTTGTCCAGAATAGGTATGAGGTCATTGAAGGTTGAGATTACTATTTCAGGGTCAAGATATGTGTTGTTCACCTGAAATCTCTCGCTCAAAGAGACTATATATGGCGACGCATGAAGACCTACTTTAAATCCATGTTCTTTAAGTAAGGCGCTGATGAGGTATGCTGTGGATGTCTTGCCGGCAGTTCCTGCAATGTGTACGATTCGAAGTTTATTCTGCGGATCTCCAAGCTCGCGCATAAGATATTTTGCACGATCAAGACCGAATTGTCCCGGGAATTTTTGCGCGGTTGACGTTGGAAAATAACGCACGAGATACTTTTCAAGCTCAGAAAGTGTTGCTATCTTCATACATTAGCTAAAAAGAGTTTTAGAGTGAAGCTATATCAATCGCGACCGATGGGCTCATAGATGAAGCTAAATAGACTGCTTCAATATGCTTGGCCCCCACTGACTGAATAAATGCTTTTGAGTTGGCGCTTAGTTTGTCCGGCTCAAGCGATACCTTCCCAATCATCTGATGAATAAGGGGAAACTTAGGCTCAGATTTCCAGGCAAGAAGCCCTGAGGAGAATTTTTTGACAAGTTCTTCTGGCTTGTCAGATATTGTGCCTGATTTGGCGTTGGGCATAAGCCCACGAGGACCCAGAAGCTTGGCAAACTTGGCAAGTTGCGGCATATTCTGTGGGGTGGTTACCAAAATATCAAAATCAATCGTACCTTTTTCAAGTTGATCAAAAAGGGCAGTGTCAACAATTCGCACTTTCACTGTCTTACCTGTTGAATGAGGAAGCTGAATCTCGCCTTTTAGTCCTTTCTTATTGAGTACAAGGTGAAGCTCGATCGACTCATCAAATGATGTATATGAAAGCTTCTTAATAAGCTCAAGTCCTTCGCTCAGAGTATATTTTTTGCTCGTATCAATCTTCAGCTTAGCTTGATTATACTTTTTTCCCCGAACTCGCTTTTTTGCCTGCTTTTTGGATTTTTTTGTAGACTTTGCTTCTTTTTCTTCTGACTTATCAGATTTTGCTGTGGTATCTATAGCTTGCTCAATGTTCTCAGAAGTAGTCACTACTTTTTCTTTACCCTCATCTTGAGCTTTAGGATGCTCCTCTCCTTTTTGCTTTTCACTCTTTTTAAATTGCGCTTTTTCTTTTTGTTTTTTCTTCTGAGATTCCTCAACATCCTCAAATCCCAAAATTCGCGTTCTGATTTTACCCATATTTATTCAATAAATTTATTTTTCAACCTCAACCCCCATAGATCTCGCAGTGCCGGCAACAATAAGCATGGCCTGCTCGATGGTATCTGTATTAAGATCTGGCATCTTATCACGTGCTATTTGCTCAACCTGAGACTTTGTAAGCTTGCCGACTTTCTCTGTGTTTGGCTTGCCTGATCCAGAAGCTAAGCCAAGTGTTTTTTTTATCTTTGCGGCGACTGGTGGAAGCTTTGTGATAAATGTAAAGCTTCGATCTTCAAATACAGTAATTACAGCCGGAATCACCTCTCCCTTAAGGTTTGAGGTTTGCGCATTGTACTCTTTAATAAAATCCATGATCGGCACACCATGTTGGCCAAGCGCTGGACCGACAGGAGGAGCCGGAGTAGCTTCTCCTGCTGGAAGATTGAGTTTTATATATGTTTTTATCTTTTTTGCCATAAGTATTTAGATTTTACTAACTTGCAGGAAATCAAGCTCGACAGGTGTCTCACGATCGAAAATTGAAACCAACACTTTTACTTTACCTCGTTCGTCATCGATGCTCTCAACAGTTCCCAAAAAGTCTGAAAATGGACCTTCTATAATCTTGACTGCCTCGCCAGTTGAGAATTTGGTCTTGAATTTGGGCTGCTCTTGCTGGATGAATTTCATGATAGCGCCCACTTCGCGTTCGGTGATCGGTGTCGGTTTAGTACCTGCACCCACGAATCCAGTCACACCTTGTGTGGTGCGAACCACAAGCCACGAATCATCATCCAAAATCATCTTTATGAAGATATAGCCGGGAAACACCTTCTCTTTTACATTTGTCTTCTTGCCTTTTTTGACAACAATTGTCTCCCGAACTGGAATCACGATATCAAAAATTTTGTCCTCAACTCCCAAACTCTTGATCCTCTGCTCCAGGGATTCCTTAACACGCCCTTCATAGCTCGTCTTTACATGAACTACATACCATAGGCCTGGGCTCTCAACAACTGGAGGTTCACCAGCAGCTTCTTTATTTTCCTCAGATGGCGAGTCCGCATCTATTTTTTCTTCGACAATCACATCTTCTTGTGGCGGAGCAACCTCTACTTCTTCTGATTGTTTTTCTTTTACCTCTTCTTGAACATCCTCTTGGACTTTGTCGGTCACACTTACTTCTTCAGTCTTTACTGGCTCAATAAGACTGCTTGATTCATGTTCCACCACATCGTCTATATCTTGTTGATTTTTTGTGTCGTCCATAAAAATACTGGTCAAACTATTTATTTACTTATCTATTGGTTAGAATGGCTAAAATCTTTGCGAGTAGAACATCTATTATACCCAGGTACAAGCCAATTATCAAGGATATCACAATCACAACTATTGTGAGGCGAATTGTCTCTGCGCGGGTTGGCCATGTCACCTTCTTCATCTCAGACACGATATCTCCGAAAAATCCCGATTTGACTTGTTGAGGTGTTTTTTTACTCATAAAGCAGCCTCTATTGTATCATATAGATTGAATTAATAAGATATTATTTTTAGATCAGCCTGAGAGGAAATTAGACAAAATAAAGACTCTTTTAAGATAAGAATTTAGATAGCTTATGTCGTTCGCATTACAAAACTCCATCTTTTTCTTTCTTTTCTCTGGATTTGACTCTATGAATGATGAATGCAGCCACGATAATCGAAGCAATGGCAGCAAGTGCGAATTTGAAAGGAATCGCGATGAAAGAATCTGCCGCAAATAGCGCAGGCGTACCCTCACCGAACGTGATATTTGAAGACACTCTATAGAATCCGACGAAAAATCCGGACAGCACGACAGTGGGCGGATCTGTACAAAGGCCATTTTCTGATTTTTTTGAGCAATCTATCTCAGCTGAAGGAGTTGCACTTACTACGCGAGACGACTGCGCAAGAACATTTTCAGGAAGCACTTTATACGTGGATTTTTCTCCAAAGCTACCCGCAAGTAGTACTTCTCCTTGTGGTTTAATAAGGTTTCGCCCTTGATTGGCTACTTCAAGCAAAATCGGTATTTTGTCTGAACTGTCGTATATGTGGAGTGATTCAGGGAGAAATGGAATCTTCAGTCGTGGTATAAGCACAAATTTACCCACCTTTGCCTTTACGTCAATTGCGCCTGTGTCAGTCACCGTGACAAGGAGATTTGCCCCGATTGTAGCTGTTGCGCGAGATACAGAGATTCCTTCAGAAGATGGTGTAGGCTGAGTCTCAATAAGAAGAGTGTAGTAATAATCCCCCTCAGGTGCACCCTCGGGTACTCGAATACGAAGCAGAAGCTGCTCTGACTTTCGAGCCTCAAGAAAAAAGGGTTGTTCAAGGCGAATTGACGCGTTGTCAAGATCAAATCGCACAGGTCCATCAAATTCACGCTTAAGCTGAACATTGCCACGATTATCGCGGACCGTAAAGGGAAGTATTCGGGCCATCACAGTTGTTGGATCTCCCCCATTTTGGACCGTATAGGCAACAAGCACTGCCCGACCAGGCTTGATGAGCATCTCAGTAAGTGGTGGGCTTATTGAGAGATTTACTTGCTGAGCATGTACATCAGAAATAAGTAGCAAGTAGAATGTAGAAAGTAGAATAACTATGAGAATTATTTTTTTTGATTTATACATACTACATGCTACAAATTACAACCTACTACCTCAAAAGCTTGGGGTTGCTATAAAATTCACGACCGTCTGATAACTACCTGCTTGCTGGATTGCGGATATATTCGTTCTAAATGTCACCGTCGACTGGCGACTTGTACCCACATTCGTGCTCGACATCACCACAGCTGGAGTCTCACTTGCATTCCGATCTGCAAATGGTCGGTAATATGTACTTCCTACAAAATCAGCTGGGATATCATTCCCACTCATATTGTACCCGAATCCGTAAGCCGTCGAGGATGTCCAGACACCGGCCGATGTCTCGCTACAGCTTGAATTACAACTTGTGTCTGGAATCTGATTGCCGGCAAATGTGGCGAGAGGGCCAAGCTCTTCAGCTGTGACCTGATACTGACCCGCACCGCCGAAAGAGACGGTAAGTGTGGTCGTACCTGTCGCTGCTGTTTGGGGAGTAAGGGTACCCAGATTTATATTTATACTTGATATGGCGAATCGAAAAGGAATGATCGCATGCCAATATTGAAACCCTGCCTTCACCACATATCCAGATGACGCAAACTCGCCTGCCGCAAGCTGTCCCACTGTGTCTGCAATCTTATAATTTGATGAGGATTTATTGCCGGAAGTGATATTTGTGTTTGTATACTGGATTCGATATTTTGAAGATTCCATCGTATCGGCATGCACAAAAATCGAGCTACAGAAAAGAAATAAGAAAGCAAATAGAAAAACCTGGAAAAAGTACGTTCGTCGAATTTTAGCTTTCATTTTTACTTGTCGTATCTACTATTTCTGGTATTTCTCCATCTTTTTCATACTGCTCAATCACCTTATCCATTTGATTGAGTGATCTTCTGATTTGGCTAAGCTCGTGATCTCCATTAAAGTTCTCAACAGCCTCAGATGCTGCTTTTATGTGATTTTTAAGTATCAAAGAGAGAAAAAGAAATGTCTCTTCTTTTCCCTTTGTGAGCGATGCACGAAGATGATCACTTTTGTTTTTAAGCAACTCGTTTTTGATAAACTCACTCCCCATAAACATCGCAAAAGGAGCAAAAAATGCGAGTGAGAATACGGGAAGCAGACTCGTAAATGTCTGGTTCAGAGGAAGACCAAAAATGTAAAAAAGCACAAGTGTCATAGTCAGAATGATTGAGATTATCGGCTCAAGAAGCAGGCTGAGTGAGAAAAGAAGGAAAAAAAGGAGGAAAAAGTATGGGGAAGTGACTCCTCCTGTCGTATTGACAACAATTAGCACGATGAGCGTGAATATCACCGATTCCACAAGTCGAGACGCATTCGCATCCTGCGCTTTACCTACTGCTCGCTTGACAATAAAGAATACGACAAATAATCCCGCCGCAATCTGCAAATCAAATTGAGCAAGATACGTGTGGGGAAATATGAACCCAATCGCAACCGTTGCGACAAGAATGATAGAGTGCACAATCTCCTTACCCATATATTCATATTAGCAGTTTTTGAGAATATGTGAAGATGCAAGAATTGATGTTATAATAATCGACAATATTATTTTATTTGTAGCCCGTGGACGGATTTTTCAAATCATTTCTTCCATTTTTTGAGGAAAATAAAATAACTGTCGTTTTTGCTGCATTTGTCTTTATTATTGCCTTAGTATCACTAAGTATTTACGTCAAAAGCTCGCAACAGTTTGATAAGCACAACAAAGATATTAGCTTTCAAACTAAGTCCGACAAAATAAACGAAACAAACATACAATCAGAAAGTTCGATAATGATCGAAGTCTCAGGTGCTGTGAAAAAACCAAACGTATATAAAATGAGCTCAAGGTCTCGACTTAAAGATGTGATTGATCGAGCAGGCGGTCTCTCTGACGCGGCAGACCAAGCTTTTTTTGCTCGAAACTTCAATCTTGCTCGCTTTGTGTCAGATCAGGAAAAGATTCATGTACCGTCAAATGATGAGATTGAATCGGGAATTTACGTCGAAAATGCACGACTCGTCGACTATACTCAACCTCAAATCGTGGCAGCTCTACAAAAACCACAGACAACCTCTACAGATCAGAATTCCGTAGCAGCAACATCCACCTCAATAAACATTAATACAGCAACGAGTGAGGAGCTTGATACACTGCCTGGAATTGGGCAAGTCACAGCTGATAAAATTATTCAGGGCAGACCTTACGCATCAATATCTGAACTCGTAGACAAAAAAATTCTTAAAAAGAATGTCTTCGAACAAGTTCAAAGCCAAATAGGGGTTTATTAAATCAACGAGCAAACTAGCCGTGCCAGACCCATCAATCTTTACCTCAGTAATCAACTCTTATCTCCCCGAACCTCATGCAACTCTTCTCA
This sequence comes from uncultured Gammaproteobacteria bacterium, assembly GCA_964401915.1. Taxonomy (GTDB): domain Bacteria; phylum Patescibacteriota; class Microgenomatia; order UBA1406; family GWC2-37-13; genus CAZGZD01. The sequence continues at coordinate 60,204 of CAYOAI010000004.1, forward strand.
ATGGGATTATTTTTGGAATATCAACAAAAACCAGTCCGGCTTTTTATCAAGAGTTGAAGGTAGTTGGACTACTGCACATTGTGGTACTTTCTGGAATCAATATCACTCTACTTGCCGCAATAGTCACGGCACTTACTATACCACTTGGTAAAAAGGCCTCAATATTTATCACGATAGTTGTAATTGTGCTTTTTATTCTCTTTGTTGGAGCACAACCTCCTATCGTACGAGCGGGATTCATGGGAATACTTAGTCTTATTGCTATTTTATACGGACGTCGTAATATGGCACTCTATGGACTTATTCTATCCGCTATATTTGTTGGTATCTTTTGGCCTCAATGGCTAAAGACTGTATCATTCCAACTTTCCTATGGCGCGACACTCGGAATTATTCTTTTTGGCAAAACAGCGCCATTAAGGGCTGCTGCATTTGGTTGGGAGTCCATCTGCAGTACATTGTGGAAAGAGATCAAGCCATCTATAGCGGCTCAAATCTTCACAGCTCCCCTTATATTTTTTTATTTCAAACAAATATCTCTCATCTCGATTGTCGCAAATGTTGCTGTAGCCTGGGTAATACCTCCTCTTATGGTATTTGGTTTTTTAACTGCAATACTCGGCAAGATAAGCTTTGGCCTTGGACTTATACCTTCCTATATCTGCTTTATACTCCTTCACTACATTATCCTTGTTGTAGATTTTTTGTCCAAAGTGCCATTTGCATTTTTTGATTTTTCCCACTAACTTCTAGTTTATCTATGGAAGAGTCTCTTTTTACCAAAAAGTCGCTTCTAATTACTTCAATAGTTTGCAGCATAGTCCTTCTATTTTTTTTCCTCTCCTCTATCTTTGACACAAAGACTCGAATTGTCTTTTGCGATGTGGGCCAAGGAGATGGGGCATATATCAGGGTGGAAAATAGAATAGACATAGTGATTGACGCTGGTCCGGATCGTAAAATCTTAGACTGCTTGGGCAAATATATGCCCTTTTATGATCGAGAGATTGAACTCGCCTTTATGTCACATCCACAGCATGACCATTTTGGGGGATATCTGCCTATGCTTGATCGGTATAAAGTCGATTACTTTATAATGCCACCAGTGAATAATACGCCCACAAGTTTTTCAGAGCTGAAAGATAAGTTGACCCAAACAAAAACACAGGCAAAATTCCTGACTCGTGGCGATAAAATCTCCGTACGTCAAAGTTCACTCACCTTTCTCTGGCCAGATGAGGAGTTTATAAGCAAAAACTCCCGACCGAAGTCAACAAATAATTCTCATCAGTCGTTTGATCTTCCCGATCCACTTATAGATGTAAATGGATTTTCTCAGACGATTGTCTATAGCGAAGGGTCAACGAACGTACTTTTTACTGGAGATCTCACGCCTGAAGTATCCCACATTTTAGCACATATGAATTTGCCACAAATCACGATACTCAAGGTGCCTCATCATGGATCAAAAAATGGGCTTACAGAAGATCTACTTAAAAAGATTAACCCTCAACAAGGGATTATAAGTGTCGGAGCCAGAAACACATATGGCCATCCCGCTCCTTCCCTCATGCAAATACTTGTGAAAAACAATGTCCGAATAAGAAGGACCGATAAAGAAGGATCTATTGTATTCAAACTTTGAATAACAACTTAACAAATATTCTCCCTTTTGCTACTTTTGAAGTAGTCTTGCGACTTGTGAGAGTAATATAGAGTCTGTTGCTGATAATTTTG
>CAYOAI010000005.1:0-4395 GCA_964401915.1 uncultured Gammaproteobacteria bacterium
TTTCGAATTTCTTATATTGAATGCTTGATTATTGTGATTCTTATATCGACAGGACTTGTTATTGAGATGATAAATACAGCACTTGAAGCGACCAATGATGCAATAAGTGTAGAGTGGCGCCAGAGTATCAAATTTGCCAAAGATGCTGCAGCTGGGGCTATGCTGATTTATGCAGCGGGCGCATTTACGTGTGCGTGCTTTATTTTTATTCCGAAGATTATTCTTTTTCTGGGCTTTTAAATACTAATATATGGTGATATATCTTTTTGCAACAATTGCATCATTCCTTCTCAATTCGATACTAATCGTGCCATTTATAAATTTTTTGTATAGATCTCGCTTCAGAAGGATTCATCAGGAGACAAAAGATCCTTTCAACAAGCGTACTCCAATCTATGATGAGTTCCATCTCAAAAAAGCTGGTACTCCGGTCGGAGGCGGAGTGCTTATTGTGGGCATAACCGTGATTCTTTTTAGCTTTTTTACTTTTTTATTTCGCCTTTTTAATAGACAGGTAATCTCCAACTATGCATCTGAATCGCTTGAGATCTCTATATTGTTATTTACTTTCATAAGCTTTGCAATTTTGGGTCTATTTGACGACCTAAATAAAATGTTTTTCTGGAAAAAAAGCAGTTTTATTGGATTGAGGCTAAAGCATAAATTGTTACTTGAAGTTGTTTTGGCGCTTATAGTCTCGTGTGCACTTTATTTTGGACTTAAAATTGATTTTATCAACGTTCCTTTTTTTGGAGTTTTTAAAATCTCATACTTTTATATTCTTTTTGCCACCTTTACTATTGTGGCTTTTGCCAATGCTGTAAATATTGCAGATGGGCTTGATGGTCTGTCGACCGGTGTCCTGATGATAGCGCTTTCCGCTTTTTGGGTAATAGCCCGCTCAATACTGGATGTGCCAACCTCTATATTTATCGGTGTGTGGTTGGGTGGGCTTTTGGCATTTTTATACTTCAATATTTATCCTGCGCGAATTTTTTTGGGAGATGTGGGCTCTTTGTCTTTTGGAGCAATGTTTGCTGTTATTGGGCTGGTATTGGGTAAATCGTTCGTCCTTCCTATAATAGGCGCTGTCTTTGTGGTTGAAATCGCCACATCCTTGCTTCAGCTTTTGAGCCGTAGATTCCGAGGGAAAAAGCTCTTTCCTGTGGCTCCAGCTCATCTGTGGCTTCAACTTCGAGGATGGCCGGAACCAAAGATTGTGATGCGTGCATGGATACTCACTGTCGTATTTGCAATTTTGGGACTGATGATTGCATTTTTAAACTAGTAAAAGGTAGGTTTGCCAAAATATGAAGTACAAGATCATTCCTCCTTTTAATCTCAATTTTTTAACTCCTATTTATGACTTTTCGCTTGAGATTGTGGGTTTGGGTAAATCTTTTAAGCGAACGGCCATTAGCTTAAGCGGGCTTAAAAAAAATGATAGGTTGCTTGACGTTGGTTGTGCTACGGGCACTCTTCTCCTTGAAGCTAAAAAATTGCACCCAGCAATTGAAGCGGTTGGAGTAGATCCAGACCCTAAAGCTTTGTCAATTGCGCGCAAAAAATTGAGAAGGTCAAATATAAATGCTAATTTAGTACGTACTCGTGCTGAGAAGATGCCATTTAAAGACAATTACTTCGACGTTGTGATTAGCACGCTTGCTTTTCATCATATTCCGCATAAGGCGAAACATGAGGCTATGCGAGAGATTTACCGCATACTCACGCCTGGTGGAGCTTTCCTTTTGGCAGATATAGGGCGGCCAAAAAATATAATCTGGAAATTGATTTTGAAAGCAGAAGTAAGACTTATTGAAAAATGGGAATATGTCGATGATAATCTAAAAGGAAATATTCCTATATTTATGAGACGTGCGGGTTTTAAAGTATCTCAAGTTGCAAAACCGTATCGAGGGATATCTTTCTATTTGGGTAGAAAATCAGATTATAACAAAAATGCACTATGAATGAATTATTGAGTGAACAGCTTTCAAATAAACTCAGAAACAAGAAAGTACTTGTTGTAGGGCTTGGCCTTCAGGGTGGGGGAGTTGGGTTGGTCAAATTCTTGGATAAAATGGGTGCAGAGGTAACTGTGACGGATCTTCGGATAGAAAGTCAACTTGCCTCTTCAATTGACAAACTCAAGGATATCTCGTACAAGTCGACTTTCGGCGGGCATAAGGAAGAAGACTTTTTGAACGCCGATATCATATTCAAAGGGCCATCTGTCCCATGGACTCATCCCCTGATTCAAAAAGCTGAGCAAACTGGCATAAGGGTTGAGATGGAGTCTGCTTTTTTTGCTGCTCACTGTCCGGTTCCTATAATCGGCGTCACTGGTACGCGTGGTAAATCGACGGTGACACATATGATAAGTGCAATTCTCAAAAGAGCAGGTCGAAATGTACTTCTAGGTGGCAACATTCCGAATGTCTCGACAATAAATCTTCTGAGTGATATTGAAGATGACACTCAGGTAATACTTGAGTTGCCTTCCTGGCACCTCAGCGGCTTTCACAGGCGGCATATCAGTCCCCATATCGGAGTATTTACAAATATTTTTCCCGATCACCTTAATTATTACAAAGATATGGATGAGTACGTATGGGATAAGAAAGCCATCTACCTTTATCAAGGTATCGACGATCATCTGGTAGCCAATAAAAACTTGGAAGAGGTTATAAGCAAGGATGATCGCAAAGGAACAATCCATTTTTTTGAAGGAAGCGACTTTGCAGAAAGTATGAGATACCTGAGGGGACCACATAACGTGGAAAATGCAGCAGCTGCCGCAGAAGTCGCTCGATTGCTGGGTATTAACGAGTCACATATTGCGACATCTTTAAGTGAGTTTAGGGGAGTTCCCTTTAGGCAAGAAGTAGTGGGCACAAAAGATAATGTATTCTTTATCAATGACACCACCTCAACTACACCAGCAGCAACAATCGCAGCCCTTAAAAGCTTTCCTCCAGAGCATACTGTGCTTATACTGGGTGGAGACACTAAAAATCTGCCGACGACTGAGCTTGTTGAGGCGTTGAATTCTGTCAATTCAATAGTCCTTGTAAAAGGCACATTCACAGATGAGATCTTGATAGATATCAGCCAAAAATACCAAAACAAGACCTCATCAGTACTTTCTTCTTTATCTGAGGCTGTTGATGCGGCTTATAGAAGGGCCGCTCAAATTAAATCAGATGCTGCATATGTACTTTTTTCACCATCGGCCACATCATTCGCTCAATTTGCGAATGAATTTGATCGAGGAGGTGCCTTTAATCAAGAAGTCAAAAAACTTACGACTTTATAGCAATATAGCTCTTTTTTTTGTACCATAGATAGTATGGTCTCAAAGTTTAGACGTACTCCGACTCTCAAAAAAGCAGGAGTTGCTTCAATATTTTTCTTTCCAATACTTCTATCTTTGATTGGAATATTCTTTGTATTTGAGGCCTCATCCGTATCAAGCGCCACACAATTTCATGATAGTTTTTATTTTTTCAAGCTTCAGGCAATGTGGATTATGGCCGGAATATTTATAATGACACTATTTTCATTCATCGACTACCACAAGCTTTACTACTTTGCATTTATGTCTATGATTGGGACAATTATTCTTCTTGTGGCTGTACTAATTCCAGGCATTGGATCAGCTGCTGGTGGAGCCAGGCGTTGGATTGATCTTGGATTTTTTAGCCTTCAGCCAACCGAAATTGCTAAATTAAGTGTGATTCTTTATCTCGCGTCATGGTTTATACATAAAGAGCGCAAGCGATTCTTCTCTTTTATAATGCTACTTGGGATACTTATTGGGCTTATTATGCTACAGCCTGATATGGGCACAGCCTCGATTGTTTTTGGTATAAGCATTATTATTTATTTTTTGGCCGGAATAGATCTTCATTACCTACTTCTTCTTATACCTGCTTCTGTGGCTGGATTTATAGTACTGGTCAAGACGTCTCCTTATCGTTTTCAGCGAATTATCACATTTCTCAACCCGAGTCATGATCCGCTCGGTGTTGGATATCATGTGAATCAAATTCTTATTTCACTTGGGAATGGAGGATTCTTTGGGCAGGGATTTGGTGCCAGTCGCCAAAAATATCTATTCTTGCCCGAGGCACACACCGATTCTATATTTGCGATTATTGCCGAAGAGCTAGGATATGTGGGTAGCGTACTTTTAATCTTGGGATTTGCAATACTTTTGTATCAGATTTATAAAGCGGGAACCAATTCAAAGGATAGATTTGGCAGACTACTTGCCGGCGGGATACTCGCTTATTTTTCGCTTCAGATTACAATTAATCTTGCTGGGATGGTCGGGCTTATGCCGCTTACAGGTGTGCCGCTTCCCTTTATATCATATGGAGGATCTCACATACT
>CAYOAI010000005.1:4495-52378 GCA_964401915.1 uncultured Gammaproteobacteria bacterium
ATGCGCAAAAATTATATTTTGCGTAAGCATTTTTTTGAGGATGAGATTGGGTATGTCTATAGCATATCTGACCTTGTCATCGGTCGCGCAGGTGCAAATACTTTTTTTGAGCTCCTTGCACTCAAGAAGCCCGTGCTTTTTATTCCTCTTCCGTGGTCGGCTAATCATGAGCAGCAACATCAGGCTCAGATCTTTAAAGATAACGGAGTGGGGGAGGTATTCAATCAATCAGGTCGTAGTGACGAGCTTCTAAACGTCACTGAGAAAATGTTGGAGAACATAGGTCAGTATAAAAACAACTTTGCTCGTCTCAAATTTATGTACAAACAGGATGCGACCAATACAATATTGTCTGAAATACTCAAAGGGACGGCAAGTGCCGAATCACTTAAATGATTATGAACGAACCTATCGCACCCTCAAAAGATCTTTTAGTCCTTATCAACTGAAAAATTATTTCAATCAATTTAATTTTTTGATGAACCTAAAAAAAAATACCACTGAGATACCTCGCAGACTTCAGCGGCAGATTGATTCGATGAATTCTGCTCACTCTAAAGAATCTGTAAAAGAATTGGATAAAAAGACAGCGGTCAAGAAAAAGAAAATATTTAGAAAATTCCTTTTTTATTTTATTGCACTGGCCTTTGGTGTGTCTATATTTTTGTCATATTATATTTTCGATCAAGTATTTTCAATCAAGCGCATTGAGGTTCACTCAGAGTCAAAAACACCTCCAACCATTCGTGGGATTGAGCTGTATTATAGGGAAAACTTAGTATTTTTAAATCAAAAAAAACTTGAGGCAGATCTTACAAAAAAAAATCCTCAGTTTAAAAGCATAGTGAGTGAGAAGAGGTTTCCATCATCTATAATACTGACAGTTGAGATGAGCCAGCCAATTGCTGCTCTTGAGGTAAGTCAGGGTGGATATTTTCAACTCTCAGCAGACGGCCGCATTCTTGAGAAAGTCAAGCGCAAGCCGACTGTTCCTTTAATCATTTACTCCCAAAAACTCAATTACATGTTTTTCTCGCCCGGAGATCTTATTGAATATTCAGATTTACAAACAGCCCTTTATTTTTTGAAGAAAACTGAGGAAATTGGAATGCGGGTTGATGCTATTGATATTGCAGGTCGCAGTATGATACGATTAAATTTGAAAGATAGGCAGATTTTATTTACGACAGAAAAAGATAAAAATTTGCAGACATATCAGATGTCAACAATTGTAAAGCAGTTTGCGATTGCTGGACATGATTTTAAAGTGCTAGATTTGAGATTTGATAAACCATTAATTAGTAATTAAGGACAACTTTTGATATAAAAGAATATGGCAGATACACTGATTGCTGCAATTGACATTGGATCATCAAAAGTCGCGACAGCCTGCGCAATCGAATCTGCTGAAGATGCTGAGCTTCGCATTATAGGGTTCAATTCTACACCTTCTCGAGGAGTACGCCGTGGACTCATTGTTGATATAGACCAAGTTACGGCTTCAGTAGAAGAGTCTGTTGAGAAAGCAGAGAGAATGGCTGGGCATAAGATCAGTGAAGCTTTTGTCTCAGTTGGGGGTCCGCACATCTCATCTCTCAATTCTCATGGAGTCGTTGCTGTATCAAGTCCCCAGGGTGAGATCGCAGATGAAGACGTCGCTCGAGTTATTGAGGCAGCTCGTGCTATATCACTATCCACAACCCGGCAGATTATTGAAGTCTCCCCACGAGAATATATAGTTGATGGTCAAGCAGGCATAAAAAATCCGGTAGGCATGAGCGGGGTTCGACTTGAAGTAGATACCCATATTATCACAGCATCATCGACAAATCTGAAAAATATAGATCGCTGTCTGACTGATCTGGGTATTGGAAATAGTGGTTTTATTTTTTGTGGACTGGCATCATCTGAGGCAGTGCTTACTGACACTGAGAAAGAGCTTGGTGTGGTACTTGTTGATCTGGGTGGCGGAAAGATAGATCTGTGTTTATATGTTGAAGGCGCTCTTTCCCACTCTTCATCTATTCCGATTGGAGCTCGTCATATCACCAATGATATTGCAGTTGGACTACGTGTCTCTCTTGAGTCTGCAGAGCGTATTAAGCTATATCTTACTCAAGAATTAGGCAAGAGGGTTAAAGAGACTGAGGATAGACCTCTTGATAAGCTCAATTTTGCAGATCTTCATCTTCCTGAGAAGATCGATGATGTGACATTTAAGACAGTAATTCAGGGGATTATACAGCCACGACTTGAGGAGATCTATAAGATGATAGGTGAGGAGATTAAGCAAAGTGGATATGATAAACACATCCCGTCAGGAGTCGTGATCACAGGAGGTGGGGCGCTTACTGTCGGAATGCTTGAAGTGGGACGACGAGTCCTTAGATTGCCAATTCGAGTAGGTAGTCCACAAAAAGTAACGGGACTACTTGATGAGATTCTTGATCCTCAGTATGCGACCACAACGGGATTGATTTTATATGGCCGTCAAAATATAATTGAGGACGAAGTCGGAATCAAAAAGTTCAACAAGATATTAAAAGATTTCAAGCTTGGTTCATCTGTGGGTCGAGTTCGTAGTTTTATCAAACAGTTTATTCCGTAATTTGTAAATATATGCTTATTAAACCCAGAGCCGGGCAACCAGCCAAGATAAAAGTCATAGGAGTTGGGGGAGGAGGAGGGAACGCAGTCTCGTCCATGATTGATGATGGAGGTATTGAAGGTGTTGAATTCATCGCAATCAATACAGATGCTCAAGCGCTTCTTGCAAATAAGGCAGAGATCAAGATTCAAATTGGCGAAAGCCTTACCAAGGGACTCGGCTCTGGAGGAAGCCCTGAGACAGGGTACAAAGCTGCTGAAGAATCTCGAGAACAGCTCAAAGAGGAGATTCAGGGGGCTGACATGGTATTTATTACAGCTGGTGAGGGTGGAGGCACGGGAACAGGTGCGTCTCCTCTTATCGCTGAGATTGCGAAGGAATCTGGAGCGCTCACTGTAGCTGTTGTCACTAAGCCATTTGAATTTGAAGGGGCTAAGCGCCGCATATTGGCCGATGATGGTACACAGCGACTTCAGGAGAATGTAGATACGCTAATTGTCGTGCCCAATCAACGTATTCTTAGTACGATTGACAAGAATACACCGATACTTGAAGCCTTCAAAAGGATTGACTCAGTGCTACATCAAGGGGTAAAGGGAATCGCGGAGCTTGTCACTGTAGCTGGGCTTATAAATGTTGATTTTGCTGATGTGAAGACGATAATGAGTAATTCAGGCACAGCACTTATGGGAATGGGGACTGGCTCTGGTGAAAAACGAGCAATAGCTGCGATCAAACAGGCAATCTCATCTCCCCTTCTTGACGTGTCGATCGAAGGCGCTAAAGGAATTCTTTTCAACATAGTCGGTGGATCTGATCTAACAATGAGTGAGATTGATGAGGCAGCATCGATCATGGCCAAGACCGTAGATCGAGATGCAGATATTATTTTTGGCGCTGTGATTGATGACAAGATGGTAGATTCGGTAAAGATCACGCTCATCGCCACCAAATTTGATGAAGGCTCACTCAAGTTCTTTAGATTTCGCGCGGACGATCGCGAATCGACTCCAGTGCTTGAGGAAGATGATAAAGAAGAGAAGATAGAGGAATCTCGTGAGCACCACGAAATAGATGATGCGCGAGTCAAACAAGCGCTTTCGCATGATGCGGCTGAATCGCTGAGTGATGACGAGCTATTGGGAGACGATGACGAATTCGACATTCCAGCCTTCTTAAGAAAGAAGTGACGGAATGGAGAAGTTTACCCTGAGCAGTTCGGCAAGCTCACTGTGAACTAGTCGAAGGGACATTCCCGCATTTCTTCGCAAAAAATAACTTCATTTGACACGCAGTATAAACTATCATAGAATCAAAATATGAAGGCTCTAAAGATAGGATATATTCTTTCACTAAGTTTTTTGTTAGTCCTTACAGTCGTGACTGCAACTTTTGGATTTTACCCTGCTCCAAAAGGGCCTAAAGCGCCTGAATACCCCAAGACAGCAAGTTATGACTACACTTCTGATTCCTATAAAAATCAGACAACACAATATGAAGCTCAGAGAACACAGTATGATGCCGAGCAAAAATTCTTCTTGCAAAACCAGATTGTAGCTTATACAAGGAATGTTGTCGTATTGTGGATTTTTTCTTTGATTGTATTTGGTATAGTTGGTTTGCTCTTGTCCTTAGTCAAGACTGAGGTGGTAGGTGCAGGATATGTATTTAGTGGTGTGTGGGCAGTTCTTTATGGACCAGTTGGGTTAATGATGTGGTATGTGAGTGGACTTGTGAGGACATTCGGCGCAAGAGCAGAGCAGGACTTTTCCACAGATTCTATTTTCCAGTCGGCTGCATATATTTGTATTTTTGGAGTTATTGTATTGACCGCTCTTGGTATTGTTATTTTCCGCCGCAAATCACCACAACCTCAAGCTGTAGTCACTTCTTAAATTGAGATACACTTAGCTTTCGACTATAATCTACTTCTATGTTTAAGCCAGTGGAATCAACTCCTAATTTTGTGGAGATTGAGGAAAAAATCATAGATTTTTGGAAAAAAAATAAGATATTTGAGAAGTCAATAACTGCTCGGCCCGCGGACATGAACTGGACATTTTTGGATGGTCCTCCATTTGTGACAGGTACGCCTCATTATGGCTCGCTTTTGTCAAGTCTACCTAAAGATCTATATGGCCGCTATTTCACGATGAAAGGGTATCGAGTTCGCCGAGTGTGGGGGTGGGATGGCCATGGTCTACCAATTGAGAACAAGGTAGAGGGAGAACTTGACATTAAAAGAAAGCGGGACATAGAGGAGAAGGTAGGTGTCAAAAAATTCATTGACGAGTGCAAAAAATATGTGAATCGTGTATCTGCCGACTGGGAATGGTATATAGATCGGATAGGTCGGTGGGTGGATTTTGAGAATGCATACCGTACATGGGACAAGGATTATATGGAGTCTGTGATGTGGGTATTTCATGGACTTTACTCAAAGGGATATGTATATAAAGGGCTTCGAGTATCTCTTTACTGCCCACATTGCGCAACCCCTGTATCCAACTTCGAAGTCGCTATGGATGCTGACAACTACAAAGATATCACAGAGTCCGCAACAACCTATAAATATCAAGTAAAAGGGGAGCCTGGCACTTATTTTCTGGCTTGGTCAACTACTCCGTGGAACAAGATTGCAACTCCGGCTCTTGCTGTCAATCCCAAGCTCACTTATGTAAAAGTAAAACAGGGAAGAGAACATTATATTCTGGCCAAAAGTACGCTAAAAATCCTTGACAAAAAACCTGAATATAAAATTATTGAGTCATACAAAGGTCACGAGTTGGTTGGACTGGAGTTTGTGCCACACTATGACTATTACAAAGTAGAAAAAGATAAGAGCGCATTTGTCATTGTCTCTGGGGAATTTGTCACAGCTGATGAGGGCACAGGCATTGTCACTCTTGCCGTATACGGAGAAGAGGATCTTGTCGTCATGAATCGCGACAATATTCAACAGGTGTTTCATATAGATGATGAAGGGATAGTAAAAAGCGATGTTCCTAAATTTGCTGGGATGTACTACCTTAAAGTCAATAAAGCTGTAAATGAAGATCTTATGGAGCGCGGGTTAGTCTACCGAGATGATCAGTATACCCATAGTGTAGCTCATTGTTGGCGATGTGCTACTCGACTTTTTTATAACCCACAAAACGCATGGTACGTGGATGTGCAGAAGCTTAAGGGTCGTATGCAAAAGACCAACGAAGATGTAAATTGGTATCCAAAGCATTTTAAACATGGAAGATTTTTAAAGAGTATGGAGTCGGCGCCCGACTGGAATATCTCTCGAAGTCGTTATTGGGGTTCGCCGGTGCCTGTATGGGAGTGCGAATGTGGAGAATACTTTGTGCCCTCCTCAATAGCTGATCTTGAGAAAGCATCTGGAGGCAAAGTTGCCGATCTTCACAAGCCCGAAATAGATGAAGTGATTGTAAAATGCCAAAAATGCGGCAAGCCAGCGCGTCGCACACCTGAGGTTCTGGATAGCTGGATTGAGGCAGGATCTGCATCATTTGCTGAGCGACACTTCCCATTCAATGAAAAAGAAAAGCTGGAAGATTTCTTCCCCCCCGATTTTATTGCCGAATATACAGGCCAGATTCGAGCTTGGTTCTATGTGCTTCATGTTATTGGAGCTGCGTTGTATGACGCACAAGCATTTAAAAATGTCTCAGTGACTGGTGTGATATTGGGTACGGATGGACGCAAGATGAGCAAAAATTTCAAAAACTATCCAGACCCAAAAGCTATGCTCCAGAAATATGGGGGAGATGCTTTGAGACTCTATCTACTTGGTTCACCTGTGATGCGGGGTGAGGATATTCTGATATCTGAGGATGCATATCGCGATCAGGTTCGTGGAGTTCTTTTAGTTCTTTGGAATATATATAAGTTTTTTGTCACATATGCATCAGTTGATGGATGGGATAACTCAAAAGATTTAGGTAGCCCCAGTAAAAATATTCTGGATATCTGGATTTTGTCCCGACTCAATGGACTCGTAAAAGATGCGACCGCAAGTCTTGATGTCTATGACTCAGTCCGTGCAATCACTCAATATAGCGAATTCATTCATGATCTTTCCAATTGGTATATACGTCGAAGTCGTGATCGAATTGGACCTTCAGCAGTAGACGATCAAGATAAGATTGCATTTTACACAACGTGCCATACAGCGTTAACCACTCTTTGTACGCTTATGGCGCCTGTTGTGCCCTTTATAGCAGAGGAGATCTATAAAAATCTGACTGGCGAGGAGTCTATTCATCTTGCCAATTGGCCGACAGTTGATGAAAAGGCGATTGATATGGAGATTGAGCGTGAGATGGAGGAGGCCAGACGAGTCGTTGAGGCAGCCCATGCTCTCCGTCGAGAAAAGGGCATTAAGGTGCGCCAGCCGCTGTCTGCACTTACTGTGAAGTCTTCTGTTGGGTTTTCGGTACAGGTTGAGTCCCTTATTGCGGATGAGGTAAATGTACTCGAGGTAAAGCACACTAAGGGATCAAAGCTGATTGTGAGTTTTGATTTTTCGACAAACCCAAAGCTTATAGCAGCAGGTACAGCGCGTGACATAATCCGCCAGATTCAGGGAGAACGCAAAAAAATAGGCACAGAGTTTAGTGATTTTGTTACTGTCTATCTACCAGAGTGGCCACATGAGCATGAAGAGGAGATCAAGCGCAAAGCCCTTGTGTCTGAACTTATAAAATCAGATGAGTTTAAGGTTGAGAAAGTAAAATAGGATTAAGAATCCTTTTACTTTACTTGTTTCTGACTCCAGTGGGTTCCCTCCCATTCCGATAAATCGGAATAGGCCTCCCAAGTCGCATAAACAAGCAAAAGTAACAAAAAATTATTTCAATTTAATCTCTAAGAATACTAATGAAGCGACTTCTTTTGCCAGCATGTACAATAGCTCTCTTTGGCTTTTTTAATCTTTTTGGAATTAAGTCAGGCCTTCATATATATCATCTTGTGTTTTTTTTACTTGGTCTGGTAGCCTATTTTGTTGTTCGGTCAATTGGTTGGCAGTTTTTTCGGCTAAATGCCCACTTTTTTTACTGGGTATTTATCGGGCTTTTGGTAATTACTTTCGTGATTGGGGTCAATTCACATGGCTCGACCCGCTGGATAGATTTTTACTTTCTTCGCTTTCAGGCATCTGAGTTTATGAAGAGCTTATTTATAGTATTTATGGCAGCATATTTGTCAGAACACGCAAGTGATATCGACTCGCCCAGAGTTTTTCTCAAAAGTCTTGTCTATTTTCTCATTCCAACTTTTCTAATTTTCAAGCAGCCAGATCTAGCAAATGCTCTTGTGTATGCTTGTATTTATTTGTCAATTTTACTATTTTCAAAAGTCCCAAAAAAATATATATTAATAGCTCTTTTAGTTGGAATGCTTTTTCTTCCAGTAGGCTGGTTGTTCTTAAAAGGATATCAAAAGGCTCGAGTGACGAGTTTTTTTAACCCGCACATTGATACACAAGGTACGGCATACAATATGACTCAGGCCGTCATCACAGTTGGCTCGGGGGGATTTATGGGACGAGGCCTGGGACTTGGGACACAGTCTCGACTATATTTCCTTCCAGAAAATAGCACTGATTTTGCGTATTCCTCACTTGTTGAGCAATTTGGATTCATTGGTGGGCTTGTGGTTATTTTTATGTATTTTATGATTATTATGGCGCTTGTGAGGAAACTTTTGGGATACTCCACTCAAAAAGACTCTGATACGACATATATGTATCTGTATACAGTTGGGTTGACCTCCTACCTTGGATTTCAAATTTTTGTTAATGTCGGAATGAACCTGGGAATATTGCCTGTTGCGGGGGTTGCACTTCCTTTCATATCATATGGAGGATCGGCAATTATGAGTACACTAATAGGCCTCGCTTTGGTTCCATCTTAATCTGGCGTTGAAGACAAGCCAACAGTTAAGTATAATTAGCCCTTATATGGCTAAATACGCGGTAGTTCGCACAGGTGGCAAGCAATACTTAGTTGAAAAAGGAGACGAGATAATCGTTGAAAAAATTCTACAGGGTAAATCGAAGACTACGGCTCTTGAGACTTTGGCTGTATTCGGAGAAGATGGATCAGGACTTGATCTTGGCACGCCAAATATAAAAGCGCAAGTTGAGGCAGAGATAGTCGAGGAGCTTCTTGGAGATAAGACTCTTGTTGCTCGCTTTAAAGCTAAAGTCAGATATCGTCGAACACGAGGATTCCGTCCCGTCTATACAAAATTAAAGATCACAAAAGTCTAATATGGCACATACAAAGTCACAAAAAGCCGCATCAGGTAATCGCGACTCTCGCTCAAAGAGACTGGGAGTCAAGCTTTATGGAGGGCAGACAGTAGCGCCTGGTAATGTAATCATCCGCCAAAAGGGGAGTAAGGTACAGGCTGGACCAGGTACTTTGCTGTCCAGCGACTTTACAATAGTGGCTACAGCACAAGGCAAGGTGGCATTTAAGACACTCAAAGGCAAAAAATACGTATTCGTCTCAAATTAATAAAACTTCAATAACTGCCGTGACTGACGAAGTCGACAAGCTTTTCACCCAGGCGCTGGGGGAGGTAGATATATTTGTAAAGGCAAAAATTCTAAGAATTCTTAAGGACAAATATGGTCTTCGTACAATTGATCTTGCCCGAGGACTTGATATAAAGTCGTCTTATGTGTGTCATATCCTCAGGCTCAATAAGCTACCCTCAATCATCATAGATGGGTATTATTCAAAGACGATATCTATAAGTCACCTTTTTCTCATTTCACGTCTCAATCGTGAGGATGACATGGTGAAAGTATATGAGAAAGTATTGACTGAGAATTTGACCGTTGCGCAGACCGAAGAGTCGGTCCGTGAGATCCTTTACAGTTTGTCATCAGATGGAGAGTATCTGAGTCCAGAGCTCCGTGACTTGCTTATACAAAAACTTGAGGACGATGTGGAGAATCTGAATGTCAAAATAATCCAGACACGAACTCGCAGTCGCCTTATCTATGAAGTAAAAGGAAGCCTTGAGGTCACGACTCCAATAATTAGAAAAATTGCAGAGACAATCTTGGGGGTAAACACTAAAAAAGGTGAGGATTCTTGATAGCGCCTAATTTGCTAAATGGAAAATATCGATAAAAGACAACTCCTATAATACTACTTTCCGGAATTGGGCCAAATTCTCGTGAGTCACTTGATCTTGGGCGATTGTCTCCCATCACAAAAAGATAATCTGGAGGCACAGTAATTGGCTTTCCTTCTTGGAGGACTCCGCCCGGTATCTCCTCTGTCTTGGCTGATATGTAGTTTTCTGGAATTTGCCTATCATTTACATAGACTTCGCCTTCTCGTACCTCGACAGTCTCACCAGGTAGGCCAATTACACGCTTGATAAACTCAATGTCAGGGTTTGCAGGGGACTTAAATACAATCACATCTCCATGCTGGGGTTTGCGCATTTTGTATGTTATTTTGCTTGTAAATATATAGTCACTGGTCACAAATGTCGGCTCCATCGACGCTCCTTTTACTTGATTTGGCTGAAGGATAAATAGATATACGACAATAAAAAGAGAGGCCACAAATGTGATAGTCTCCAGAATCTCCATCACAAAATCAAGTATTTTCTTCACGATATTCATAAGATTTGATTGTAGAGAGTTTGAGCACAAAAAACAAGTAATTATTTAGGTATAATAGCAGTTGTATAGGGCTTGTGGCTCAGTGGTAGAGCGTTCGGTTCACATCCGAAAGGTCAGAGGTTCGATCCCTCTCAGGCCCACAGAATACTTTCTACCTCCTTCAATTTTTTATATCAGTCTTTTTCCTCTGCTGGAGTATTGCTGAGAAGCTCCAATATTCTTTTTTTGATTGAGATGAACTGTAAGTTGGTAAGCATCTCTTGCTTTCTTGGCCTGGGAAGAAGCACATCTACCTCTCCAATTATCCGGCCTGGACGGGGAGAAAGGACATAAATCCTGTCCGACATGAGAATTGCCTCATCGATATCATGTGTGACCAAAAGCACAGTTTTTTTGTGTTTTTGCCATATGTTCAAAAACCACTGATACATATTCATTTTGGTTATAGCGTCAAGATTGCCAAAAGGTTCATCAAGCAGCATGATATCACGATCAAATAAATATGTGCGGGCAAGCGCAGCCCGCTGCAGCATTCCTCCTGATAGGGCATATGGATAGTGTGATTCAAAGCTTGTAAGTCCAAATTCTTTAAGGATTGAGTGAGCTTGAGTTCTCGCCTTATGTTTATCAATTCCTTGTAGTTCGAGTGCAAGTGCTACATTGTCAAGGGTTGTTCGCCACGGCAGCATAGCTCCATCTTGCATTAGATATGATACCGCTCCTTTTCTAGGTGCCTGATCATCAATAGATATTGAGCCGCTGGTTGGTTGGCTGATGCCCGCGATACAATCAAGTAGGGTAGTTTTCCCGCAGCCTGAGGGACCAATTACTGTACATATCTGACCCATCTGCACTTCCAAAGAGATATTTTTTATTGCGACGGTTGTACTATCGACCTTATCGCTAAATACTTTTGATAAACCCACGACACTTAACTTAGTATTTTTACTCATTTACTTGTACTTTGGG
Organism: uncultured Gammaproteobacteria bacterium; assembly: GCA_964401915.1. GTDB lineage: Bacteria > Patescibacteriota > Microgenomatia > UBA1406 > GWC2-37-13 > CAZGZD01. Next base: position 15,733 of record CAYOAI010000005.1, read on the forward strand.
CAAAAACTCATTGGTAAAAGCGCTTTTTGCGTCAATCTTTTTAGATATAAGACCTTGCTTGTAAAGCCACGATGCGTATCGATCCCAGACAACCTCTTTTTGTATGCCCCATTGATATTCTCCATCTTGGTATTTTGAGCTTAGCCATTTTTGGCTTTCGGAGACAAGCTTTTTATTAAGCTCTGGTGCAGCCTTGATAAGAATAGCTGCTGCCGCGTCAGGATGCGACGCCGCATATTCATAGCCGAGGCTTGTTGCGGTCATGAATCGACGTATGAGGTCTTTCTGCTCCCTCGTCTTTTTTTCACTCGTTATGATAACCGGGGTGTAATAGTCAAAAGCAGGATCTGCGTCTTTGAGCCAGATGTGATTCAACTCAATCCCTCGAAGCTTGGCATCTATCCCTTCCCATCCATAAAACACCCATTGGATATCAGCGTCGCGCCCAAGAGTGCTTATTGGGTCGGTACTACCTATGGTGATTTGTTGGACTTTATCAAAATCTCCCCCAGCTTTTTTCATAAGGGCCTTTTGCATAGCTATGGCTATTGGTGTACCCCAGCCTCCATAACGCTTTCCTTCAAAGTCATGTGCAGTCCTTATCCCGGCGGACTTGAGTGAGGCAAAAGTAGATGTATTGTGCTGCAGGATAGCGGCTATTGATACGACCGGTATCCCCTTGGCACGGGCAAAAGTTACTTCTTCCTGAGCCGATACTGCAAAATCAGCTCTGTCCTTCGCAACAAGTTGTGGCACCTCGCCCTCTGTAGGTTGGATAATCTCAACATCAAGATTTTGGCGCTTGTAGTAGTCAAGGTTGTCCGCCACATATAACCCCGTGTGATTGGTATTGGGTGTCCAGTCCAAAAGCACAACCACCTTGTCAGGCTTACTTTGAACTATTGAGCGAAGATTTTTTCTATATACAACAAAAGATACGGCAATACCAGCAACTATTAATACCAATGCAAACACAATATTTTTTTTCATATATTTATGCTGTGTTTTTGATCCAGGGAGTTGAGAAGTTGTGGAGCTTATCGACAATCCAGATCATAAGTAAACTAATAATGGTGATCACGACTACAGTTGCAAATACTCGTTCAACCAAAAAAGATCGGGAGGCACGAGTAAGCATGATCCCAAGGCCGTATTTGGCACCTATCCACTCGGCGATTACAGCTGATAAAAATGCATAAGCTGTAGCTATGCGAAGACCTGAAAAGAAGTGAGATATGCTCGATGGGATGGTTATATAGCCAAAAATCTGCCCCTTGCTTGCCCCCATAGCCTCAAAAGTCCGTAGAGTCGATCGATCAATCTGTGAGAATCCCTCAATCAGGCTCATGGTAATTGGGAAAAATGTCACGAGTGCAACGATCAGTATTTTGGGCAAAAGTCCAAATCCCAGCCATATTGTCAGAAGTGGTGCAAGTGCAATAAATGGAATAGTCTGAGATACGACTATCAGCGGATATAAGCTTTTTCCAATAGCACGTGACCAATGTATGAGTGTGGCTGTCGTAATTCCTATTGTGGTTCCTATAATAAGCCCTATTATGCACTCAAGTACTGTAATCAAGCTGTTCTGCCATAGAAGTCCGGCTGACAAGTATAGCTCTTGTAATACTTGATATGGTGATGGCAAAATCCAGGGCTCAATGTGAAATATCCAGACAGCAAGCGCCCACACTAGAATTAGTGACACAAGTATGAGAGGTGATAGATAGTCAGCGATGCTTATCGACTTTTTCATTGATTGTCATGACCCCTTTGGGGTTATAAATAATTTTTACATTTGAAAACACTGATTCAGCTCCCGCCTCAATTGCTACGTGTTGTGCTTTTTTGAGAAGTTCAATAAGTACGTCAAGATCTCCTTCAATCGTCGTCTCCATAGGGCCTACTTCATAGGATAAGCCTGAATCGGCAATCTGTGCGATGACTTTGTCGATTATCTGCAGCGCTTCTTCTTTATTTTTAGCAGTTGGAATGATTTGAAGAGATAGACTGGCTGTTGGTTTGTGCATATTGTTCCCTCCGACGGAATTACCCGTACAGGTTCGATGGGTTAGCCGATCTAATCGGCACTCTCAGCCCGCAAAACACGAGCTCCCCAAAATTATACCGATCGTCAACGAATTCACAAATTAACAGTGGTCAACTGTATGACGATCGAGTATATGCTCGGTCGTTTTTTCAAGTGCGACCGGCATACTATGCAAAAGCATACATCATTGCTACAATACTGTCAATGAAAAAAGCAATTATTTTTTTGCATGGAGATCTTGCGGATATTAGTCGAGCAAAGGATTATGTTGAAGATGACGATTTGATCATCTGCGCCGATGGGGGAGTGGAATATGCACTAAAGGTTAGTTGTATGCCCGACATTGTCATTGGCGACCTGGATTCAATATCAAAAGAGTCTGAAAGTAAGCTCAAGCGCCAGAAAGTGGAGTTTATTAGATATCCTAAAGATAAAGATGAATCAGATGGAGAACTTGCAGTTGACTATGCAGTAAAGCGGGGTTACAAAAAAATTATCATTTTTGGTCTTCTTGGGAGACGTGTGGACCATGTGATCAGCAATCTTTTTTTGCCGCTTGCATTTAAAGATAAAGATATTGATATTTGCTATTTTGATGGTAATCAGGAAATATTCATTATTGGGGAGTCTGCTGAGATTAAGGGTAAGGTAGGGGATCGATTGTCACTTATCCCAGTGTTAGGTGATGTAATGGGTGTAGCGACTGAGGGGCTCAAGTTTCCTCTAAAGGACGAGACGTTAAGGCTTGGTTTCTCACGCGGGATAAGTAATATCTTTATTAACCGCTTAGTGAAAGTCACATTTCAAAAAGGCTGTCTTCTAGCTATTCATAGTAGAGATTGAATAATACTCTCATCTGTGATATTATAGGTCAATATGGCTGCAGAACAATTACTTGCTGAAGTTTCCAATATTCCGCCTTTGGCTTCGTGGCCTTTAGGGCTTGGACTTACAGTTTTTGGCTTTTGGTTTGCTGGACGGCAAGAGGCAGGAGTAGATGCAGTGAATAGATGGAAGGAGCAGTTGGCTCCGCATGCCTCTTCTTTAGATTGGATGAGCGGAATTGGTGCAAAAATGTCGACTAAGGACTTTTTTCAAGGAGCTCTTGAATGCGACCTTTTTTACTTTGCCGATACGGTGGCTACAAGAGCAGGTCAGATTGTTCGTGCACTTGGCAAAAAAAAGGATGATGGAAGATATGTGCTTGAACTCGGTCCTCTTCGTGCGAATTTTAAAGAAGATCCAAATGAGCGAATTAAGACATTTGAACTTAGCATAGCAGATCGTAGTGGAAGACATGCTGACTATAGTTACATTGTTGGTGGAAATGCTTTGATGACATATCGTACCCCAACAAATGTTCGAGGTAGTTTTCTTCATGATAGCGCTGCATATGGAAAACTTTCTCAAAGTGGCATGACATACGAAGCGTTTGTTAGTGGTTATGCTCCTCTGTTTGAATCGCTACGTGCATTTACAACCCAGCTACATACTGCAAAAGCGCAAGATATACGCCGTGCACTTAGAAGGTAAGAACATAGGCATGAGCTAACGCCAACCAAACTTCGATAAACTGCTACAATACTCTTCAACATGAGAGTACTTTTTCTCACAAGACGATTTTATCCTGCAATCGGTGGGGTAGAGAAGCATGTTCTACGAGTGTCTCAAGAGCTTATTAAGAAGGGACACAAGGTAACCATACTAGCCGAAAAGCACAAAAAATCTCTCAAAACAAAAGAAAAACACAAAGGAATTGAGGTAGTTCGACTCCCCTATTTTCCTGAAAATAAATTCAAAAAGCTTAGGATCTGGAAATGGCTATGGAGCAATCGAGATTTGCTTAAAAATGCAGATATTGTTCACGCTCACGATGTGGCTTATTGGTGGTTTCCTTTCAAGTTTATCTATCCTCATAAATCCTTTTTTACTACGTTCCACGGCTATGAGACTGTTTTCCCACCAGCGCCTGCAGCAATACGACAGAGAAGACTTGCTGCAAAAATTAGCCGCGGTACGATCAATGTGGGGGAGTATATCAAAAAGTGGTATGGAACTTCGAGTGACAATGTGGTTTATGGTGGAGTCGATCCAGTTCCAACTTCAAGCTTAAAAGTAAAAAAAAATAGTACAAAGCTAAAAATCTTGTTTATTGGCAGGCTGGAGGAAGACATTGGAGTCGATATATATCTTGAAGCTTTGGAAAATTTAAAAAAGCAGGGAGTTCAGTATGAGCTTACAGTATGTGGAGATGGCTCATATAGAGCGAAGTTTGCCAAACTTGGGAAAGTTCACGGATTTGTCGAAAATCTTTCGAGTTATATAGGCAAGTCAGATGTCGTACTTGCTTCTTCATATCTTTCAATACTTGAGGCTCTTTCTTACAATAAGCCTGTTGCAGCAGTCTATACAAACCCACTTAAGAAAGACTATCTGACTCTAAGTCCTTTTGCTAATAATATAATGATCTGCAGGTCTGCAGATGATGTGGAAACCGCAATTCTGAATTACAAGAAAAGCAGGAGACCGGTATATGTTCCTCCAAGTTGGAATGATGTCACAGAAGTTTATATAAAGCTATGGAAAAAAATATAAAAGTATCGTTTGTCGCCACATTCCTCAATGAGGAGAATAGTATTGAAGCATTTATTGATTCTCTTATCGATCAGACTAAGATACCTGATGAGATTATTCTTATTGATGGAGGAAGTACTGATGAAACAATTGCAAAAATTAAGCAGAAGAAAAAACTAAAAAATACACAGGTATTAGCTCATAAGGGAAGCAGATCAGTGGGGCGGAACTTCGCGATCAAAAAGGCCAGAAATGAATACATATTAGTCTCAGATGTCGGCTGCATCCTCAAAAAAGACTGGGTTGAGAAGATGACGCGCGGATTTGAACAAGAAGTTGATGTGGTTGCTGGATACTACCTTCCGATTACAAATAATGTATTTGAAAAAGCTCTTGCGGCCTATACCTGTGTGATGCCGGACAAGCTTGATCCAGCAACTTATCTGCCATCATCACGCTCTATTGGCTTTACAAAGAGAGCCTGGCGCACAGTTGGAGGATATCCTGAGTATCTCAATACGTGTGAGGATCTTGTGTTTGCACGAAAGCTTAAAAAAGCTGAATTTAGATTTAATGTTCTGAAAAGTGCGCTTGTCTACTGGCCTCAGAAAAGCACATATATAGCGGCTTTTCGCCAGTTCTTTGGATATGCAAAGGGCGATGGAGAGGCTCTATATATTCGCTCTCAGACTCCTTTGCTTTATCTTCGCTATTTTTTGGGACTACTTATACTTGTGAATTTTATATCTACAAAAAATATATTCGCTCTCTATCTATTTATCCTCATACACATCTTCTATGCCCTTTGGGCAGTGGCTAAAAATTATCGCTACGTGCGACATGCGCGCGCTTTCTATATACTGCCGATTCTGCAGTATGTGGCTGATGTGGCAGTACTTTCGGGGATGACGCTTGGTATAGTGAGATATATTCAGAAAAAGCTATGAACTCTGATCGAATAATAGTCACAAACACTCTCTATCAAGTAGTAGGTAAGACCGTAACGAGCATTTTTGGATTTATATCCATATACTTTCTCACCCGTCACCTGGGTTCAATTACTTTTTCAGAGTATAGCTTTATTATCGCTTATGTAGGGTTTGTCACAATTCTTACTGATTTTGGACTCACCCCATATTTAATTCGAGAAATAGCGTCAGATCAAGATAAATCAGACATACTCACCTCTGTTGCATTTACAGCACGCGGAGTGCTCTCAGTCTTCGCTTCTGTTGTATTTCTGATACTAATATTCATACTGCCATACGCGTCTACTATTCGTATTGGGGTTTCGGTTGGCCTGATTAGTCAGTTTTTCCTTAACTTGTCTCTTATCATCTGGTCGGTATTTCAGGCAAGACTCAAATTTCAAAAGATGATGATTGCTCAGGTTGCATCGTCAGCTTTATTGCTTTTTCTGACTCTTGTTGGTGTATATTTCAACCTTGGCCTTTTGTACTTTATCTGGGGTATTGCTGGATCAGCTTTTATTGGCTTTATTGTCAGTATAATGCTGATGGAAGGGGCTAAACTGCAAATTAATTTTGACCTTAAGCTTTTGAAAAAGACACTTCGGAGGTCCCTCTCCTTTGGCGTGTGGGTTGTGGTTGCGACTTTGTATTTCAAAGTGGATACGCTTATTCTCTCGATTTACTTCAATCCCTCAACTACGCCAGATGTTGGATATTACTCACTTGCCTACAGATTTTTTGAGGTGAGTGTCGTATTTGGCGGATTTTTCACTCAGACATTGTATCCTCATTTTTCTCGTATCTTGAAGACTTCTCAATTTAGATATCAGGCCAAAAGATACTTACTCTGGACATTTATTGTTGCGACGCTTGCAACAGGTGCGACTGCCGTATGTGCCAAGCCGGCCATTCTATTGATCGCCGGTGCCCAGTATCAACAAGCAATTCTGCCTCTGATGATTCTTTCGGCCGCCACATTTGTATCTGTGATGTCTGGATTTTTTAGCTCAATCGCATTTGCAGCACACAAACAAAAGCAGGTGCTTAAGTTCGGAGTCTTCGCGCTTGCTGTGAATATTCTGGGGAATCTACTACTTATTCCTCATAATGCAAGTATGGGCGCGGCAGTCATGACTGTTGTGACTCAGTCTATAGTCTGTGTGGCTTGTGCGCACATTGCCTGGCGCGTATATAGGGGGCGTAATGTATAAAGGCTGCCTACGCCTAATGCAGTATACTATTTTCATACTATGAAGCTTTCAGTAGTCATTCTAACCAAAAACAGTGAAGCTGATATAGAAAAGCTGATTCATTCACTTAGGTTTTGCGATGAAGTGCTTATCGTTGATGACGAGTCGACTGATAAGACTGCCGAGCGAGCGAAAAGCCTTGGAGCACAAGTCTACAGCAGACCACTTTCCGGTGACTTCGCCACTCAGCGCAATTTTGCAGATTCGCGCGCTATAGGGGACTGGATACTACATATTGATTCAGATGAAGAGGTAAACGACGCCCTAGCTGGCGAGATTATGCTGAAGATGAAAAATCCCAGTGTAAGTGCGTACTATATTAAACGACGTGATTTCTTCTGGGGTAGAGAAGTGCGATATGGAGATGTGTGGACAGCCAGAAGTCGTGGATTTATCCGACTTTATCAGAAAAATTCTGGCACGTGGGAAGGTACTGTGCACGAAAAATTCACAACAAATAAACAAATATCAAAGCTTCAAAATGCCATCATTCACAGACCTCACCCGACAATCGCTGAGTTTATTGGCGAAGTCAACCATTACTCCACACTCCGCGCCCGTGAGCTTGAGAGTCAAGGCAGGCGAGTGAACATAGTATCTGTCGTTCTCTACCCACTGCTTAAGTTTATCTATCTATATATTTTTCGACTAGGGATTCTGGATGGGTCCGCTGGCTTTGCGTATACATTTATGATGAGTTTTCACTCCTACCTTGTGCGAGCAAAGCTCTATCAGTATCTCTATATTGATAAAAAAGGCTTATGATCAACGCATCTCTATTGCTTGGACTTTTTGCCTCGCTTGCTCTTGGCAATCTTGGCCGAATTTCTTTTTTTGGTCAGAGTATCAACGGATATATTTTTGAGTTTTTTGTACTGAGTCTATTCATCAGTCTATTTATTCAGTATCGATTTGAGGTATTCTTGTGGAGTCGTAGGCAGTTCCGAGCTGTATATGTCTTCCTGGGAGTGCTTGCTATCTCGCTCGTTGTTTCGATCGTCAGATTTCGTACATTTGAGAATGTAGTGGCTTTTTTGTACTTAGCACGGCTTACTCTATATTTTTCAGTATTTTTGCATCTTGCCTATCATAAGCAAAGCCACAAGCCATATCTTAAAGTATTCAAAAAAGTATTTTTGATATTTGCCGTACTTACTGCAGTATTCACCATTGTGCAATATACTTTGTACCCGAATCTTCGCAATCTTTTTTATCTTGGGTGGGATGAGCATCTGTACCGAGCATTTGGGCTATTTTTTGACACCTCGGTCGCGGCAGCAATCTATGGACTGACCTTTTTGGCACTCCTCATGGACACAAAGCACAGAATTGTCAGTGCAAAGATCCGCATGACTCTTATGTCACTCAACGCGGTATTTTTGATTCTCAGCTTTGCACGGGGTGGATATCTCGCGCTTTTGGTCTCGGTTGCAATCTATATGACACGGCACCGAATGACAAGATGGCTTATCGCGGGCATTGTCGTGTGCGTACTTCTTTTTGTGCTTGCTCCAAAGCCAGGGGGCGAGGGAGTGAAGATTTTCCGGACAAACTCAATCCAAAGCAGGATCAAGGACGACGCTGCCGGTATCGAGCTTTTCAGACGCAATCCCATACTCGGGGTCGGCTACAATCATCTGCGAGGGATCAAGCCGGAAGTGCTACGCGGTACTGATCTGGACTCTCAGTCTCATGCTGCGGGATCATATCACTCAAGCTTTGTGACAATACTGGCAACTGGTGGAATACTGGGGTTTGTGGCACTGATATATGTGCTTATATCTTTGGCACGGATCTCTGAGAGCGCGCTTTATTTCGTAGTATTTCTATCAATCTTTTCACTCTTTGACAATATTCTCCTTCACCCTTTTGTGCTCATTTTAGCGCTATTTTTGATAGCCTACGAGTACGAGGGAGATATTGCGCTTTCAAAAGATTCTGGGTGAGGCATACTTGTCGTGCTGAACTTGTTTCAGCATCTAGAAATGAGGTATAAGATCCCGAAACGAGTTCGGGATGACAAAAAACTAACAAAGCTTTTTTTGTCACTTCTGGTACTTGACGGTAAGTACCTGCTCTTTTGTATTTCCTGCGTTGTCTGCTGCTTTTATACTGATTTTATTCTCCCCTTCTTTGAGGATTACCATAGCCGTGAATTTGCCCTCGACGTTCACAACAGCCGGTGATCCATTGACCTGTACTGTATTGCCCTTGTCCGTCGTGCCCTCAATTTTGAGGTCTTCGCGGCCCACTGTCTCTCCCTCTTGTGGACTCGTGACTGTGAGTGTGGGCTCAGCTTTTTTGTAGTTTACGGTGTAGGAGTCAGACTCCTTTTTTTTGTCAGAGTCTGTGGCTATGCCTTTTACATATACTTTGTTGTCACCCTCAGTAAGCTCGCCTATCTCCTCGGAAAATGAGTCCGATGAGTCGACCGACGCAGTCTTTACCTTCTCGCCATTTATATAAAATTCGACCTTGTCAAAACCATTTGTGGAGCCTGTGACGGCTATATATGCGCTATTTGTGGCAGGCTGGATCTCATCGAGGTTGACTGTGCCATAGAAATCAGCAGGGCCTTGCTGGGTATCTGCTTTTTTGCTAAATAGTCGGCCGACGAAAAGCGAGCCATTGATAAGGAAGAAGACGCCGAGTGTCGAGACCAGCACCACTGTGCTGACAAGCAGGATCACAAGAAGAGTAAATCTTTGCTTTATTGAGCGATTCGTGTGTCTCTGAAGTCTTTTCATAGATTCACTTTGTATTATAGTACAGAAAACTCAATATGAGCCGAAGGTGGGATTCGAACCCACGACCTACGGTTTACGATACCGTTGCTCTACCAACTGAGCTACTTCGGCACTAATTGTTAAATCTAAATCTAATTTTACATCCTAAGTCGCCAAGAAGCTATATGAAGAGATCGCTTGATAGTCGACAATAATCTGCAATTTAAAAAATAAAACACTCACCCAAAAATAAATGGGGTTTTAAATATGACAAACTCACTTTGTTATTTAACAACTTGACAGTCGCTTACCTCGATAACTCCTATCGTTTGATTTCCAACGACCCCTTTTACTGTAACGGTTTGTCCGTTTTTAAGTGAAAGAACTTGATCTTTGTTGTTTATCCTACAGCCGATTTGAGTTAAAGAAAATTCCTTGGATGCTATTTTGCTAAACGACAGTCCAGAGTCAGTGATATTTGTTATTTCAGCACTGAATTGAACTAGTTTTCCATTCCACTTTTTTTCGGCAGCAACTTGATTTGAGTCAAAATCATCAGCAAGCTCAGCCACCACAATTTTCATTGGCTCAGGAGCTTTTTCTTGTTTTTGCTCTTGTTTTTGGACTGTGCCCTTTGAATTTGTATATGCCTTATTCTTTGATTTTCCTCCAGTTGAACCAATAACGCCAATAAGAATAAAGATAAGTATTGCTGTTATGATTTTGTGTTTCATAAACCAATTTCTTTGGTCTGATTGACAATAAGGGCATTTCTTAGCTTTTACATCTATTTCTTTTTGACAGCTTTTACATTTTTTCATGTTATCTCACCTCCTTTCTACGAAGTTGGCGAGTATAAATAAATAGAGCTCCTCGCCAACTAGTAGCTTTCGCTACCATAGCCGTTTCCAGCTATGACCCGCAAAGGTTGTTGAACGAGGAGCTCTCGTTCTCCTTTGCGGGATTTTTGCCATGCTCAATTATTGCTAACTGAGTTTAGGCACCGAACTGTAAAAGATTATATCACCAAAAATACGATATTCTCTTGATGAAGCATGCGAGATAGGGTTGTATGCTTAAGTAGATTTAGTGAAGTTCAGTTTTATATTCATCTGGAGCGGGTGAGGGGAATCGAACCCCCACCTCAACCTTGGGAAGGTCGCGTTCTACCACTATACTACACCCGCATATCTCCACTATTATACAAAATCATGGTGGTAAATAGCCCTGGAGCAGAGATGGCGCAATATGCTATAATATAGGTATCCTTCGGGGGTTGGGTGAGAGTCCCAATCGGTGGTATCTCAAGAGTCTTGAGATGATAGCCCACGAGTCATGAAAGTGACATGATCTGGAGAATTACCAGAGCCGGCCGTACAGTCGGAATGAAAGAAGGATAAAGCTACGCCTGCGTAGCGCATATTATGACCCCCGATTGGGGGTTTTTTTATGTTTACAGGGATAGTCACACACATCGGCAAGATAGAGAAGATAACAGGGGATATCTACACAATCTCTGCAAGCCCTGACCTGATCTCAAAGCTCGAAGTTGGCACAAGTATTGCTGTAAATGGAGTCTGCCTTACTGTCATCTCTGAGCCTCAGAGCGACTCCTTTGATGTAGAGATCATGCCTGAGACGATAAGGCGCATAGCCGGATTTGAGGCAGATTCGTCTGTCAATCTTGAGCTTCCCCTTACAGCAAGCTCCCTTATGAGCGGACATATGGTGCAGGGCCATGTAGACACAAGAGCCGAGGTGCTCTCAATTGTTGAGGAGGGAGAAAGTAGAATCATTCGCTTTAAGATCGATCCAGAGTCTACAATCTATATTGTCGAGAAGGGATCTGTTGCTATAAACGGCATATCGCTTACTGTGATTGAAATGAATAGTGATCAATTCAGTGTTGGGATCATCCCCCACAGCCTCAAACATACGACAATGAGTGCGATCAAAGTTGGCGATATGGTCAATATCGAGCTTGATATTGTAGCCAAATATATTCATAAGTTCACAAATGCGTATGACAAAAAATCCTAAGCAAAATCCATCCATCGCGATTGTTGCTGCTGAGTATCACAAAGAGATCGTGGACTCACTTGTTGCAAACTGTATAGATACGCTGGCTGAGTCTGGAGTAGTTCGTGAGAGTATCAAGATTGTGCGTGTACCAGGTGCACTCGAGATACCACTTACAACTCAAAAGCTGGCCACGACAGGTAACTTTGACGCGATTATCGTATTTGGGATTATCCTGCGCGGAGATACCTATCATTTTGAACAGGTCTCCAATGAGTGTGCCCGAGGCTGCGTCGATGTTGGCCTCAAGACTGGCGTGCCGGTGATCTTTCAGGTCCTGAGCGTTAATAGTATTGAAGATGCCCTTGAGCGAGCACAGGGTACGACTGACAACCGAGGAGTCGAGGCAGCGCGTACTGCACTCAAAATGGTAAGCATTTTAAACAATCTATGAATCCCTATATTTCAATTCCAGAAGCGATAGATATTTTAAAAAAAGGCAAGATGCTTATTGTCGTGGACAGTCCAGATCGTGAGAATCAGGCCGATCTGATCTTCGCTGCTGAGCATGTGACTGCGGAAAAGATCAACTTCATGTTGCAGAACTGCCGCGGGATGATATGCGTACCGATCACTCAGGCAAAAGCGTCAAAGCTTGATCTGCCCCTTATGATAAGTAAATCAGATAACACTGAGGAGACTGGAGTCCAGTTCACAGTCACAGCCGACGGGCTCAATATGCAGGCATTTGGGATATCGGCCGTAGATCGCGCACGTACAATAACGACAATTGCGAATGATGACTCAATTCCTGCGGATTTAGTTCGTCCAGGTCACATATTCCCTCTTGTGGCACGACCTGGCGGCGTAATCGAGCGAGCCGGACACACTGAGGCGACGATCGATCTTCTTAAACTTGCGAAGCTTACCCCATGTGGAGTATTGAGTGAGATTCTGTCCGACTCAGGCGATGTAGCTACACTCGACGAGACTATCGCCTTCTCCAAAAAACACGATATCCCGATCGTACTCGTCGATGATCTCGTGACTTATGTGAAGCAAAATCCCTGTATTACAGATAGCACCCCATCAGTCATCAAAGTTGCATCTTCAAAGCTGCCAACAAAATACGGCGAATTTATCATAGATGTATATAGATCATATGATGATAACCGTGAGCATGTGGCTCTGCATGTGGGAGGCTTAGCAAATGACGCGCCGATTGTGCGAATCCACTCACAGTGTATTACTGGTGATACTTTTGGATCTTTGAAGTGCGATTGCGGAGAGCAACTTGCACGAAGCCTTGAGATCATAGCTGAGAATAAGCAAGGAGCACTGATTTACCTCAATCAGGAAGGGCGAGGAGTGGGGCTGACCAATAAGATCAGAGCTTATGCTCTCCAGGACACAGGTCTTGATACGGTCGATTCTCAGCACGCACTTGGCCTACCTGTGGACGCGCGGGACTTTGAGGTGGCTGCCGACATCTGCCGCGATATGGGGATCAGTAAAATTCAGCTTCTGACCAATAATCCCAGCAAACTCAAACAGCTTGAAGAGTATGGGATTCTGATTGCGAAAAAACTGCCTCTTGAGATAGCTTCAAATCCGACCAACAAAGGATATCTAATGACCAAAAAGAAAAAGCTCGGACATACTTTAGAAAAAATATAGTCTATGACCGCTTCCACACATCAGGACAAGCTCTTTATGCAAAGGTGCATTGAACTGGCTGCACTTGGGGCTGGTTGGACTAATCCCAATCCTATGGTGGGGGCTGTGGCTGTCCGAGATGGCAAGATCATAGCCGAGGGCTATCACACTCGCGTCGGCGCTCCTCATGCCGAGATAGAAGCGTTGAGTAAGCCAAAGGGCAGTCTGGCTGGTGCAACTTTGTATGTGAGTCTTGAGCCGTGTAATCATATAGGGCGTACAGGTCCTTGCACAAAAGCGATCATTGCCTCTGGCATAACACGGGTCGCGATTCCCACTCTTGATCCAAATCCCACAGTATCAGGGCAGGGAGTGGCAGCTTTAGAAAAAGCAGGAATTAAGGTGGACATAGGAGTGTGTGAGGAACAAGCAAAGCTTCTTAATGAGGCCTACTTTGTATTTCATGCTAAAAAAAGGCCATTTGTCGCAGTCAAATATGCCGCAAGCCTTGATGGTAAGATCGCAACCCGAAGTGGTGATTCCAAGTGGATCACAAATGAAGAAGCTCGAGAGTATGCGCGGGGACTTCGGGGGCAGTATCAGGCTATACTTGTGGGGGCAAATACTGTGGCCGCCGATGATCCACATCTTGGAGCAAGGAGTAAGAATGCGAGAGACCCGCTTCGCATTATTCTCGATCCGAAGCTTAAGACTGCTATTAAAGGCCAAGTCTATAGAGATTCACATGTGTTGGTCGTGACTACAGATCTGGCAGAGAGCTCTCGAGTTGAAGCCTTCAAAAAGGCAAATATCTCAATACTTTCTTATTCAGGCTCTGAGATAGATATTGCCACATTACTTACTGATCTGGCTACGCGGGACATCGTGAGTGTGTTTGTCGAGGGCGGTGGGGTGACTATTACTCGCTTCTTGGAGTCAAAGTCTGTCGATCGCATATATGGTTTCTACTCACCTATTTTGATCGGTGCAGATGGAATTGGCTTTACTCCATCGGGTGCCATCTCAAGCATTAAGGATTCTTTGCATCTTGCATCTGCCACCCACAAAAGCTTTGGAGACAACTTTCTTATCTCTGGATACCCACAGTACACATAGCCGCTACTTTTTGTTATCATCATATTATGAGATTTATTGGTCGGCTTCTGATCTGGGGATTTGCGATCTATGGATTTTTTCAATTCTTGCCCTACGGAATCGAGCAGTACAATCATATATCAGACTCTGTTGAGAGCAGTAGCATTTTCACTCGCTTTATACAGCCAAAAAAGAAGAATGATCGTGTAGGGCGCGCGGTCGAGCACGTGACCAATACTGCCAAGTCCGAAGTCCTTGGAATAGCAGATGAGAATATAGCCTCGTCGACTGGCAGCCTTAAAAAGCAGTTTTGCGAAGAGATTATTGCAAGGATTGGACTTGAGTGTAAAAAAGAGGGTAAGAAGAAGTGACTTCTGTTTATTTGAGTCATCCTGAATTTATTTCAGGATCTATAAGAAAGATTCCGAAACAAGTTCGGAATGACATTGGGGATTACTTCTTCCAGAGTTTGAGTTTCTGACCTGGCTCTATGTAGTCGGGATTTACTATATTATTCTCACTTGCGATCCTTGACCACACGTATCCGTCACCGTATGCTGCCACGGAGATACTCCACAGAGAATCACCATCTTTGACTGTGTATTCGGTCGATTGAATTGTGGTTTGAGTACTACCTGTCGTCATTGATTCGCCGACAGTGGCATTTTTTGGTGCTACTCGTGGGAGAATAAGCTTCTGACCTTTCTCGATGATGTCTGGATTCTCAATCTTATTCGCAGATACGATATCTGCATAGTTGAACCCAGATCCGTATTTAGCTTCAGCAATACTCCAAAGAGAGTCGCCTTCACGAACTACATACTCATTTTTCTCTTCCTGAGGGGCGGGAGCCACTTCTTTGTCTTTCATCTGCAGGAACTTTGCGATGCTTTTTGGAGACAGGCCATTCTCACTCTTGCTTGCCGCAATGACAACTCCGAATATGACGACTAATATGATCGCAATACCGAGTATGAGATTGACTGTATTTCCGCGAAGCTTATCTTGGAGCTCTGAGAGATAATTATTTGTTGAAGATGCTGATTTTTTTGGCATTTTTGAGAAATTTAGAACTCGTAAATCATATCGAGTATACTATAGTTTATATTATTGTCAACAACAATTTTTAGCCTCAAAAGTGCTATTTTTTGGAATAGATTGTTGTGACAATATCAAAGTCAAGAAGCTTCAACTTATAACAAAGCATTTAAGGTCAAAATTCTAATTTCTTTTTTGTGTACTTTTGCTTTTTTTCTTCGGTTGCAATTTTGTCCAGGGTGATATAATGTTAGTGTTAATCACAAGGAGGTGATATTTATACTATGTCATTTACAGTAATACTACTTATTGCAGCCGGAGTGCTGCTCCTTTATGTGATAGGAACTTACAATAGCCTCGTTACACTTCGAACACGAATTCAAGAAGCTTTATCTGGTATTGATGTCCAGCTTAAGCGCAGACTTGATCTTATTCCAAATATTGTGGAGTCGGTCAAAGGATACGCTAAGCATGAGAAATCAGTATTTGAGAATGTCACAAAAGCCAGATCATCTCTTATGTCGGCCGGATCACTCGCTGAAAAAGCACAAGCCAATAACATGATCACAGAAGCTATGAAATCCCTATTTGCAGTAGCTGAGGCTTACCCTGATCTTAAGGCAAGTAGCAATTTCCAAGATTTGCAACGCCAGCTTGAGGACACTGAAGACAAAGTGGCATACAGCCGCCAGTTCTACAACAGCAATGTCCTAAGCTTCAACGCCAAGATTCAACAGTTCCCAAGCAATATAATTGCCAACAGCTTTGGATTCAAGTCTTTTGAATTCTTTGAGGCCGAGGAAGAAGCAAAAAAGAGCGTGAAAGTGAGCTTCTAAGAAAGACATATCTACTGGGCGGTGCTTTGCCAAAGAGTCTGATAAAATATTCTTATGACAATCTATTCGCAGATTGCGAAGAATAAGATTCGTACAGCTTTTATCATAAGCTTTTTCGTGCTTTTTATATCCTTCTTTTTTTATGCCGTGGGATTGTACTTCCGCGACCCATACACATTTCTTATATTTGGCTTTATCTTTGCGCTTTTTTCAAGCTTTGGCAGCTATTTTTGGTCGGACAAGATCGTGCTTGCCACAGTTCGTGCCCATCCAGCCGATAAAAAAGAGTATTTTGACCTCTATACAGTCTGCGAGAATCTGGCTATTGCAGATGGACTGCCAATGCCCAAGGTGTATGTGATAGACGATCCCGCACCGAATGCTTTTGCCACAGGCCGCAATCCCAAACACGCTGTAGTGTGTGCCACATCTGGAATTCTTGAAAGGCTCAATCGGGCTGAGCTTGAGGGTGTGATTGCCCATGAGCTATCCCACGTCAAAAACTACGACATATTGGTCATTTCCATCGTTGCTGTCCTTGTGGGTACTGTAGCACTTGCAGCAGATATGATTATGCGCGCAATGTGGTGGGGAGGCGGAGATGACAGTGACAATCGCAACCCTATATTTTTTATCCTCTTCATCGTCGTCCTTATCATCTCACCGATTGTAGCAACGCTTATTCAGCTTGCTGTATCACGTCGTCGTGAGTATTTGGCTGATGCATCCGGCGCACTTCTTACACGCAACCCAGATGCACTTGCACGTGCACTTGAGAAAATATCGGCCGACCAGACACCGCTTCGATCAGCCACATCATCCACAGCTCATCTATTTATCGCCAATCCTCTGAAAAACAACAAAGTATCGAACTGGTTTGCTTCGCTTTTTAATACTCACCCGCCCACTGAGGAGCGAATTAGAATTCTTCACGAGATGTAACTTATGTGCGGCATAGCTGGAATATGTGGGTTCAAGGACGATGTGCTTATCAAAAAATTCTCGCATCAACTTGCGCATCGTGGCCCAGATGGCGAAGGAATTTACTCCGACTCAGATGCGACACTTTTGAACAGGCGCCTTGCAATTATAGACATCAAGGGAGGAGATCAGCCATTTTTTAGTAGCGACGGATCTCTTGTGGCCATTCAAAATGGGGAGATCTATAACTACAAAGAATTGAAGACAAAGCTCAAGGCCCATGGCTATTCATTCAAAACTCAGTCAGATACTGAGGTGATCATAGCGAGCTATCAGATGTGGGGTGAGCGCTGCTTTGATCATTTCAACGGTATGTTTGCGATTGCTATCTGGGGCAGACGGGAGAAGAAGCTTGTTCTCGCTCGTGATCACTTTGGAATTAAGCCGCTCTACTATGCAATTCTTACGGACGGCAAATTAGTCTTCTCCTCAGAGATTACACCAATATTTGAGAGTGGACTTCTGCCCAAAAAGCCCAATGACAAAAGTATCTATAGGTATCTAAAGTTCAGAATTCATGACGCTGGAGAAGAAACTTTTTTTGCTGGAATTAATCGTCTACTGCCCGGACAAATGCTTATTGTCAAGGATAGCAAGGTTGAGCTCAAGACGTATACAAATCTTCGGCAAAACCTTGAAAATATGGAGTCGAAAAGCAACCTGACAGATGGTGACATTAAGAAGTTTGGACTTCTGCTTGAAAAGGCTGTCAAATATCGGCTGATATCTGATGTCGCAGTCGGAACATCCTTGTCTGGAGGTCTTGATTCATCCACTGTTGTGGCTCTTATTCACAAGTTTTTGTCTGAGAAATCCAAAGATGCGCAAGCTATTGGTACGGTGCAGAATACTTTCTCAGCCGTCTTTCCTGGACAAAATAACAATGAAGAACAGTATGTAGATACACTTATTAGTAGTCTGGATAAGCTATCGGCTCACAAAGTACAGCCTACGCCAGAGGAATTTTTTGCTGATCTTGAGGACTTTGTGGCAACTCAGGAGGAGCCGGCAATATCGACTGGCCCGTACGCTCAGTATAAGCTCATGAGTATTGTCAAAAAACATGTCACAGTGCTTCTGGATGGGCAGGGCGCTGACGAGATGATGGCTGGATACGCGCCTTACTATATCACTTATCTTAAGCAACTTAGAGCACAAGGCAAGTATTTTACATTTGCTCGTGAACTGGCAACAAGCTTAGATGTTGTCGTGCCTTTGGTGATTCGAAAATTAGTTGAGAAGCTTGGAATTAAGAAATCAATACCAGTCGATTCTCTTTTAAATAGCGATTACTCAAAAAAATTTAAAGAAGAAAAATTCGGAGTCATTCAGGATAATTTAAAGATGAGGTTGCTTGAGGATATATTTGAAAATAGTCTGCAGTCGCTTTTGAGGTATGAGGATCGAAATAGTATGAAGTACGGGATTGAGGGAAGAGTCCCATTTTTGGATTTTGAGCTTCTTAAATACTTATTTACTCTGCCTGATGCGGCTATTATTAAGAGTGGTTGGAACAAACGTATTTTACGAGACTCTGTAAAGGGCCTGCTACCTGACATGATCAGACGCCGCCGCAATAAGATAGGATTTACGACACCTGAACATGCGTGGTTTTTACGCATGAAGAACAGAATATATTCAATATTCATGAGCGAATCATTTGTCGGGCGTAAGTATTTTGACCAGCCGTCGGTTGTGGCAGCATTCCAGCAGTTTATAGAGGGTAAAAATGATGACACTTTGCTTTTTTGGCGGGTGCTGAATATCGAGGTGTGGATGAGGGTGTTTTTTGACCCTCCTTCGCTTAAGCTTCGGAAGGGCAAGCAAAAAAATAATGAGCTATTTAGTCCTAATGAAGGAAAAAAGCTGGAGATCGAAGTGGAGGATAAAGTCTATAAGCGATATCCAATTCGCACTGAGATTTTCGCCAAAGGAGATGATTATGTAAAAAAAATATCAGAAAGCGTTTTGAATTTCTTAAAAGGATTCAAGGTACAGGATACAGGTTTTGAGAAAAAATGGTTTATCGCAGTGTCTGAAAAGATTGTAGCAATTTCTCAAGGCAGATCGTATTTTATTTGGGATATAAAACCTGGATTCTGGGCGAAGCTTCTTAGTCGATACGTGCGCCGTACATCATACGGGATAGGACTGGGTAGTCCGTGGACTATGCAGCTTGCAATCGACGAGGTGGGACTACCTCGAATACTTGCGGCAACTATAGTTTCTTTTGCAACAAAGCCACTTGGCATGAAGGGGATGTTTTACCGAGTAGCTGGTGGCCGTATCAACGCAATAGATGGTCCGACAGAGTACTCTCTTTATCCATCCAACGTGTCGGCTAAGCTACCACCCAAAGATCCAGAAAAAGCAGCTGAGAATATAAAACGAGCTATTGAGAACTCTATTCCTACAACTTGGAAGGTGAATTTTCAGGGTGTGGTTATAGTTGATGCCAATGATCTGGGGCAGGATATTTTGGGCAATGCAACAAGTCTTAGTGATGAGGAAGTAAGGGGGGCGATCAAGGATAATCCAATGGGTCAGTCATCTGAACAGACTCCAGTTTTGCTTGCAGCTTATTAGGCAAAGCTAATTTAACCTTTATCTTCAATCAGTGGAATTTCCAACCCCATAAGAAGGTCTACGAGTAAGTTGTATTCTGTCTGAGGTTGAGCAAGAGCTTCCTGAGCCTCATGCAAAGCGACAGAAGTATCTCTAGAATTAGAAAAGCGGTCTACAGCGCCTTCTAATCTAGCGACATCTTGAGCCATTTCTAGTAATGCATGAGCAGCATTGGCTTCGAGTAGTAAATCAATATCTACGTCAGACATAAAGGAAAATTTTTTTGTGCCCGCAACTAAAATTGCCAGATCTCTTGGGTGGAGCCCTTCTACTATTTTTTGAATGTTTTTACCTATGGGCCCTGGTAATGTTCTTGTTCCAACGGCTGAGGGGTAATCGATTATATCGGCTAATCTTTGTGTTGCAGTTTGCAATAAACCTGGATCTATACTTGGTCCCACATATGCTTTAATTGCTCTATCCCTGAATGAAGTTGGCGGTACTCCGACTCTTGCTTCTGCGCTCATATGTTTTGGATTATAGCAGAGCGCTTTATGTAAATCAATTACTATATTCTGACCTTTATTTCACACTTCAGATTGAGTATAATCATTCGTATGTCGGACTCCAAAGGATTAAGTACAGATGACGTAAAGCATTTGGGCAAGCTCGCAAATCTTCCAATTGATGAGGACAAAATCGCCACTTACAAAGATCAGTTGACAGAGACTCTCAAATATATAGAAAACTTATCTGAACTCGATACAGAGAATGTCGAGTCAGCCCACAACATCACAGGAATGGAGAATATAGGCTTTGAAGACGGAGTAAGGAACGAACGAGGGTTTACACAAGAGCAAGCTTTAGCTGGAAGTAAAAACACCAAAAAATCTTCATTTGTAGTTAAAAGGATAATGTAACTTGTATCATGTATCCTGTAACTCAAGAAATATAAAAAAATGAATATACTCGGAAAATCCTTAGTCGAGCTTAGATCTTTATTACAGTCCAAACAAGTATCTTCAATCGAACTCCAAAAATACTTTGTTGATCGATCAAAAAAATACAATTCCAAACTGAATGCATACGTGACGATTATCGATCCTGAAAATACCGACAAAGCGAGAGAGGGACTGCTTGCCGGACTGCCGCTTGCTATAAAAGATAACTATTGCACAGACGGTATACAGACTACAGCCTCAGCACAAGTGCTTGATGGATTTGTTCCAGCATATGATGCCACAGTAATCGCACGTCTTAAAAAGGAGGGCGCGACAATTATAGGCAAAACTAATATGGATGCATGGGCTCACGGATCATCGACTGAGACCTCAGACTATGGTCCAACTCACAATCCATGGGATACCAATCGTGCACCTGGTGGCTCATCTGGTGGATCCGCTGCGTCTGTGGCAGCAGGACTTGTACCAGCAAGTATGGGCTCAGAGACAGCTGGATCGATCAGACAGCCTGCTGCTTGGTGTGGGATAGTGGGGCTCAAGCCAACTTATGGTCGTGTATCCAGATATGGAGTGGTCGCGATGGGATCGTCTTTCGACTGCCCAGGCCCTATGACCAACTATACAGAAGATGCCGCTCTCCTTCTTCAAGCAGTTGCCGGTCACGATCCGTACGATGCAACCACCTCACCAGTAGCACTTGACAACTATTTAGAGGACATGAAGAAGAAAAAGACCTTCACGATCGGTGTATCTGACGAATATTTGGAAAGTGTTGATAGTGAGACAAAGCAAAACTTTGAAGACACAGTAGACATATTAGAAAAGCTTGGTCACACAGTAAAAAAGATAAAGCTCATCTCTCCGAGCTATTCTATATCAGTATTTACAATTCTGCAGCGGGCTGAGGTATCGTCTAACCTTGCTCGATACGATGGGATTCGCTATGGCGCAGACCGATCTAAATTTGGAGAAGAAGCTCAAAAGCGTATAATGCTCGGTACATACACACTCTCTCATGGGTACTATGACGCTTATTATAAAAAAGCCCAGAAAGTACGAGCTCTTATAATTGAAGATTTTAGTCGTGTATTTAAAGACGTAGATCTTATATTTGCGCCGACCTCACCAATTCCGGCACTTGAGCTTGGAGAATTTAAAAAATATCCATTCTTTGGAGAGCAGATGGACATTCTCAATGAGCCAGCTGCAGCAGCAGGGATACCAGCTATCAATATTCCAACTGGCCTTACCAAAAGTGGCCTTCCCATTGGAATACAGATTATGGGGAAGCATTTTGCAGAAGTGGATATCTTGAACCTTGCGTATCAATTTGAACAAGAAACAGACTTTTTTGGCATGCGTCAGCAAATACTTAAAAAATACCCAGATTAATTTTATGAGCAAATATACACCAGTAATCGGACTTGAGATACATGTTGAACTTGAGACAAAGTCCAAGATGTTCTGCCAGTGTGCAGCCGACTGGTTCGGCCGCGACCCTAATACTCAGACATGCCCTGTATGTCTGGGAATGCCTGGTGCACTTCCTGTGCCCAATAAGCAGGCTATTGAATGGACGATAAAGATAGCTCAAGCTTTAGGTTGCCGGATCAACGAGATATCTAAATTTGATCGCAAACACTACTTTTATCCAGATCTTCCCAAAGGCTATCAGATTAGTCAGTATGATGAGCCGATTGGGATCAATGGATCCCTAAAGCTCAAAACTCAAAGTTCAGATGTCAAAACTGAAGATAAAACATTCAGAATTCGAAGAGTTCACCTTGAGGAAGATACAGGTAAGCTTACACACTCAGGCGAAGACACGCTTGTTGATTTCAACCGCTCTGGAGTGCCACTTGTTGAGATTGTGACTGAGCCGGATTTTGACAGCTCCGACGATGTGAAGGCCTTCCTTGAGGAGCTGCACACAATCATCACCTATCTTGATGTCTCAAATGCAAATATGCAGGAGGGATCAATGCGGCTTGAGCCAAATATTTCTCTTCGGCTTACGGGTGAAAAAGAACTACCAAACTACAAAGTTGAGATCAAAAACATCAACTCATTTAGGTTTGTGAAGCAAGCTATAGACTTTGAGGTCGAAAGACAGGCCGAACTTCTTGAAAGTGGACAGACACCAAAACAGGAGACTCGTGGGTTTGAAGAAAAGACTCAAAGTACCTATTCCCAAAGGTCCAAAGAAGGCGAGGCAGACTATCGATATTTCCCTGAGCCAGACATCCCGCCGCTTAGATTTACTCCAGAATTTATTCAAACTATAAAAAATTCTTTACCGGAGCTGCCATCTGCAAAATTGAAAAAGTACATTGATAAATTTGGACTGAAAGAACAGGATGCATTTATCCTGACAAGGGATAAAAAACTGTCAAAGTATTTTGAGGATATTATTAGTGAAATACCAGCTACTGAACCTCAGAAAATAGCAAATTACCTAATAAACAAGCTTGGAAATAAGCTTCCAGTAAATAAGAGTGCAGAAGTTATAGCTAAAGAAATTCTAGAAGTTACGGGCTTAAAAGACAAAATTTCAAGCGCTTTGATAGAACAGAATGTTGTCTCTATTATAAACAGTAATAAAGAGGCGGTTATAGATTATAAGAATGGCAAAGAGACAATTCTTATGTATCTTGTCGGACAAGTGATGCGAGAGTTGAAAGGCCAAGCAGATGCTCAGACAGTACGGACAGAACTTCTAAAAAAACTTGCAAAAAATAGGGTACAATAAGTCGGACTTTGTGTCCAAATAAGCCTATGTCATTTGTCCATCTCCACCTTCATTCGCAATACTCTCTACTTTCTGGAATGTGCCGCATAGAGGATGTGGTCGCCCGTGCCAAAGAGCTTGGTATGCCGGCTGTTGCTGTGACTGACAATGGCGCACTCTACGGAGCCTTCAAATTCTGGCTTGAGGCCAAATCAGCGGGGATAAAGCCCATAATTGGTATTGACGCTTACAAGGCTGAAAAGAGCCGTCTTGATAAGCAGCCAGGACCATATCGAGATCAAGATAGATTAGTCCTTCTTATTAAAGATTTTGAAGGATACAAAAATCTCATAAAGATTGTCACAGCATCTCATCTTGAAGGATTCCATTATAAGCCAAGAATCGATATGGAGCTTATTGAGAAATACCATAAAGGGCTGATTCTGCTTACAGGCTCAGTCAATGGAGAGATTCCACAGCTTATCCTTAAGAATCAACACACCCAAGCCGACAAGCTTATTACTCAATATGCACAGATATTTGGACGAGATTTTTATCTTGAGCTTCAGAAGCATCCGCAACTTGAGGAGCAAGAAACAGTAAATGCAGAGCTTGTGAAGCTTTCGAGAAAGCATGGAATCGCACTTGTCGCCACCAATGATGTTCATTATATGACTGCTGAGGAGGCTTATGCTCATGAGATTTTGCTCTGTATCCAGACACAGAGAGCAATTTTTGAGAAGGATAGACCACTCTCAATGATTGATGTACCGGATTATTACTTCAAAGATAGTGCTTATATGCGTGGTGAGTTTATTGAGTATCCGGAAGCGATCGAAAATACCCTTAAGATAGCTGAGGAGTGTAATCTGGAGATTCCATATGGAAAGTGGGTCTTGCCTCATTTCGATACACCAAAAGGTAAGAGCCCTGATGAATATCTTGAAGTATTGTTGAGTGAGCGAATTGGGAGACTAAAAGGCTATGATAAGGATGTAGTTAAAAAAAGGATCGACTATGAACTAAAAATTCTTAAAGACAAAGGGTATTCTACTTATTTCCTGATTGTGCAGGATTTCGTGAACTGGGCTAAGGGTCGTGAGATAGCTGTGGGACCTGGTCGTGGATCAGTTGCCGGGTCGCTTATTTCCTATGTTTTAGGAATTACCGACATCAATCCCCTCGATTACGATTTGTTTTTCGAAAGGTTCCTTACCTCAGAGCGTCCTACACCTCCTGATATGGATATTGATTTTGCGGATATTCGCCGGGACGAGGTGCTTCAGTATGTGAGGCACAAATATGGTGAGAATAAAGTGGCTCAGATCATCACATTTGGCACTATGGAGGCCCGAATGGTGATTCGAGATGTAAGCCGAGCACTGGGTATGTCCTACTCACAGGGTGATCGTATTGCCAAGATGATCCCTCCTCCCAAGCAGGGATTTTCGGTCAATATTGCTCGAGCACTCGAAGAGTCCTCCCAACTCAAATTCGAATATCAGACAGAAAAGGACACAAAAAATATGATAGATATTGCTCAAAAGTTGGAAGGACTACCTCGGCATGCATCAGTCCACGCGGCTGGCGTGATAATCACAGATAAAGACCTTACAGAATATGTTCCACTTCAAAGAGAGCCGAAAGAAGGCAAGATCATTACCCAATACGACATGTATTCGCTTGACCTCAATGCTGTATCTGACAATAAGGCAATAGGTCTTCTAAAGATGGATTTTCTTGGCCTTCGTAATCTCACAATTCTTGAAAATGCACTGGATTTGGTAAAAGAGACAATAGGTCGTCGTATTGATATTCACGATGTACCCATTGATGACGCGAAGACTTATGAGTTAATTAGCACCGGTCACACTGTTGGTGTGTTTCAGTTGGAGTCTGGGGGTATGCGTAGACTGGCAAAAGACCTCAAGCCCACTCGTATGACTGATATTATCGCTATGGTCGCACTTTACAGGCCAGGTCCCATGGAGCTTATTCCGCTATTTCTTGAGAGTAAGAAAAACCCTGAAAAAATCAAATACCCTCATAAAGATATAAGGCCTATTCTTGAGGAGACCTATGGGGTACTTGTCTATCAAGAGCAGGTGATGGAGATAGCCAATAAGATGGCAGGGTACACGATGAGTGAGGCCGATGGTTTTCGACTTGCCATGGGAAAGAAAAAGAAAGCTCTTATGAAGCTGGAGCAGATTAAGTTTGTGGATGGATTTATAAAAAACAACTACAGCAAGAAGCTTGCCGAGCGAATATTTGGATTTATTGAGAAGTTTGCAGCATATGGGTTCAATAAGCCTCATTCGGCATCCTACGGGCTTATTGCTTACTGGACTGCCTATATGAAAGCTAATTATCCCATTGAATTTATGACAGCTCTTCTCACAGCTGAGCTCAAAGGGGTGGCTGGGTCTTTGCGAGAGGTGAAGATGGCGCAGACTTTGGAGGAATGTCGAAGAATGGAGATACAGGTACTTCCGCCAGATATAAACGCATCTCACGAAAGCTTTACTATAGAGAAAAAGGGTATTCGATTCGGTCTATCTGCTATCAAAAATGTTGGTGGAGCTGCAATCGAGTCAGTTCTTGAGGCGAGAGAATCTGGTCCATTTACTGGTTTTCGAGATTTTCTGACGAGAGTTGATCTTCGCCGTGTGAACAAAAAGACTGTCGAGAGTCTAATTAAGGCAGGAGCATTTCTTGAGTTTTATAATCGAGCCACACTTCTTGCGACATATCCTCAGATTGTACGCGAAATAGGGGACAAGAAAGATGATCATCACAAGGGTCAATTTGGACTTTTTGGTGAGGATGACAAGAGCGGGAATGCCCCAAGTGACAACTTTGAGAAGCTTGAGGAACTAAGTGAAGATGAGGTACTTATGATGGAGAAAGAAGTGATTGGATTCCATATAAGCCAAAATCCACTTTCCAGATTTAAGCAGCTGATTGATGAGCGAACAAACAAAAAAATCGGCGACATTACGCCAGAGGATAAGGACCAAACTTTTATTCTCGCAGGTATCCTCAGTGGAAAAAAAATTGTAAAGACCAAGCGGGATAATTCTGAGATGGCATTTATCACGCTCTTTGATGAGACGGGGTCGATTGAGGCGGTGGTATTCCCCAAAGTGTATGAAAAAATCAATCCAGATCTGAGCATCAACCAGCCCTTGCTTTTTAAGGGTAAGGTCACTGACCGAGAGGATGGCCTCAGTATTATCATTGATAATGCGAAGAAATTGTCGTAACTCATTGACAGCTTAAGCGCCCCCGTGTTACAATCTTCATATATTGCAGAACTTGAGATTGATCACAATTGGAGATTAAAAAAGAGAGATTCGATAAAGAGCGAGAGGATAACCAAAAGTAAGAGTGAGGGCTTGATTGCAGGCATGCAGTATATGAATGTGGGCTTTTATGTACTGACTCCAATACTTGTTGGAGTCTTTATTGGTTATGGTATAGATCGTAAGTTTCACACTGCCCCCACATTCATATTAGTTGGAGTCGTGCTGGGCGCAATCTCTGCTTTTTACAATTTGTGGAAGCTAACAAAAGAAATTTAGGAATATTCAAATCATTATGGCAGAAGCAAAAGAACATGTAGGGCCTCACATAAGCATCAAGGCTGAGCCTGTTTTTCATATTGGGAATTTCAAAGTCACCAACTCTCTCCTCCTGTCGGGTGTAGTTTTTGTATTTTTCTTTGCAATTGCTGCAGCTTACTTTACTCAGAGTAAGCGAGAGAAGAAGGGGATGTTTTTTTATTTCATCACCTTTATACTCAAGTCTCTCTACGAACTTTTCGAATCAGTGTTTCACGAGAAAATCTGGGTATTTTACTCACTTGTTACGTCTTTTTTTCTGTTTATTCTTCTTCAAAACTGGTTTGGTCTTTTGCCGGGAGTTGGGAGTCTACTTATCAAAGTCTCAGAAGGAGCGCATCTTGAGCAAGTTCCACTTTTTCGCGCAAATACAGCAGATCTGAATACCACTTTTTCCCTTGCGATTATCTCTTTCATACTTATTCAGGTGTATGGTTTTCGCTATCTTGGGTTTGGCGGATATATCGGCAAGTTCATAAATCTCAAAAGCCCAATTGGCTTTTTTACAGGCGTACTCGAGACCATTTCTGAGTTTTCCAAAATTCTGTCCTTTGCATTTCGATTATTTGGTAATATATTTGCAGGTGAGGTTCTGCTTGCTGTTATGGCTTTTCTTATCCCTGTACTGGTTCCTTTCCCATTTTTAGTACTTGAGGTATTTGTTGGATTTATACAGGCACTTGTGTTTGCAATGTTGACATCAGCATTTATAGCGCTTGCAATTTCGCCGTCACATTAGTAATTTATATAGTCTTAATATAGAGAGGGAGGTGTTAGAAAATATATGAACGCAGAAGCAGCAAAATTAGTAGGTGCCGCGCTTGCAATCGGGCTTGGTGCAATAGGGCCTGGAATTGGTATTGGTATCATTGGTGGAAAAGCACTTGAAGCACTTGGACGTAATCCAGAGGCTGAATCATCGATACGAACCATCATGATTCTTGGAATCGCATTCGCCGAAGCAGTTGCAATTTACGCACTTGTCATCTCATTAATTATTAAATTTACATAGGAAGAAAATAAATATGGAGCAGCTTGGAATAGATGGTAAGTTGCTTTTAGCTCAGCTAATCAACTTTGCCCTCTTTTTTTACATATTTCATCGTTTTATGGCAAAGCCATTTAAGAAGTTTATTCTTGGTGAAAAGGCCAAAGACGTCGAGAAAGAAAGGCTTCTTGGAGAGCTTAAAAGTGGTGAAGAAAAGTTTGCGCTCCAAAAAAGCGAAGCGGAGAGTAAGCTCAAAGAGGAAAGAGCGAAGATTGTAGCTGCGGCTAAGCTTGAGGCTGAGGAGGTTAAAAAACAAATAATAGAAGATGCGAGAGTTGAGGCTGAGGCTATACGTGATTCGGCCAAGGGTGTATTGGAAGCCGAGCGTACGGCACTATATCGTGAGTTAAAAGATAAGATTGTCGAGCTTAGCTTTTCTATAGTGGATGCCACCTTGAAGAAGTCACTTACTGAGCAGTCCAAAAAGCAGGTAACTCGAGATATTTTGAAAAATTTGAAAGAAACAGATATTACCCATGAAAATTAGTCAGCAGGTCAAGCGCGACCTCAAGAATCACCTTTTAGAGCAACTTAGTGCGGAGAATGAATCAGTTGAAGTGATATCTGCGTATAAGTTTGAAAATCAGGACTGGTCGGATTTTTACAGCAAATTTCCTGATCTAAAAGGTAAAAAAACTACAAATACTGTAAATCCGGATATTATTGCTGGCTTTATAGTGCGTATTGGAAGTCAGATGATGGATTTGTCAGTTGAGACTGTACTTAGTAATTTAAAAAACAAAAGTTATGAAGCTGCTTGATAATTACGTAAAAGAGCTTGAGCGAGAGATGTCGACAGCCGACAATAAAGGTAGTAAGTTTGAGCAGGTTGGTACAGTTGCCGAGGTTCGAGATGGTGTGGTGATAGCTACAGGCCTCACTGGAGCATATTATGGAGAGATCGTAGAGTTTGCAACTGGCGTGCGTGGGTTTATTATTGATCTTCTTGAGGATACGGTCGGTATAGTGGTACTTGGAGATTATCTTGCGCTTACTGCTGGATCCCGAGTCAAATCAACCGGCATATCGCTTTCGATTCCAGTCTCCGATGAGCTTCTTGGACGAGTTGTCAATCCTTTAAGTATTCCACTTGATGGTGGCTCAAAGATATCGTCCCGCAAGCTATACCCTGTGGAGAAGATTGCCCCCGGAGTCGTGAAGCGAAAGTCAGTGTCAGTACCTTTGCAGACAGGAATAAAGGCTATTGATGCGCTTATTCCGATTGGTCGTGGTCAGCGTGAGCTTATTATTGGCGATCGTGGAACTGGCAAGACGACTATCGCAATTGACACAATTCTCAATCAAAAATCAGAAGATGTAATCTGTATCTACTGTGCTGTTGGGCAGAAAAACTCAAAGATTGCAGCAGTTGTGGAGATGCTTAAGCGTGAAAAGGCCCTGGATTACACAGTCGTCGTCAATGCATCAGCATCTGACTCCGTAGCGCTGCAATACCTTGCTCCATATTCTGCCACAGCAATTGCTGAGTACTTTATGGATAAAGGTCGCGATGTGCTTATTGTCTATGATGATCTGACAAAGCATGCATGGGCTTATCGGCAGATGTCTCTTGTTCTTAGACGACCTGCTGGTCGTGAAGCCTACCCGGGTGATGTCTTCTACCTTCACTCCAGGCTTCTTGAGCGCTCCTGCCGACGCGGTGACACGTATGGTGGTGGTTCAATCACAGCTCTTCCTATAATCGAGACCCTTGAGGGCGAGATGTCGGCCTATATCCCAACCAATGTAATCTCAATCACAGACGGGCAGCTTTTTCTTGAGACCGAGCTTTTCAATTCAGGAATAAGGCCAGCTCTCAACGTAGGTATCTCAGTATCCCGAGTTGGTGGAGCTGCGCAGACAAAGGTGATGAAGCAGATAGCCGGCAAGCTGAAGCTTGATTTGGCGCAATATCGAGAGATGGCAGCATTTTCTCAGTTTGAATCAGAGCTCGATGATGCAACCAAAAAACTTCTAAATAGAGGAGCAAAGGTGACGAATATCCTCAAGCAGAAAAAAGGTCATCCATATTCACTCGGCGAACAGGTCGGAATAATCTGGGCAGCCACTCAAGGATATCTTGATGATATGCCTCTTGCCGACATTGAAGGATTTGAGGCAAAGCTTATTGCCGACCTTCGCGGATCAGGCAAAAATTTACTTAAAAAAATTAATAAGAATAAGGCTCTGGACTCGGATGATGAGAAAGAGCTGAAAAAATTTATAACCCGAAATAGTTAGAGACTTATTATGAATATTCAACTTGTAAGAAAAAAAATTAAGTCATTCGGCAATGTCAAAAAGATTACTCGTGCCATGCAGATGGTATCGGCTGTAAAGATGAGAAAAACACAGGAAGCCGCACTTGAGGCTACAGCCTATCAGGAGGCGGTAACAGCGATGATCTCACGAGTTGCAGGTGGTCTAAATGAAGCCACATCAGCACTTTTGTCAAGCCCAAAAGGTAAGAGCAACCGCGATCTTACTATTGTGATATCTACAAATAAAGGACTGTGTGGAGCTTTTAATGTCAATCTTTTTCGGATGATCTTTAAATCAGTGGATTTGAAAGACACGGATTTTGTCACTGTTGGAAAGAAAGGGACCACTTTTATCGCGCGTACTGGTGGACGAGTCATTGCGGATTTTACCTCGAGCCAACCACTTGCTGAGGCTTCAGCTCTTTTTACCCTTGTCTTGAGCAAGTTCCTGTCGGGCGAGTATAAAAGTATCAGCATTTACTACAATAAGCTTATCTCTACTGTTCGTTCAGAGCCAGATCATGCTCAGCTTTTGCCAATTAAAATAAACCTTGAGTCACCAGAGATTGAGCGTAAAGTAAAGGGTGAGTATATCCTCGAGCCTGCCTCATCTGTACTCATTGACGAGCTTCTTAAAAGCTATATTGAGGAAAGAATCAGGTTTATTCTACTACAATCTGAAGCGGGTGAACATGCAGCTCGAATGATTGCCATGAAAAATGCCACAGATAGCGCAACTGATCTTATTTTTAATCTCACACTTCTTCGCAATAAGTTGAGACAGGAAAAAATCACATATGAGCTGCTTGACATGATTAGTGCCAAAGAGTCAGTTGAGAATTTATCGTAAATTTATTATTTATAGAGCATTGATATGAAGACAGGAAAAATAATCTCAGTTCGAGGAATTGTCGTAGATGTACAGTTTGCGACTGAAGACCTACCGAAGATTTACGATGCGCTTATTATTGAGAATAAAAAAGTTGGCAAGATCACGCTTGAGGTGCAGGCGATTATCGATACGACGCTTGTTCGAGCTGTAGCGATGGGAGATGTGTATGGAGTAAGTCGGGGAACAGCTGTGATAAATACAGGTGAGCCAATAAAAGTGCCTGTTGGCGAGAATACATTAGGTCGAATATTCAACGTGCTTGGAGAGCCAATAGATGACGGTAAGCCATTTAAGGCGAAAAGCACATTGCCTATTCACAGATCAGCTCCTACATTTGCCGAGCAGTCGGTCAAGCAGGAAATATTTGTAACAGGGATTAAGGTAATCGATCTTATCGCCCCATTCGTAAAAGGTGGTAAGGTGGCGGTCTTTGGAGGAGCAGGAGTCGGCAAGACAGTACTTATTCAGGAGATGATCCACAATGTGGCGAAAGAGCACTCTGGAGTATCTGTGTTTACCGGAGTGGGAGAGCGAACCCGAGAGGGAAATGATCTGTGGAATGAGATGATTGAGACTAAGGTAATCGATAAGACAGCGCTTGTATTTGGCCAGATGAATGAGCCACCTGGAAATCGACTTCGTGTGGCACTCACTGGTGTCACTATGGCAGAGTACTTCCGCGATAGCAAAAATATG
This sequence comes from uncultured Gammaproteobacteria bacterium, assembly GCA_964401915.1. GTDB lineage: Bacteria > Patescibacteriota > Microgenomatia > UBA1406 > GWC2-37-13 > CAZGZD01. Next base: position 47,704 of record CAYOAI010000005.1, read on the forward strand.
GATGTGTTGCTTTTTATTGATAACATCTTTCGATTTGCACAGGCCGGATCTGAGGTATCAGCGCTTTTGGGACGTATTCCATCGGCCGTCGGATATCAGCCAACCCTTGCGTCCGAGATGGCAGCGCTTCAGGAGCGAATCACATCGACCAACAAAGGATCCATCACCTCAATTCAGGCTGTGTATGTACCGGCTGACGATTACACAGACCCAGCCCCAGTCACGACATTCTCCCATCTTGATGCCTCTTTGTCTCTTGAGCGAGCACTCAGCGAGCAAGGTCTATATCCAGCAATTGACCCACTTGCCTCAACATCGACGTCACTAGACGCTGATATTGTCGGACAACGGCATTATGACGTGTCCCAGGGTGTCATCAAGACGCTGCAAAGATACAAGGATCTTCAGGATATAATCGCAATTTTAGGAATTGAGGAGCTTTCTGAGGATGACAAGATAGCTGTATCTCGAGCCCGAAAGATCCAGAGATTCTTGACTCAGCCGATGTCTGTAGCCGAGCCATTTACCGGACGACCTGGTAAATATGTATCTATCGAGGATACTGTGTCCGGCTTCGAAGCAATACTTCAGGGCAAATATGATAGCTTTTCCGAGTCAGCTTTTTACATGGTAGGCGGAATTAGCGAGGTAAAGAAGTCGTAAGTTGTTGAAAATCGTTAAAAATAGTTGAAACTGGAGGAATTGCATTTTATATTTTGAACTTCATATATGTCCACAATGCTTCTTAAGATCATAACTCCCAAGGCCGTTGTGCTTGAGGAGGAGGTGGAGTCTGTGACTGCGCCTGGTGCAGATGGCGATCTGACAATTCTTCCCCGCCATGTGCGAATTTTGACACTTTTGAAGGAGGGAATTATCACAATTCGTCGAAATAAAAGCGATGAGGATTTTTTGGCAATTGGCGCTGGATATCTTGAGACTGATGGTCAGGAGACGCACATACTGGTCTCGCGAGCCTATAATCAAAGTGCCGTGGATCAAAAGCTTACTGAGGAGGCTCTAAAAAAGGCGACAGAAGCAGTAGCTAAGTCCAAAGATGAGTCAGAGCGAATAGAGGCATCGCTTACCATGAGGCGCTCAATGCTTGATCTCAAACTTCTCAAAAAGCGCCGCAAGACAACGTCTTCCGTATCATAAAGAAAATTGTTTTGTATAATTGACCCCTTGTTAGTTTTTGTTTCTGTTATTTTGTAGTATGGCACTAATTATTGTTGAGTCCCCAACCAAGGCGCGCACCTTCAATCGAATCCTGAAAGGCAAGGACTACTATGTCTTTGCGACCATGGGCCATATTCGCGATCTTCCAGCCTCCAAGATGGCAATTGATTTTAAGAAGAACTTCGAGCCAGAATACGAGGTGATGAAGAGTAAGGAAAAGATTGTTAGTAAGCTTAAAGAGCTGCTTGATAAGAATAAAGAGGTGATTCTGGCCACCGACCCGGATCGAGAAGGAGAGGCGATATCATACCACGCAGCCTACTTGCTGGGACTAATCGATGAGGCGTGGCCCGACTTCTCAATCAAAAAAGGAAAAAAGCTTAGTCGGATAGTATTTCATGAGATCACGCCAAAAGCACTTGAAGAGGCTCTCAAAAATCCAGGCGAGATGCGGGTAAATCTGGTCAAAGCCCAGCAGGCACGTCGCATACTTGATCGAGTAGTAGGGTACGAGCTTTCTCCCATTCTGTGGAAGAAATTGGGTAAAAATTGGCTCTCAGCCGGGCGTGTACAGACAGTGGCGCTTCGGCTTATTGTCGAGCGTGAAAAAGAAATCAGAGCATTCAAGCGTGAGCCGTACTACCAGATTGAGGCTAATTTTAAGGGCTCAGAAGAGATAAAAGCCCGCCTTATATCTAAAAATGGAGAGCCATATGAGAAGAAGTTTACACTCAAACTTTTTGAAGGTGATTATGTCTATACGGCAACCACAATCACCAAAGAGACTGAACCTGCACTTAGTGAGGACATAAGGGCTGATACTTACACGGTATCTGATTTGCGAGAAGAAGAGATCAAAAGATACCCGCCACCTCCATATACTACATCTCTTCTTCAGCAGGATGCCTTTTACAGACTTGGATTTCCCTCACGCCTTACTATGCGTCTGGCACAGGGCCTCTATGAACGTGGGCTAATCAGCTATCATCGTACAGACTCTTTTAATCTGTCGTCTCAATTTGTATTCCGAGCCAAAGATCATATTGTCGAAAAATATGGAGCAGAGTATGCGCTTGAGAAGCCGCGAGGATTCCGCACGAAGTCACGTATGGCACAGGAGGCTCATGAGGCTATTCGTCCGACAAAGGTTGAAAGATCAGAAAATGAAGTGACGACAAAAGCCAAACTGACAGCCAATCACAAGAAGCTATACCAGCTTATCTATGCGCGGGCCGTAGCCACGCAGATGAAAGAGGCGACGATCAATCAGATATCAGTCGATATAGATGGAGCGCGTGGATATGAGTTTCAAAGTGAGACTCAGCAGGTGATATTCGATGGATTTCTTAAGGTTCTCAATCCGGGATTTGCTGATTCTCACAAAATAAAGCCAAAAATCAAAAAAAGTGACGCTCTCAAGCTTATTACTCTTGACCCGCAAGAGAAGGAGACTCTACCTCCAAGGCGCTACAATGAAGCGTCCCTTATCAAGACTCTTGAAGAGCGGGGAATAGGCCGTCCTTCGACATACGCTCCTATCATATCGCTTATTCAGCAGAAATTCTATGTCGAGAAAGAGTTCCGATATTTTGTGCCGTCTGCCCTGGGTGAGGCAATATCTGATTATTTGTCCTCTGCATTTCCGGCCATATTTGATATTGATTTCACAGCTGATATGGAAAATAAGCTCGATGATATTGCTGATGGCAAGCTTGAGACGCTGTCTCTTCTTAAGAATTTTTATGATCCTTTTGCCCTTGAGGTTGCGCGTGAAAATAAAAGCAAAGCATCAATTGAGGTAAAAGAAGAGTTGACTGAGCCGTGTCCAGAGTGTAAAAGTGGCAAGCTCATTCCCAGATTTTCCAAATTTGGCAAATTCATAGCCTGTTCCAATTATCCAAAGTGCAAATACACTAAGTCACAGTCCACAGTCGTCAAAAACTACAAATGCCCCAAATGTGCAGGCGACGTTGTGGTAAAATATACAAAGAGTAAGAAAAGATTTTTTGGTTGTGCCAATTACCCAAAGTGTGATTTTTCGTCGTGGACATTGAAAGATATAGCTCATGTCAAAACTTAAGTTTATTTTTGTTTCTGGAGGCGTAATCTCCGGAATAGGAAAAGGCGTCACAACCGCATCGATCGACTATCTCCTAAAAGCATCAGGACTCAAAGTCGCTCCACTTAAATTTGAGAACTACCTCAATCTTGACGCAGGTACTATAAATCCCATTGAACACGGAGATCCATTCTTGTGCGATGATGGCACTGAGGCAGATATGGATATCGGAAGCTACGAGAAGTACCTTGATGAAAGCATGGGGAAAAGTAACTTCGTCACCATGGGACAGATATATCGAGAAGTAAGCGATAGAGAGCGCCGCTTTGAGTATGATGGTGAGGATGTTGAGGCTATTCCACACATTACAGACGAGATCATCAAAAGAGTCCTCCATGTGGGTCAGGTGTCAGGTGCAGATATAGTATCTATTGAGCTTGGAGGTACGGCCGGTGAGTATCAAAACATTCTATATTATGAGGCAGCTCGTATCATGTCGCACAAGTTTCCAGGCGATGTGATCCACATTCATGTTAGCTACGTACCTACTCCGTCTCACTTGGGTGAGCCAAAGACAAAGCCAACCCAGCTATCAGTCAGATCGCTCAACTCACTTGGTATTCAGCCTGATTTTATAGTCGCGCGTTCTGAGACTGCGCTTGATAAGCGTCGCAAGGATAGACTCGCACTTTTTTGCAATGTGCCAGTTGATCACGTAATCTCAAACCCCAATGTGAAGTACTCAGTCTATGAAATCCCGCTTATCTTGCATGAGCAGAATCTTGAGGAGAAAATCCTCAAATCGCTGAACCTAAAAGCCAAAAAACCCAATCTCAGTGAGATCAAAAAGCTAGTCACCATCATAAAGTCCAAAAAAAGTAAAAAAGTCGAGATTGCGATTATTGGCAAATATTTTGGGACAGGGGACTATCAGCTCAGAGACTCTTATGCTGCTCTTTTTGATGCGCTTGATCATGCTGCATGGCACACGGGAGTTGAGGTATCAACTCGCTGGGTAGATGCTGAGGAAATTGAGAAGAAGGGAGTAGGCATTATTGGGCGGCCGAATGGAATAATTGTGCCCATTGGATGGGGACTTCGAGGAGCTGAGGGTATGATTGCCGCAGCCGGATACGCACGTGATCAAAAAATCCCTTACTTAGGTCTCTGCTACGGTATGCAACTTGCCGCTGTATCTTTTGCCCGCGATGTATTGGGTTGGTCAGATGCCAATACGACAGAGAATGATGCTCAGACCACACATCCTGTAATTCATATAATTCCTAAGCAAAAAGAGCTTCTTGCAAGGCGTGCATATGGTGGCACCATGCGCCTTGGAGCCTGGGACGAGATTGTAGACCCCAAGTCTGAGGTATATCGCATGTATGACAAGAATAATGGATTTACAAATAAGGCCAAGGGAATTGTGAGTGAGCG
>CAYOAI010000006.1:0-14831 GCA_964401915.1 uncultured Gammaproteobacteria bacterium
TTGCTATTTTTCTATCTTATAGTATAATTAGTAAATGAGAGAGCGCAGGCCATTGTCAGCCAAAGAAAAAAGGGCAAAAGCAATAAATTCCGCCGAAAGACAAACAAAATCTTCTAGAAATTGGGCTATTGCATTTACTGGGCTTTCTGCACTAACCGAAGCAGCTGGAATGTCAGTTCCAGATAACTCCTTGTGGCAAGCTCTATTGTCTAACACTGCTGGAGTGGTTGCCGCTACTTCATGGCTCCTAGGTCTATATAATGGTGCAAAATATACATACAGATATCACAACACAAATGATCTAAAAGCTAAATATGTGGCCAAACTCGGTAGCTGGGTTGGAAAAATTGACTTCTAAGCTGCTTTAAATTACCTATATTTTTGTTTTTGTTCTACAAAAATTGCTACAATTAAGTAGTAATGATAATTCTTTCAATTGACTCTGGAGTAGAGCGCACAGGCTGGGCAATATTTGATAAAGATAAAAAGCACAAAGACGGGTTTTCATATATTGCCTCCGGCCTGATTAAGACACCTGCAAGCCGCGATCACGCAACACGACTTGCTGATATTCATTCGGAAGTTGTCCAAATAATCAAAAAGTACAGGCCAGAGCACATGGTGATTGAGCAGCTTTTTTTCTTCAAAAATCAAAAGACCGTGATATCGGTAGCCCAAGCACAGGGTGTAGTTCTCACCTGCGCAACACTACATGGAGTCACAACCAGCTCTCTCACTCCTCTTGAGATTAAGCAAATCGTGACCGGTTATGGGCAAGCGGATAAAAAAGGAGTTCAGAAAATGCTGAGTCTTACGCTTGGACTTGATGATGAGCTCAAACAAGATGATCAAGCAGATGCTATAGCTTGCGGGCTTGCATACTGTTATCTCAATAATCAGCTACAATAATAGGTATATGAACTCAGTACTGCTAATTGTGCTTGATGGATTTGGTATTGCGCCAGAGGGACCTGGCAATCCAATCAAGCTTTTAGATCTCCCGACTATAAGTTCACTATTCCACAGCTATCCCAACACGACGCTCAAGGCATCTGGAGAAGCGGTTGGATTGCCAGCCGGTGAGGTAGGCAACACAGAAGTGGGCCACATCAATCTTGGTGCTGGTCGAATAGTCTATCAGGACCTGCCGAGAATCAATATGAGTATTGCAGATGGCACATTTTACAAAAATCCAGAGTTTTTTAAAGCGGTCGAACATGTTAAGAAGACGGGTGGCACCCTACATCTTTTGGGACTGGCTGGGGAAGGATCAGTGCACTCAAGTCTTGACCATCTGTTTGCATTACTTTTCTTTGCTCGAGAAAATGGTATTGCGAACGTTGCCATTCATGTAATTACAGATGGACGAGACTCTCCACCCAAATCTGCGATAGAGGTGGTAAGTCGCATTGAGGAGAAAATTCATCAGCTTGGTATCGGACAGATTGCGAGCGTGATGGGAAGATACTTTGCCATGGATCGAGATCGTAGGTGGGAGCGAACAGAAAAAGCATACATATGTCTGACTCAGGGAACAACTATGGCGCCAAGTGCGGCTGACGCAATTTCCGCGTCATATGAGCAGGGCAAGACTGATGAATTCATTGAGCCAATAAATATCGTCCCCGAAGGCAAATCGCCAATCCTTATTAAAGAGGGCGACAGTGTGGTATTTTACAACTTTCGCATAGATAGACCTCGTCAGTTGACCAAAGCGTTTGCCCTTGATGATTTTGCAGCGCAAGCAAATAAGACATTGTCCTTCGACCCCTACGCAGTAAAGTATCTTAAGACTCATCTTCCAAAAGAAGAAAGCGTCAGCCCCCCTTTCGTCCGTGGCCCCAAAATTGCAAATCTTGTATTTGTCACCATGACTGAATATGAGCGGGGACTGCCTGTTGACATGGCATTCCCGCCGATTGAGGTATCTATGCCACTTGGTCGAGTTCTTGCCGAAAGATCGCTGGCACAACTTCGTATGGCAGAGTCTGAGAAGGAGCGTTTTATTGGATTTTACTTCAATGGGCAGCGCGAAAATCTATACCCATATGAGGATCGCATTATAATACCTTCACCCAGAGTACCGACTTATGATTTGGCACCAGAGATGTCAGCTGTTGAGCTAACAAAGACTCTGTCTGAAAAGCTCCAGTCGGAGTTGTACAGATTTGTTCTTATCAATTTTGCTAATGCTGATATGGTAGGGCATACAGGAAGCTTTGAAGCTTGTCAAAGAGCCCTACAGACTCTTGATAGCTGTCTTGCCAAGATTATTCAAATAGCCGAAGACACTCATTGTACTATCCTCATCACAGCAGATCACGGCAATGTGGAACAGAAAATCAATCCGCAGACTGGCCAGCCTTCGACCGAACACACAGACAATCCTGTTCCATTTATAGTTGTCGCCCCCCATCTAATGGGAAAAGTGACGAAGCTCCAGACAGGAATACTTGCCGATGTTGCCCCGACTATACTGAAGCTTTTGGATATTCCGAAGCCAGAGGATATGACCGGACGGAATTTACTGGAAGAATTGGGACGCGAGTAACATAGTTTTTAGATTGCCATATAGATCCAAATCGAAAAGCATACTCAAATAGCAGATAGGAAGCCCATCTGACAAAATATTGAAATTTAGGCGGATTGCTGTGACAACCTAAAATATATTTGGATTGTCAGAAAAGCCTTTTTTTGCTCTTCTACTTAGACTGTTGTAATGGGCTAAAATAAAACCCAAAGCTAATTAGCAAACCAATCTATTGTCTGCTAATATTGAGTCTTGTCAGGCGAGCTCAAATACGCCACCCACATAGCTACCCTGATAGATAAAACCTGCTACAATGTAGAGGAGTATGATTACTATAATATGTGGCGAAGATGTGGTGTCTTCTCGAGCATACTTTCTTTCACTTTGTAATAAGTATGAGGAGGAAAAATCGACCGTCCAATATCTGACGTATTCCGAACTTCCACTTTTACTTGAGCAAGCACAATACTCAACCAACCTTTTTGATCAAAGGCAAGTTTTTGTAATTCAAAATCTCAATAAAGGTGTTTCTGCTAAATCAAAATCTACGCTTTCTTACCTTGAGCAAATAGCCGGTGACGACTCTATTGTACTTATAGATTGGGAAGATGGTACGACTGCACGTCATCTCAAATTCGCTCACCTGGCTCGCGTCAAGGAGTTTAAGCCCGCAGCAAGTATTTTCAAACTTGCGGATAGCTGCTATCCAGGTAACCTGAGTGAGTTCGCAACAACCCTTTCGATACTTACCAAGCCCTCTGAGGAGATGTTGATTTATGTCGTACTTATGCGCCATATTCGAAATATCTTGCTTGCAGCTCTTGGGGATCCTCTTACTAAGTTGCAATCATGGCAAAGGGCAAGGATCCAAAGACAAGCAAAGCTATGGAAGCAGGACACTCTTATAGCATTTTACGACTCACTTCTTCGTATTGATATCTCACTCAAAAGTGGAAAAAATATCTATGGAATCAAAAATTCCCTTGATATTGCAGCCTGTTTTTATTTAAGATAACATATACAAATATGCCTCAACTTAATCTATCCAGTTTTCACGATTACGATATTCGTGGCGTGTATCAGGAGGAGATTGACGAGAATTTTTACTACCACTTGGGCAAAGCAGTAGCACTGTATATTGGAGATGGCCCAATTGCCGTAGGCCATGATGCTCGAACATCTTCACCTACCCTTACTGCCGCGCTCATTGAAGGAATCACAGATTATGGAGTAGACGTTGTCTCACTTGGCCAAATCTCGACCGAGATGCACAATTTTGCATGTGGCAAATATGGCTTCGCGGCCAACATAGCAGTCACAGCCTCTCACAATCCTGGAAAATATAATGGAGCAAAGATTGCAAAACGAGGAGTAATTCCACTACATAGCGGATTTGGTTTGCCCGCAATTAAGAAACTTATCGTCCAGGACTTACCCAAGTCCAGCGTAAAGGGAACAGTGACAACTCAAGACATCTTCAAGGAGTGGATTGAGCACTGCCTTACGTTTATCAAAAAAGACACGCTAAAGCCCTTCAAGGTAATTGTTGATGGCGGTAATGGTATGGGAGGGCCTTCATGGATGGCGATGCAGAATGAATTACCTTGCGAGATTGTACCTATGTATCTTGACCCAGATGGCACATTTCCAAATCATGAAGCAAATCCACTAAAAGACGAAAATACTCGCGAGCTACAGGAGCGAATTAAAAAAGAAGGGGCAGATCTTGGCATTGCACTCGATGGTGATGCAGACCGCATATTTTTTATTGATGAGACCGGCACTAAGCTGTCAGGCACGGTGACAACCGCCATACTTGCCTCTCACTTTTTAAAACATGAAAAAGGTTATATCCTCTACAACGCAATATGTGGAAGAATAGTCAAAGAGACCACGCTTGCGCTTGGTGGCACACCGCTTCGCACACGGGTGGGTCACTCGTTTATCAAGGAGGCTATGAAAAAATATGATGGAATTGTAGCCGGTGAACACTCAGGACATTTTTACTTTAGAGATTGTTTTTACGCCGAGTCAACTCTTATTGCCGGTCTTCTCATAATGCAGTTTATGAGTGATGAAAATGTGACTCTATCCTCCATACGGAAACAGTTTGATATCTACCCCGAGTCAGGAGAGATCAACTTTGTCGTTAAGGATAGAGATATGGCCGCACAAAATATAAAGGAAAAATATCAAAAAGAAGCTACGGAATTTGACGAGCTTGATGGATACAGCTTTTGGTACCCAGATTGGTGGTTCAATGTGCGCCTCTCCAAAACTGAGCCCTTACTCCGCTTAAATATTGAGGCAGACAATGAGTCTATACTTGAGGAGAAAGTAAAGATATTGAGCACAGATCTTGAAAACATGGGAGCCCTACATAAATAGCCTATAGTTGAATTTAATAAAAAAGGCAGTATAATAAAGTTAAGAATATGGATACTGATATAGCCGTAATCAAGGATAAGAATAAAATCGACCTTTCGCCAATCACTCTTGCACTTCTTGATCAAATCAAATCTATTCCACGAAAAAAACTACCCGACGAGACCTCAAGAATATCGGTGTCGCAGACTGCGGCTTTTTTCGCAATAGCTTATGAAAAGCTCAGAAATGCTATTGAGTACCGCGAGGCTCATCTTATGCGCCGAGCAGCTATCGAGCGAATACTTAAGCGTCGACTGACTCTTAATCCGCAAGGCGATGGAGAAGCTGAAAATCTGATACGTGAGATACTGTGGGCGCGCTATGCACCCAATGAATCGCTCGGAGAGCACGATGTTGAGGTGATTCAAAAAATCATCGATAAGTACATATACCTTCGCAGCTATCTGCTTGGCGGACAGACCGAAAAGAAAAAGGCCTATTTTAGTGTATTTTTATTTGACCTTTTGACCTGCGAGATTGAAGAGACGCTTTCTCCTGAGGAAGCCCAACGCAATGCTCAGTTTACATATTTTATCTTTCAGGTTCTAAAGGGTAAAGTGAGAATAGAGGGTGCCACACAGGAAAAACACGACGCCTACTTATACATATCGGTCGAGCGTGCGTTTGCCAAAAATGACAATGCATATCTTAGGTATCACCTCTACACACTTTCAAAATTACAGCTCAAGGAGGTGTCACGCGACAAGCTCGACCAGCTGGCGGCGACAATGCCTGCTCTTTTTACTGATATCGACAAAATCATCAGCAACCCCCACTCAAACCGAATCTTTCTTTTTGTCAGGCGCTATATCCCACCTTTTCATATCTTGTTCGACCTGATTCGCCAAGAGCCAAGCTACAAAATAAGTGTTCTTCTTGAAGATCGAGAAAAGCTATGGACTGCTCTTGAGAAGATCTGCAGAGAAAAATATGCACTTACACAGACAAAGCTCAATGGCTTAGCCGTCAAGGCAATCATATACATATTTCTTACCAAGATGATATTTGCAGTCATTCTTGAATACCCACTATCACTTTACTTTTATAATGAGGTAAATCCTTGGTCAATAGCGATAAACGCACTATTTCCCGCACTTCTTATGTTTCTTATCGTGGGCCTGACTCGCGTGCCAGGCGCCGACAACACTCGACGTATATTTGAGAGAGTTGTGGATATCATAGATGCTGATAAGTCATTTGAGACAGGAGTTGCACTCATCACCAAAAGTCGCAAAGTGCGCCGCCCGACTCTGATATTTGCGTTCACTGTATTTTATAGTCTTACCTTTATCATCACCTTTTGGTTTTTACACCTAATTCTTACTTCTAGCTTGCTTAAGTTCAACCTAATAAGCGAGACAATTTTTATACTTTTTGTCTCTCTTGTTGCCTTTTTTTCCTATAGAATACGCCAAGTTGCCAAGCAGTATTTACTACGTGAGAAAGATAGTATCTTTCGTCCCTTTACCGACTTTTTCTTTATGCCGATTTTGTCAGTGGGCAAAGTCTTGTCAAGCGGCATATCCAAAATCAACATCTTCGGATTTGTATTCGACTTTTTTATAGAAGCTCCTTTTAAGCTTATTGTTGAAGTCGTGGAAGAATGGGTAAGGTTTGTGAGGGAAAGACGCGAAGAGATTATCTAAAAATCTCACTTAGAGCATTGCAAAAGTACAATCCTAGAATTCGGACTTTTCAGTCAAATTAGCAGATAAAGACTTTTTCTGCTAATCAAGGCTAAGTTCACATACGGACTGTCAGAGCAATCTAATCTAGCCATTAAAATTAGGCTTTATTGACAATCTAAATCACTTTCAGCTTACTGCAACAATCCGTAGAATTACTCACTTCTGGCAGTAGCCACCTTTAATTGCTGTTTAGCTCCTACTTTTACTTTGGCCCCTTATATAAGTCCAATGTAGCGCTTGTTGCTTAAATCTAAGTATAGTTGATCTACTTGAAGTCTATAAAAAAATAAGATCGAGGTCGGAATTAGTACTGTGCGTAGGTGTTGATCTTAGCTTTTGCTTTTAGATCAGTGATGAGTTTTTGAACCTCCTCACCCAGTTTTTGATTTTCAATCTGAGCCTTCGCTTGTTTTTTAAGGTCTTCTTCTTTTGTATCTTTTGGCAGCGCCTCTTTGTTCTTCTCTAGGAAGTCAGCAACCTCCTTATCGCTTACCTTTAGCTTATTTGCTAAAAGTTTTTGTAGTAAAATTTGAATGCGAGTCTGATTTACAATATAGTCTCGTGTAAGTCCTTGTGCTGCAAGCGCTGCTTCAAGAGTTTGTCCTTGCGCTTTGAGCTGATCTTCGATCTTTTTTATCTCAGAGTCAATTTCTTTGTCAGTCGCAGTGGAACCTTTGGCTTGAGCCTCATCAATTATAAGTTGCTGAGTAACCAGAGAATCTAAAGTCTGTTTGCCATATTGCATCTCAAGCTGCTGGACTACAGCAGACCTAAATATCGGTTTGCCATTCACAGTAGCCGCCACGAACTTTCCTTTGTAGTAGTAGACAAGTGCCCCGAGAATAAGTACCACAAGTATACCAAGTGTAAGTGCTCTTCTTTGCTTTTCTGTAAGACTTGATAGGGGAGATTGGAAGACCGCCTGAACTTCTTGCTTCTTGATTGAATCAGCTTTTGCAGCTGGTGCTTTTTTTGCTCTTGTTGGAGATTTTTTAGCTACTGCTTTTTTTACGGCCATCTGATGATTATAACACAAAAATTATAAGTCAACACTTTATCTTCTGCTATTTGCCCCAATTGTCGCCACACTATTCAGTTCAGTAGGGGTTGCTGCTAATTGACTATTTCTATCATCAAGTGGACTCATTCTGGTTGCAACCTCATCAGCCAGTTCACCAACTGCTGGATCAAAATTTCTATCTTCTGAGATTAATTGATCTCTATCATCTTCCAAATAACCTTTCCTTACAAATACACGCCTTACGACTACTTGTCTTTCCTCAACAGCTTCAGGAATATTACGTCCGAAAAGCCTTTTTACTGCTCTTCTCCGAATAACTTCAAGTTCTCTATCATATGCGACTACAACCTGTCCTCCTTTAAAATCTGTAATTACTTCAAGTCGTCGTCGGCTTTCATTGCCCCGTCTTTGTATTACGGTCTGAACAGTTGGCCCGCGCTCCGTAGAACTTAAAGCTTCTATAAATTTTACAGGTGAGGCAACTTCAACTAAATGCCTATGTGACTCAACATACGTAGCCCAATCAAATACGCCAATTAGCCTCCTTTCCATGCGCAGATTATAGCAAAGGAAAAGAATATCTGTAAAGAATGAATGTGAGCCTGCAGGGACTTGGTTCGACATTGCTCACCATAAACTTCTCGTCCCTGATTCTTTCTTCATTTCTTGTTGCTTGCACTGAGCGAGCAACGTGAGTCGAAGTGTGAGCCTGCAGGGACTCGAACCCTGAACCTAGCGGTTAAGAGCCGCTTGCTCTACCAATTGAGCTACAGGCCCTGTGCGCGCCTGGAGGGACTCGAACCCCCAACCTTGTGGTCCGAAGCCACACGCTCTATCCGGTTAAGCCACAGGCGCACTTTACTAACACTAAGTACAATTATACTATAATATATTCTGGAGCCAGCTGTAAGGCTGATTGTTCAATATCTATGCTTCGTAGCCTTGCATTTCCTTTTGTCGGCATTATCCCCCTGACCGTATTTTTATTCTCCCCAGTTGAGCAAGGAATGCTTGATGAAAAAGTGGAGAAATTGTAGTCTTCTTATGTGATTTATGCCTGTGCTTGGCTTCGCTCACGACGAATGATCACGCGACGTTCGGCCTCTGTGAGATATCTTTTGCGCAGCCTCAAGCTTTTGGGAGTCACCTCCAGAAGCTCATCGTCTCCGACAAAATCAAGGCACTGCTCAAGGCTTAAGATCGTTGGTGGAGTCACTTGCCCGGATACACCCTCACCTGACGACCTATTATTCGTCAACTGCTTAGTCTTGCAGACATTCACGTCAATATCCATATTACGAGCTGCCACACCAATCACCATCCCAGCATATACCTCCACTCCAGCCCCCACGAATAAAGCTCCTCTGTCCTGTGCATTTAAAAGTCCATACGACACTGTCGTGCCAGGCTTAGAAGCAATAAGCGCTCCACTTCTTACCGACTTCATTCGATCGCCGCGCGGCGCGTATCCTAAGTAATATGAATAGACTTGAGCAGTACCACGAGTTGCGGTCATGAGCATATTGCGAACACCCAGGAGATTGGCACTTGATATTTTGTAGATTATTTTGAGATGGCCATTCAGCTCATTGTGCATATTGAGAAGCTCTCCCTTACGCTTTCCCATCTCCTCAGTTATCAGCCCCATATACGAATCTTCAACTTCAAGCGTCACCTCTTCATATGGCTCACAATCGACGCCATCTACCTGTTTGTAGACTACTTGAGGTTTGGAGACCTCAAGCTCGTATTCTGCCCGACGCATATTCTCAATTAATACTGCAAGGTGCAGCTCTCCACGACCATATACCACAAACTGTATACCTTCTGGATCTGGCTCGATTCGAAGCCCAAGGTTGGTCTCTTTTTCTCGCATCAAATATTCTTTAATCTGGCGAGACGTTGTGAATTTGCCCTCACGTCCGGCAAATGGACTTGTATTGGGACCAATCGTAATCTTGATTGTTGGCTCCTCGACTGCAATTTTGGTCAGACTTACGGGATTCTCTGGATCTGTTAATGTCTGGCCAATTGTGAGCTCAGGAATACCTGCAATAGTCGCGATGTCGCCGGACACGACTTCGTCCGCATCCTTTCTGTTTAACCCGACTGTGGTATAAAGCTTCTGTACTCGATATGTTCCGAGTACTTTATTCTCATCGACCAAAGCTACTGACTGATTCACTTTAAGCGTACCTTGAGTCACCTTACCAATGCACAGCTTACCTACATAATTGTCATAATCAAGAGTGGAAATCAGCATTTGGAAAGGTTTGTCTACGTCTTTTACGTCATTGGGGATTTCTTTGAGAATTGTATCAAAAAGGGGAGTGAGGTCTCCCTTTTGTCCCTTTGAATAGGAGTCGGGCAGATCGTAAAATGCCAAGCCATCTCGCCCTACCGCATAAAGTGTGGGAAAGTGAAGTGCGTCAGCATGCTCGGCCAGCTCAAGAAATAGATTTTCCACCTCATTTTTCACCTCAGGTGCTCGTTCATCCTTTTTGTCTATCTTGTTGATAACAAGAATGATCTTGAGCTTCGCCTCAAGCGCTTTGCGAAGGACAAACTTAGTCTGCGGCAGGCAGCCTTCGGCTGCATCAACCAAAAGAATCGCACCTTGGGCCATATTGATAGTGCGCTCCACCTCGCCACCAAAATCAGCGTGTCCTGGAGTATCTATAATGTTGATTTTTATGTCTTTATAGAATACGGATGTATTCTTGGCGAGAATAGTGATCCCTTTTTCTCGCTCCAAATCATTGGAGTCCATAATAAGTGTCTCATTCATCTCTTTCTGATTGTCTCGGAAAGTATGCGTCTGCTTAAGCATAGCGTCCACGAGAGTCGTCTTACCATGATCAACGTGTGCGATGATTGCAATATTGCGTATATCCATGAGTGAGTATATATAATGAAAAAACCGCCGATTGGCGGCTTAAACCAAGAATAAAGTAACATATTTATTATATCACACTCTATCCCATCTAAGGACTTTCATTGACTTTAAATATATTACAATTGATAAGTCATGCACCTGATTTTGTACTACATCTTGCTCACTTTTGAATTTGTATTTATCATGACAGTGTTTTTTTATGTTGCTTCATTGCTTTACTCAAGTATCATGGGCTCACCATATGTGCCAACCCGCAAAAATGAACTTGATTATATTCTCCAAGCCGCCAAACTAAAAAAAGGAGATTATCTACTCGAGATAGGGTGTGGAGATGGGCGCTTCCTACGGCGCGCAGCACAAAAGTATGGAGTCGTAGGGATGGGTGTGGACATTAATCGCTTTGTACTCGCAATGGCTCGATTCAAGACCAAACGCCAAGGAATCAGCAATATTGAATTCAAAGCACAAAATATATTTGATACAAATTTCGGGCGCGCTGACGCTATATATATATTCCTCATGCCGGATTTTATAAAAAAACTAAAGGGAAGGATGGAGCGGGAGTGCAAGCGTGGCACTCTTATCATCTCTCATGGATTTCGTGTTGAGGGGTGGGAGACACGACAGATAAGAGTTCTGGCACACTTGCCATTCCCGACATATTTCTACAAAGTCTGATGATCTTGTCTTAAGCTTACCGAAGGATTGACAAGTGAGTGCGCTTTTCATATAGTTAGGATATGACGCGTCGGTTGTCTTTTTTTTCGACAGTTTTTATCATCCTTGTCGTACTCAACCTTTTTGCCACAATCAAATTCCTAAATCGAGCAAAAAAACAGAATGACATATCCCAAATCCTCAATGAGATAGACGAAGTGGGACCAGGACAGCAATTCTCCTATTCCAACGCCCCATTTACCACGACGACATACAATGCAGAAGTGACAACATCAGATGGTCGCGCCTCAAATCTCAAGAATTTTTTTCGCAAATATAATTCACCACTCTATGATCATGCAGACTATATAGTGGAGGTATCTGATAAATACAAATTTGATTATCGGCTGCTTCCGGCAATTGCCATGCAAGAGTCTGGTCTGTGCCGAGCTATTCCGAGTGGCTCCCACAACTGTTGGGGGTGGGGAATATACGGCAATACTGTCACTCGCTTCGACTCGTATCCTGAAGCGATTGAGACAGTGGGTCGTGGCCTGCGCCGAAATTATATGGACAAAGGACTTGTCACAGCATCTCAAATAATGAGCCGCTACACACCTTCATCCAATGGAAGCTGGGCGAGTGGTGTAAATAGTATCTTGAAACTACTTGATTAAAGAAGTTTGCGTGCTCTTTATTGAACAGCGCGAGCTGTGGAGACTTCATTGCCAAGTGAATACTGCGTACCCATCTTCTTGGACTTGACCACAAATGCAGATCCTCGCTTGGCTTTTTTGGATATAAATGCCTCAAGCCACGTCTGAGATTCACCAATGCTTGCACGAAGTGCACGAAGCATAGAAAGCACAATTTCAAGAAATCTAATGTGATATATTCCCGGAGTCTCGGACAATGAATCGAGTGTGAGCTTTTCCACATCCTTAACTTGAGAGAGTAGAGAGGCTTCTTTAGATTTTATTGTATTTATTTCTCGACGAATCTCCTCAGTCAGCTGTTGGATCTCCTGACGAGTAGTCACATTTTCACTATGCTCTCGATAGCTAAAAACTGAAGATTTACCTTCAAGTATATTGCCGCTTTTCTCTTTCTTATGAGGCGTGCGTGAAGAAGATGATTCGTAGTTACCCATTAGCTGATCAAGCATGCTACTTCCCATTCCTTGAGGTGCAGAATCGGAGTGAGATGCGCTGCGCGGCCTCTCGGGAAGCCTTTCAAATGACGAGTTCTGAGTCTTACTTTTTGAGCTTGTTGAATGAGTAGTTTTCATACTCGTATTTTACTACAGGTTCAAAAGATAATCAAGCGTTTTCTGCTTCCTTATCAGTGTAGTATAAAAGTATGCATTTTGTCGTGCGGCTTGTTTTTCCTTTTCATCTTTTATGTTTGCGAATACAGCATCAATCTCGCCATCGCCGACCGTAATCTTCTCAATATCGGCAATCTCCATAAGGATAAATTCGAGCTTGTATGTATTCTCAATTTCTGTCGTAAACTGCGCCCTAAGCTGCTCCATAGTCGTATTTTTAGACTGAAGATACGCATCCATAGTAAGCCCAAGCTTCTGCACATCGTCGACAAGACGAGCAAGCTTGCGATTAAGCTCATCCTCGATGATAATATCAGATATATCGCATGTGACGCTTGTGAGAATTGTGCCAAGGATCATATTGAGCCTATTTTGCTTCGCCTCTTCCTCTTCTTCTTTTGGCTTTGCATCTGTTTCTTTTCCAGGCGTCCAGATCTCCTCCTTCTTTGCATCTACTTTGAGCTTTTTTATCACGTCTTTGTATGATCCGAGTCTTATTTCTGGCTTTTCGGCCACATTGATCTTAATCTCCCAATCTTCTTTTTCTTTCGCCTTCACAAGGTCGATCTTGGGCGATATGATAGGGCGAAGCCCTTCTTTTTTGACTATATCCTCATAAGTACGAGGTAGAAGTTGGCGTACAACCTGCTCAAGCACGGCTTGACGCGCAATATGCTTCTCGGCAACATCTTTGGGAGCTTTACCTCGACGAAATCCAGGAACCTCAAGCTGGGCTTGAAGGGCTGCAAATGCGCTTTTCTGCTCTGTAGCAATATCCGCCCAGGGAATAGTGAGGGTAATCTCAACAGTCGATTTAGGAAGTTTTTTTATTGTGTGCTTAGACATCTTATAATTCTATAGCAGAATCCTGTAAATTCAACTCGTCTTCAAGTTTTTGAAGCTCGCTCATATTTCCACCCACTCGTGAGGCCCATGTAGGACTTGCAGCATACTTTGCACCTATCGTCTCAAGCGAAGCTATAGATCCCTGACCAATGTAGTTCTCTCGAAGACCACGACCCACTGTATCTATGGCGTCTTTCCAGTCCTTAAAGTACAAATAGCCACCACCCCACCCAAATGGATTGTATGAGCCAGCAAGTAGGGCAGTGCCGTATGAAGACTCGAGTCCAGATATAGCAGGCAGTAGATAACAGTCTAAGCTGTACCTTTGACAGCTCGCAATAAAGTCAGAAGTAGAAGCAGCCAGAGGGGAACCTCGAAGCTCCAGATACTTTTTTATCACCTTATACTTTGTGCTATAAGGTGTAGGCTTTGTGTCTATTTTACAGACTTTTTGATCAATAGCTTGAGGCGCCGCTGAGGCATCTGCTATCTTCTCAGATGCAGACACAGAAGTTGCGGATATGAGGAAAAGGGTTATAAGAAAAAAGAAAAGTTTTCTCATAGGGTCTGTTCGCAAATAACTACTAAACTATTTGTGATTACAGACCCTTGTGCCGCATCAGCTGATGTGGCCATAAGTCCAATACCCCAATAAAAAAGATCCTAAAGCACTTCGACAAAAATGTGAAGAACCTTAGGATCTAAAGAGTAGTATAGCAAAAGACTATGGGTATGTCAAGTGCATTATATAATATGACTTATATTTAATTACTATACCAGAATGAATATATATAATTACTCTAAGCGGGATTGTTTGGTACAATATGAGCTGGCAATTGACCGCTTAGCTTCCCGACGCATAAGGTCGGGATGCCGACAGAATCGTCGGCACAGTTGGCTAGAACAAAGTTGATCATGAGTTTTGTTTATATATTACGAAGCGTTAAAACTGGCAAATATTACATAGGTTGTGCAGCCGATGTATTAACTAGGCTTAAGCAACACCAAGCAGGAAGTGTGATATCAACAAAAGGACTGAGACCGCTTGAATTAGTTTTTCAGCAAAAGTTTCTGAATATTAAAACTGCCAGAAAAATAGAAACAAAACTAAAGGCGCTCAAAAGAAGAGATTATATTGATAGAATAGTAAAAGACGGTTATATAAAATTGACCGCTTAGCTCAGTTGGCTAGAGCGTTGCATTGACATTGCAAAGGTCAGGGGTTCGAGTCCCTTAGCGGTCACACTTCGGCTCACGTTGCTCGCTCAGTGCAAGCAGCAGAAGGCGAAGAGTATCTCTGGGACGAGAAGTTTATCCTGAGCGAAGTCGAAGGAAGTCCCTTAGCGGTCACAGTCAAGTATGAGACCTGTATACTTGTAAGTATAATGGGGCCATAGCTCAATTGGTTAGAGCATCCGCCTGTCACGCGGAAGGTTGCG
>CAYOAI010000006.1:14931-45757 GCA_964401915.1 uncultured Gammaproteobacteria bacterium
AATGGGGCCATAGCTCAATTGGTTAGAGCATCCGCCTGTCACGCGGAAGGTTGCGGGTTCGAGTCCCGTTGGTCCCGCCCTTGCTTCATTTTGGGTTGATAGAGCAGGCTTCTTTGCTATAATTCTTCAATGACGATAGAAAAAGTAGAAAAAGTATTTGGCATTTTTCCACGATCATCAACAAGAGAATCACTTCCAAGAGGCTATATTAGTGAAAGTACAGATCCAACATTAAAGTTTAAACATGAGGGTAGAAAACGCTGGGGAACTGGATTCGTGCAAGGACCAGAGCAACTTACTCTACTAATTTTTTATCGTTCAGGATTTGCTACATTAACAGGAGATGAGATCAATAAAGCACGTATTCATGAAAAAATCTCTTTTTTAAGAACCAATGTCTATACGTGGAAGGAGACAAAATAAGTTCTAACATCGTGCGATAGAGCCACTTCAATAGGAATATGTAGATTTATAGGCTGTGAGTAATTTCCTTAGCTCCTCAATGCTCTTTGAGTCGAGAATTGAGATAGGGTAGACATGCTTTGACAGCTTTTTAAGCTGCTTTACCTTCTGCTTTACATCCGCCGCGTCAATCAAATCAATCTTAGTCAATAGTACAATCGAGTCCTTTTTCGCCACTTCTGGATTGTACTGGGACAGCTCATCCATGACTGTCTTATAATCGCGGGCGACATCAACTGACTCGGAAGATATGCAGTGCAAAAGAAGCTTTACTTTCTCTATATGCTTGAGGAATTTGATACCCAAGCCACGGCCACTCGATGCCCCCTCAATAAGGCCGGGAATATCAGCCAATACTTGAGTATCCAGAACTCCCAAGTTGGGCTCAAGTGTAGTAAATGGATAATTCGCTATTTTGGCCGTAGCTGCTGTAAGCTCATTCAGAAGTGTGCTCTTGCCTGCATTCGGCATACCCACAAGTCCATAATCGGCGATAAGCTTGAGTATTACCCTCACATTCCGCACTTCACCTTTTTTCCCGAGTTGAGCTTTTCTTGATGATCTGTCTGTAGCCGACTTGAGCGCGTCATTGCCAAGTCCACCAACTCCGCCACGGCAGATCAGCTGCATATCGCCATCCACGTTCAATTCAATCTTTGCGCGTGTTGCAACATCTATAATTGTCGTGCCAACTGGCATATCCAGTATCACGTCGAGGCCATTTGCACCAGTTTTGCGATTTCGACCGCCAGGTACTCCATCTGGTGCAGCAACAACTGCGATGCTCGCATACTTGCTAAGGCTTGAAAATTGCGAGTTTGCACGCATATATACACTCCCGCCATTCCCGCCAGATCCTCCACTTGGTCCACCACGTCCTGGGAAAAAAGACGTCTTTCCATCTCCACCCCGACCACCTTCTATTTTTAGAGTTACTTCATCGACAAACATATAGCTATTATAGCTGAATAAATCGCTCCAAACTATTCCATAGCTTTTTTAAGATTGTTAATTCTTGCCAGAACTGGCTATTTTGCTATATACTTCTACGTAGAAGTACTATGGCAGACCCAGAAGGAACCCTTGAAATAAAAACAAAAAGATCCATTTCGGTCACAAACATCAATGTGAGGGAGAGTATATCTTTTCTTATCATCCGCCTCATTCTTATTGAAGTGATGACACTTCCCCTTATATTTCTACTAATTGCATGCTTTAATTTTGCCTGTCTTCCAAACAACTCACTGTATTTTCCGCTATTTGTATTGTTGTCCTTTGTTAAAGCCAGTATATCTATCTTTATCGTCCTCAAATGGCTCAATGAATACTATGAAATTACACCCAAATCTGTAATTTGCAAAAGAGGAATCTTATATAAGGATCGTGAAGTATATCCGTATGAGCATATTCGAGGTGTAAAGATCATACAGGGGCTGTTTGGCAAGATCTTTGACTATGGCACTGTCGAGCTTTTTGACTGGGATGCACGCAAATTTATAGCGCTCTATCAGATTCACAATCCAGATAAATATTACGAAATATTAAACTCACTTATTCCGCACCTTGACCTTCAAGCAGATGTATTTATGGGCCGAAAAAAAAGAAAATAGCAACAAACTCACATGAACTATACCATCCGCAAAGGTACAAAAGAAGATGTGGACAATATCCTTAGTTTAATCAAAGAACTGGCTGATTTTGAACACGCGCTAAGCGAAGTCTCAAATACAAGTCAGCAAATCATAATCGACTGCTTCGGAGTGAACTCGGTCTGCAATTTTTTGATCGCTGAATATGAGCAGAAGGTCGTTGGTATGGCGGCGTATTATACGAGTTACTCAACATGGGTGGGCAAATGCCTTTACCTTGAGGATATTATAGTCAGCAAAAAATATAGAGGGCAGGGGATAGGAAGGGCTCTTTTTGACCGAATGATTACACTTGCTAAAGATGGTAGATATATGAGGCTTGAATGGCAAGTCCTAAATTGGAATAAACAAGCTATTGATTTTTACAAAAAGTACGACTCCCAATTTTTGGATGAGTGGCTTCCCTGCCGATTAAACTACGCCCAGCTACAGAAAATTAAAGTACAATTGTAAGATGACAGACAAAGATAATCTCTCCGAACTCAGACATTCGACAGCCCACTTGTTGGCAGCCTCAGTCCTTGAGTTGTGGCCCGATACAAAGCTGACTATTGGTCCATCGATCGAGAATGGCTTCTACTACGACTTTGATTTCGGGGAGCACTCGGTATCTGAATCAGACTTTCAAAAGATCGAAAAAAAAATGCACGAGATAGTCAAAAAGTGGGAAGGCTTTGAAAAAAAAGAAGTCACTGAAAAAGAAGCGAAAGAATTTTATAAAGACAATCCCTATAAGCTTGAGTTAATAAACGAGATTGTCAAAAAAGGAGAATCTATCACCCTCTACACAAGTGGAGACTTTACCGAC
Source organism: uncultured Gammaproteobacteria bacterium (assembly GCA_964401915.1). Classification (GTDB taxonomy): domain Bacteria; phylum Patescibacteriota; class Microgenomatia; order UBA1406; family GWC2-37-13; genus CAZGZD01. The sequence goes on from CAYOAI010000006.1 coordinate 17,851, forward strand.
CTATGTCGGGGCGGACATATCGACAATCCAAAAGAGCTTGGGCACTTCAAGCTCTTGTCTGTCGCTGGCGCTTACTGGCGCGGGAGTGAAAAAAACAAGATGCTCACGCGAATCTACGGCACAGCATTTGAAACAAAGGATGAGCTCGACCAACATCTTGCCATGCTTGAGGAGGCAAAAAAGCGAGATCATAAGAAATTAGGGCGGGATCTGGATTTATTTTTTTTCTCAGACTATGTGGGGCCGGGACTACCACTGTGGACTCCCAAGGGCACGATGCTTCGCACTATTCTTGATGATTATGTGTGGGAGCTTCGCCGCGCGAAAGGATATGAGAAGGTGACAATTCCCCACATTGCCAAAAAAGAGCTCTACGAGACAAGCGGCCACTGGGATAAATTCAAGGATGAACTTTTTAAAATCACCAGTCGAGAAGGACATTTCTTCGCCATGAAGCCTATGCAGTGCCCACACCATACACAGATCTATGCTCATACGCCACGAAGCTATAAGGACCTGCCACAGCGCTACTGTGAGACCACTATGATGTATCGGGACGAGCAGACAGGGGAGTTGTCAGGCCTTGCAAGAGTGCGCTCAGCCACTCAGGATGATGCGCATGTATTTTGCCGCTTTAGTCAAATAAAAAATGAATGTCTGGCTGTATGGGACGTGATAGAGCGTTTTTACAAAGCTGTCGGATTTGAAGAGCTTGAAATCAGACTCTCGCTTCATGATCCAGCAAATAAATCTGCATATCTGGGCTCGGAGGAGACATGGAAGAAGGCAGAAGCGCAGCTTCGAGATTTGCTAAACGGACGACATGCTAAGTATCAGGAAGCGATTGGTGAGGCAGCATTTTATGGTCCAAAGATTGACTTTATGGCACACGATTCACTCGGACGCGTATGGCAAGTCGCCACCATTCAGCTTGATTTTAATCAACCAGAAGGATTTGATTTAGTCTGTATAAATGAGAAGGGTGAAAAAGAGCGAATTGCAATGATTCATGCTGCTGTAATGGGATCTATTGAGAGATTTTTGTCAATTCTTATTGAGCACTACGGGGGAGCCTTTCCTCTTTGGCTTGCGCCTGTTCAGGTCTCAGTCCTTCCCGTGTCTGAAAAATACACAGATCTTGCCAATATGGTCGGAGATTTCCTCAAACAAGAAGAAGTTCGGGTGAGCGTTGATTATGAAGATCGACCATTGGGGGCTAAGATACGAGCAAACACCTTGCAAAAAGTACCCTTTATGATTATAATGGGTGAGAAAGAAGAGGCAAAATCAGACCCTGCCAGCAAGTCTTCAGATAAAATATATGTATCTGTACGAACTCGTGAGGACGGGGATTTAGGACAAGTTGTCTTATCTGATTTTATTAGTACTCTAAAAAGTCACATTGAGAAAAAAACCAAGTAGAAAAACAGCAATCAAGAAGTATTATCAATTAAATCAGAGAATCACGGCCTCAGAGCTTCGAGTAATCGACGCAGAGAGCAAGCAAGTTGGAGTTCTCACCAGAGATGAGGCGCTCAAAAAAGCAGCGGAAACAGATGTTGATTTAGTCCTTATTGCACCAACTGCTAAGCCACCTGTCGCCAAACTTATTGAATTCAATAAGTTTTTGTACCAGGAGGAAAAAAAGCATAAGGAAGCAAAAAAAGGTGTAAAGAAAAGTGGCTCCAAGGATATTAAGCTTACGCTTTTTGTCGCACAGGGAGATCTTGATAGGCTAATTGATAAGGGACGCGAATTCTTGGATGAGGGAAATCAAGTTCGACTCAATCTTACGCTTCGTGGACGTCAGATTGTCAAGAAGCAGATGGGCTTTGATCTAATCAAAAAATATATAGAAGCACTGGGAGACGTGAATATAGCCAAAGAACCCAGACTGGAAGGAAGAGTAATACGAACAGTTGTCAGCAAAAAAAAAATAAAATGAAAAGCAAACAAAAAACACGAAAATCAGCAGTAAAGCGCTTTAAAGTGACAGCATCTGGTAAACTGCTTCACCGATCACAAGGAATGCAGCACTTGCGCTCAAAAAAAAGCAAAAAGAATATAAGATCACTGAAGACCCTTAAGCAAGTCACAGGCGCATTTGAGAAGAAAATTAAAAAAATGATTTCAGAATAATATGGCAAGAATAAAAGGTGGAACCACCAGAAAAAGACGACACAAAAAAGTGATAGAGCAGGCCAAGGGTTACTGGATGTCCAGATCCACACAATACAAAAAAGCAAAAGAAGCCGTGCTTCATGCCGGTGAATACGCATATGCTGGTCGTAAACTACGAAAAAGACAGTTTAGACGTCTGTGGATCACCAGACTCAATGCTACGCTTAAAATGCATGGGCTCAAATATTCGACATTTATCCATGCCCTTAAAGGTAAAAAGATTGAGCTTGATCGCAAAATCTTGTCAGCAATCGCGACCGACCACCCATCTGTCTTCTCCAAGATAATCGAAAAGATCAAATAATATCTCACCAAGATATATTCAACCTACATGAGATCCAATACTCTTCATTGCGCAAAGCGGCTTATTTAGCTATAATTGCTGCTATATGATCGACCCCACTGAGACTCTCAAAAAATTCCACATTGATCTGCAACAGATAAAGACTTCGTCTCAACTTGAAGATCTTAGAATCAACTACTTAGGGCGAAATGGTCAGATTAATGATCTCCTAAGAAGCATGAAGGCTATCCCTTCTGATCAGAAAAAAAGGTATGGACAAATAATAAATAAGTTAAAACATGAGATCGAACACGAACTTATAAAAAGATCAAAAATCATCACAGAAGAATCCGCAGCAAATATGTATGTAGATGTGACACTGCCTGGTGCAACGTACCCGAGAGGCAGTCTCCATATGGTGACGCATGCAATATCGGAGATTGCAAGTATTTTTGCAAAAATTGGATTTATTCGCATGTCATACCCTGAGGTAGAGTGGGAGTATTATTCTTTTGAGTCACTAAATATGCCAGCTACTCATCCAGCTCGCGATGATATTGAGACTTTTTTTATCGATACTACGCCAGACAAGAAATTGGGAAGAATGCTCCTTACACCGCATACTTCATCCGGACAAAATCGTGAGATGAAGCGGCTGGGCAAGCCACCGATCAGGATGATTAATATAAGCAAGTGCTACCGACCCAACTGGAGTCCCGTACATGTACCCATGTTCCACCAGTTCGAAGGATTATGCGTTGACGAAAATATCACAATTGCGGATCTTAAAGGAACTATTAATTATTTTGTCAAAAGTTATTTTGGTGAGCACCGGGAAATCCGCCTTCGGCCTTTTGATTTTAGGTTTACCGAGCCATCTTTTGAAGTAGACATCACTTGCGACAGATGTGGGGGCACTGGTGAAATTAATGGCGAGAAATGCCGCGTCTGCAAATCTGGCTGGGTTGAGTTGGGAGGATCTGGTATGGTACATCCAAATGTATTGCGTGAAGGTGGAATCGATCCAACAAAATATTCAGGATGGGCATTTGGTCTTGGAATCGAACGAGTTAGTATGATGCGCCAAGGTCTTAAACTTGATGACATTCGAATTATGTATTCCGGAGATATTCGGTTTCTTGAGCAATTTTAATCATTCTTATGGACGTAAAGATTACATATAATTGGCTCTGTGAGTATTTAGATACCGATGCTAAGGCTCACGAAATACAAAAATACCTTTCCTTATGCGGGCCATCTGTCGAAAAGGTAGAAAAAAAGGGGGATGATTGGGTATTTGATATTGAGGTCACATCCAATAGAGTTGATGCAGCATCTGTCTTCGGTATTGCTCAAGAATGTCAGGCAATTCTGCCGAGATTTGGAAAAAAAGCAAAATTAAAATATAATCCACTTGCCGATTACCCCTTTAGCAGACTGCCAAATGCAAATCAAAAAAAACTCAATATCACAATTCAGAACACTAACCTCTGTTCGCGTTTTAGCGCAATCGTATTCTCAAATATTCAGATAGAGGAGTCTCCCAAATTCATCCAAGAAAGACTAAAAATGTGCGATATAAGTATCATCAATAATGTTGTGGACATATCCAACTATCTTATGATCGCACTCGGACAACCTATACATATGTTTGACTATGATCTAATAGTAAGATCCACCATGACTCTGCGAGAAAGTAACAAGGGTGAGAAGGTTACAACACTCGATAATAAGAGCGTCAGTCTCCCTGGCGGAGATATTGTAATTGAAGATGGAGATGGTCGACTTATTGATCTATGTGGAATAATGGGTGGTGCAAACTCAGCAATCAATAAAGATACTCAGAATATTGTACTTTTTGTACAAAATTATAATAAGAGACTCATCCGTCGAACTTCAATGACGACCGGCGCGAGATCTCAAGCTGCGACATATTTTGAAAAAGGGCTTGATGAGGAGCGAGTAGAACCAGCACTCGTATACGGAGCATCTCTTCTTGAAAAATATGCAGGTGGACATGTAGCATCCAAGCTCTACGATATCTACCCGCATCCCTACAAGGGCAAAAGAATAAGCGTAAAGGAAAGCGATATAGAAAGAATCGTGGGTATAAAAATTCCAGAAAAAGATGCAGTATCTATACTCAAAAATCTTGGATTCGCAACCCATGCAAAAAATAATATCTATGAAGTGGAAATTCCAAGTTGGAGACAGTATGATATTGAAATCCCAGCTGATATAGTCGAGGAGATTGCGCGAGTATACGGCTATCATAATCTACCCAACACTCTTCAAGCCCCACAATACGTCACGACTCCAACTGATATACAGGATCAATTCAAGACGCAGCAGATCATAAAAGTCTACCTTAAACATATTGGTCTGAACGAGACTATGAACTACTCTATGATCTCAGACATTCAACTTGAGAGATTCGATATTCGTCCCCAAGACTGTCTTATGCTCCAAAATACAATATCTGAGGATATAAAATACATGAGACTCTCTCTTATTCCGTCACTCGTCAAAAACATCAAAGATAACTTGGGCAAGCGAGAAAATATTCGACTTTTTGAAATAGCCAAGACATACACACCAAGAAAAGGAGAACTACCCCAAGAGACATATCATCTCACAATTGCCACCAATACCACGTACGCAGACATCAAGGGGATAGTGGAGGGGCTTTTGAATGAATTAACAGTGCATACATATGATGTTGAGCCCAAAAAAACGCAGTATATGAACAATGCGGTAAGCGCTGAAATCGAGAGTCTTGGTCAGTCAATCGGCAAAGTAGGGCAGCTTGAGAGCAAAATTCAATTCGCACATGAGCTACCCGGGCCTATATACATCGCTGATTTTGAAATCGCAAATCTTATAAAGGCCGCAACCAATACCCCAAATTACAAGCCGACCAATCAATATGCAACTATTAAGCTCGACCTCACAGTTCATAGTAAAGCAGATCTTCCATACGGCACAATCGTCAAAAAAGCGCATGCAACCTCGAGGCTACTGGAAAAGGTAGAATATGTCGGACTTTACAAAGACAAGCTCACTCTAAGATTCTATTTCACATCAACCGCAAAAAACCTCTCAGAAGCTGAAGCGAAGGTTGAGCTTGAAAGAATTAAGTCCAAATTTTAAGTATTTTTACTGCCAGGGCTTGTTGACGCCAATCCTTATTCTTTTATCTTTCTGAGTACCTTTTTCATTCTTGGCCACTACCTTAAGCTCGTATACACCGTCAGGTAAGTTTACTGTCTCATCGATTTCATGCTTATCCTCTTCCCATCTTTTAAGCTTATTGTCCTCATTTGCCACAAGCTCCACCCACTGTATCTTGCTCCCTGATTCTATCTTTGCACGGATTTTGACACTGTTGCTATTTACTGTCGACTCATTGCTTGGCTCCTGGAATGATATGGTAAGACTCTCAGCGTCATGCTGTGCAGCTGAGTCTGGCACTTTGTAGCGGTCGTCGCTCTGACCCTTAGCCCACTCGTCAATTGCCTCTTGCCATCTATTTTTGCCATCTGTTGATATTGGGTCACTTTCACGAACTGCGAAATATTGTTTGTCTCCATCTTTTTTGAAAAAAGGTGAGACTTCTTTGGGCTCTGTGCCTTTTACGAAATATTCAGAGCGAGTAGGGTATCCATCTTTGGGCAATCCTCCAAAAAGTGAGTCAATCTGAAGAGCTTCAACATCAGAAGGCTTGCCAGCAATTCCATCTTTATACTTTCCGTCTTTTAGAAGTGTACTCATGATCCTATTCCATATTGGAGATGCGCCTGTCACACCAGAAGCAATTCGAGCATTCATGGCAGAGTTGTCATTGTTACCTACCCAGACGCCGACCGTGACGTCATTCGTGTAGCCAAGTGTCCAGTTGTCCCGCTTATCATCGGTCGTACCTGTCTTCACAGCCACAGTACGCCCCGGCACAACAAGCGCCGAATAGGCACCGAAAGCGCCTGCTCTTGCATTATTGTCGGCCAGAATATGAGAGATGAGGAATGATATTCCCTCAGTAAATACGCGGTTTTCTTTGGTTTTTTTGTAGCTATATATTTTTTTATTCTGGCCATCGCGTATCTCAGTCACACCATGAGGCTCAATATGGGTACCACCCCGAGCAAATACAGAATAGGCGCCAGTCAAATCCAGCAGTCGCACCTCACCACCTCCAAGTGTAATTGCCAGACCGAAGCGATTGATATTCTCAGTCGTTGGCTGAAGAGTAGTGAGACCTGCATCGTAGGCATTCTGAAGAAAATCACGAATACCCACCATAGCCAACATCTTGACAGCCGGAACATTGATGGAGTTGCCGAGTGCAAATCTTACTTGAATTGGCCCACGAAATTTGCCATCGTAGTTTGCTGGCTTATACCCATGAGCTGTATCTTGGGAAAATTCAGTTGGCACATCCATAAGCATAGTTGCTGGTGTATAGCCTTTCTCAAATCCTGTTGCATAGGTAATTGGCTTGAGTGCAGATCCTGGCTGACGCATACCAAGGGCAGCGTTGAATTTACCAAATTTGTTGTCATTAAAGTCATATGATCCGACCATTGCCAAAATCTCGCCGGTCTTGCTGTCAAGTACTACAGCTGCACCATTTGATGCATTGTATCCTTTTAGCTTGCCAACCTCTTCATTGACGATTTTTTCTGCTTGCTTTTGAGCCTTCAGAGAAAGCGTTGTCTTAATACGCAAACCCTTGTCAAATGCGCCTGCGCCATATTCTCGTTCAATAAAATCCCGAACGTAGAATACAAAATGAGTCGCTGCAAATGCAAACTTGGGGCTTGAAAACTTGGTTTTGTCGATCTGCAGACCAGCTTCCTGTTCCTGTTCACGGGTGATATAGTGGTCCTCACGCATTCGACGAAGCACATCATGCGCACGACCCTTCCACGTGTCATTTTGTCCAATATAGGGAGAGTAGTACGAAGGTCGCTGTGGGAGTCCTGCAAGAATTGCAGACTGGGCAAGAGTCAGATCCTTGGGATCTCGATCAAAATACCCACGGGCAGCTGATCCAACCCCCCAAAAAGACCCTCCATATGGAGCCTCATTGAGATACATCTCCAGAATCTGATCTTTCGTATATCGCTTCTCAACTTCTGTCGCAAGAATCACTTCCTTGACTTTACGAGGAAGACTTCTTTGAGAATCGAGGAGAACATTTTTGATGAGTTGTTGTGTAATTGTGGATCCACCCTGCACGCTTCCTCTAAATACTATACTGAGTACTGCACGAATAATGCCTGTTTGAGATATGCCTTTATGTTTGTAGAAATTCTTATCTTCAATCGCTATCGTGCCTTTTTTTAAATAATCGGGTATCTCATCAAATTTGACAGGTACTCGATTCTTATCTTTGTCAAAATCATAAATCACTTCACCATCTCTATCATAAAATACCGTACCTGCACCAGCGGCCTCAGCAAGCTTACCAGGTGCTGGAAGATCTCGACCATACCACGCAAATACAAGAAATGATCCAAAAAAGCCGATAATTATGAGGATAATAAGTCCGGTGATAAGGGTTACTGTCAGTTTTTGCTTCGAGAATAAGCGACTTCTTCTGTGTCGAGGAGTTCCGGTAAATGAAGCGGAGTTTGAGGATTGGCTACTCCGTCTCCTAACAATTGCCATATTCATTCATTATAGCAAAAATCTTTTCATCATCATATAATAGATAGCGTATGAAAAAAAGACTTAAGAGAATCTTTAAAAAAGAAAACGTAATCAAAGTAATTATTGTGATCAGCACAATCGCTCTCGTCGGCTCATCTCTTACCATACCCTTTCTTGTTGGTAAATAACAAAAAGAAAATGCAAATATTGTATGTATGATACGCCAATTGATCAACTCCCCCAGACATCCGCGCTCACACTTGGTCGACTAAAGTCGATCGGCATAAATACATTCGGCGATCTACTCAAATACTTTCCCGTGAGATATGCCGACTTCTCACTCATTGAAACTATTAATAAACTGCAAGTTGGAGAGTCGGCAACTGTGAAGGGGGTAGTAGTTTCAGCAAAAAATAGCTATACCAGACGTCGTGGATTTACCATTCAAAATATACTCGTAGATGATGACACAGGCAAAATAGAAATCACCTGGTTCAATCAGCCATACATTCTGCGCAACATAAAAGAAGGTATGCGCATCGCAGTTGCCGGAGTTGTCGCCAAGTCCTCAACAGGCATAAAACTCGAGCCCAAAGAATATGAGCTGACAGGTGACAGCAAAGACACAGTTCACACGGGGCGGATTGTGCCATACTATTCAGAAAAAAGAGGACTTTCTTCTCGACTGCTGCGAGAAAAAATATCGACTGTGCTTACTCTAACATCAACCAGTAAACCAGCACCTGACCCTCTGCCTACGAAGATTCGAAAGAAATATAATCTCATTCCGCAAGAGACGGCGATTCGCCTTATTCATTTCCCACCAGATCTAAAGTCACAAGAAAGCGCCACATACCGACTTGCTTTTGATGAGTTTTTTATCATTCAGCTATCTGCCGCGCTGACTCGAGAAAAATGGAAAAACGAAAAGGACGGACACGCCTTTGAAATCAAAAAATATGAAAATAAGATATTGGATTTTACAAAAAATCTTCCATTTAAGCTCACTGACTCCCAAAATAAAGTCATACACGAAATTACTAAAGACCTTCAAAATGCATATCCTATGAATAGATTTTTGCAAGGAGATGTCGGATCTGGCAAGACAGTAGTTGCCGCGATAGCTGCTCTTGCTGCTCAGCTCAACGGATTCCAGACTCTTTTTATGGCGCCCACTGAGATATTGGCCAATCAACATTTTTCAACACTCTCAAGTCTTTTTCAAAAAACAAGTATTAAAGTAGGGCTGCATACAGGGTCGGCAAAAATCAATAAATCCGAAAATTATGATATTGTCATTGGCACCCACGCACTAATCCAAAAAACAGTAAACCTTGGTAGAGTGGGACTTGTCGTCATTGATGAACAGCATAGATTTGGAGTCAGACAGAGAGCAAAGCTTAAAGAAAAGGGTATTAACCCACACCTTCTTACTATGACAGCCACACCAATTCCTCGTACTGTCGCACTTACACTGTATGGCGAACTTGATATATCGGTCATTGACCAGATGCCAGTTGGACGAATACCCATCAAAACTCATCTTGTACCCAAGATCAAGCGGGATAAAGGCTACGGGTGGATTGCTGATCAAGTTAAAGACACCGGGTCACAAGTGTTTGTTGTCTGCCCACTTATTGAAGAATCAGAGCACGAGACTATGCAGACTGTGCGTGCTGCCACAGCTGAATACGAAAAACTAAAAACCACAATATTCAAACACCTTACTGTTGGACTCATTCATGGCAAGCTAAAACCTGCTGAGAAAAATCAGATTATGCTCGACTTCCAAAACAAAAAATATGATGTTCTTGTGACGACAACGGTTGTGGAGGTTGGAATCGATGTGGCAAATGCAACAATTATGTTGATTGAGGGTGCGGAGCGATTTGGACTCGCACAACTTCATCAACTGCGAGGACGAGTGGGGCGTGGGGCTAAAAAGTCATACTGTTTCCTATTTACAGAGACAGAAAATGAGGCTGTCAAAAATAGACTCGAATATTTTGCGCATACTGAGTTGGGGGCACAAGTTGCTGAGTATGACTTCAAACACAGAGGAGCAGGGGATATCTATGGACTACGCCAACATGGAGCGAGTAGTCTTGCAATTGCAAATCTATCAGATTATGCCCTTATTAAAGAGACACAAGATTCAGTATCTGAATTTGTCAAAGAGTACAAAATAGAAGATTTCCCTGAGCTAAATCAGATCATAAAGAACTATCAATTTGACCTGATTGCCAAAGATTAATATTTAAAAGTGACTTGTCAGATTGTAAATTGGGGTAATGACCGAGAGGACAAGAAATCCCACACCAAGACCTAAAAATACCAGAATAAGTGGCTCGATGAGCGTCGTCATTGCCTTAATCGCAAGCTCTGATTCTGACTGAAAATATCGAGAAAGCCGACCTAAGGTATCATCGAGATGGCCTGTACTTTCGCCTACAATTGTCATCTGTACAAGTATTGGGGGAAATATCTTCTCCGAGGCAAGAGACTCTCCGATAGATTGACCTTTCTCAACCTTCTTATAGATATTTTTGAAAGATTCCTCATAGACCGAATTCCCCGCTGTCTCAACGACTATATTCAAAGCCTCAAGAATCGACACACCAGACTCAACCAGAATAGATAAAGTTCGAGTCGAGTTTACAAGAGCAGCCATTTGGACTACATTCTTTAGTATGGGTAGCCTCAAAAGAGTTGAGTCGAGCATATACTTACCTGCCCTTGTACGAAAATACGACCGCATACCAATATATGCGCCTATCGCACCAACAATAATAACCGGCCATAGACGGGTCGTGACAGATGAAATAGCAATAAGAAGCTTTGTCGTCCACGGCAAATCAATTTGAAAATCCGTATATAGACCAAGTAGTTTAGGAACAACAAAAGTCACCATGATAAACATCACAATAATCATTGCCGTCACGACTATTATAGGGTAGATAAGCGCTCCCTTAAGCTTTCCTCTAAATTCGCGCTCACTCTCAAGATTTTCAGACAACTTAAGTAGTATGTCAGCCAACTTACCTGATGCTTCCCCCGACTTAACAAGCGCGATATATAGATTGGAGAAATATTGAGGATATGATTTTAAAGCAGATGATAGAGTATTCCCCCCCTTTACATGCTTATCGATCTCTTCAATAAGCTTGAGGAGGCTTTCTTTTGTCGTCTGCTTTTTAAGAATTTCTAAAGAATCAACAATTGTCAGACCTGCATTCAACATAATTGCAAGTTGGCGCGTCAAATCGACAATATCCGTAAATGTAATTCTGTCAAAAAAGCTACTAAATATCGCAATTTGACTCGTCCCAACTTCTTTTACTTCAATGGGAAAGTAGCCATTGTCTTTGAGATACTGTATGACTTCGCCCTCATCTTTTGCCTCAATCTTTTTTTTATATAATCGCTCTCCTCGCAAAGCCTTATATCGATACAGCATAGAAGTCGCACTCCTCCCTTGCAAACTATGTAATAAATTTTGTTATCTCTTTGGGTCTTAGCGCATACGCAAGTGCAACCTCTTTGGTAATAAGCCCTTGCTGATATAGTTGATATAGATATTTCTCAAAATAAATAAATCCTTCAGCGCCCGATGTCTGAATAACATTGTCCAGAAGATATGGCTTACCATCTCGAATAATCGATGCTACGGCCTGATTATTGTACATAATCTCAACGGCCGGAATACGACCTACACCATCTGCCCGAGGAAGTAGTCTTTGAGACACGACAGCCCGAAGTGTGGTTGCCAGCTGAGAGCGTATTTGATTCTGTTGGTGGGCCGGGAATATATCAATTATTCGATTTATCGTCTCAGGAGCAGAAGAGGTATGTAGGGTAGAGAAGACCAGGTGCCCAGTCTCAGCTATTGAGACCACCTGTTGTGTCGACTCAAAATCCCGCATCTCTCCAACAAGCACAACATCAGGATCCTCGCGCAGAATTGAACGCAACGATATGTTCCATGAATGAGTATCCTGGTGTAGTTCCCGCTGTGCAATGATAGACTTCGCTGCTGGATACACATACTCGATCGGGTCCTCAACTGTGATGATATGTCGCGTAGAGTTGATATTAATCTCATTTATAAGAGCAGCCAGGGTCGAGCTTTTTCCTTCACCTGTTGGGCCATTGACCAGTACCAACCCGTTGCTATACTTCGTCAGCTCGTGGAATATGGTCGGAAGGCCGAGTTGCTCAATTGTCTTAATCTTGTTTGGGATAAGGCGAAAAGAAGCATTGAGCGTTCCCTGAGCATAGTAAATATTTACCCTAAATCGGTGATCCTTATATTTATAGCCAATATCTATTTCTTTGTTAGCCAGCAAATTTTCCTTTTGCTCATCAGTCAAAAAAGACGTAAGCATATCGCGCGCAACCTCTGGCGTAACGAGCGACAACGTTGTCAGCTGATGAAGCTCTCCATTGATTCGAACGGCTGGATAATATCCAACAGTGATATGTAAATCTGAGGCATTACGCTCAATTGTTAGATCAAAAAGTACGTTGATATCCATATATATTATTATGCATTATTCCTCAGCCACTCGCAAAACTTCCTCAACTGTCGTTATACCATCAAGAGCCTTCAAATATCCATCCTGCTTCATACTTATCATGCCATCTGTTCTTGCCTGATTTGTGATCTCATCAGCTGTGGCCTGATTAAGTATCAATTTATTTATCGCAGGCGTTACTCTTAAGACTTCAAATATACCCACACGCCCCAAGTAACCTGTATCTGAACATTCGCTACATCCTGTCCCCTTAAAAAGCTTCATTTCTGATATGGCCTCGTACTTTTTTGGGGTAAGCGTACCGAGCGTCTTTTGAATAGACTGAGCAATTGCTGCATCTGGTACATATTCTTTTCGACAGTGTTCACAAATACGACGCACAATTCGCTGAGCCAGTGATGCTGCCAAAACCGAAGCGATCAAAAAAGCCTCACCTCCAAGATCAATAAGCCGGGGAATGGCCGTTGCTGCATCATTCGTGTGCAATGTTGAGAGAACGAGGTGCCCAGTGAGCGCTGCTTGAATTGCAAGTTGAGTGGTCTCTTTATCTCGAATCTCTCCAACAAGTATCACATTTGGATCTTGACGCAAAAAGGAACGAAGACCATTTGCAAAAGTAAGTCCTGCCTGTGCATTGATTTGAACCTGATTTACACCGTCAAGCTGGTATTCAACCGGATCCTCTAGGGTGATGATATTGACTGAGGGTTTGTTGAGCCTGGTCAATACTGAATATAGGGTCGTCGTCTTTCCAGATCCTGTCGGGCCAGTTACAAGTACTATTCCATATGGTTCAGAGAATGCAGATTCAAAATCCTTAAGAGGTACTCCTCGAAGTCCAAGGTCAGCCAGAGTCGGCAACCCCCCAGTTTTTCTAAGAAGTCGCATCACGATCTTTTCCCCATGGACTGTCGGTAAGGAAGATACGCGAAGGTCTACCTCATCGTGCCCAAGTTTGAAGGTGAATCGACCATCTTGTGGAATACGTTTTTCATCTATCTTCATCTGTGAAAGTATCTTTATTCGCGAAATAAGCGGATCATGGATACTAACTGGCAATGTCAACTTTTCGTTTAATATGCCATCAACTCGATAACGTACTCTTGTTTTTGTTTCTTCAGCTTCAATATGGATATCAGATGCCCGGCTTTTAATAGCAAATTCAAGAATTGTCGTGACTATTTTGGCAATAGGCGCCTCACGAATTACAGATCCTATATCTTCAATCGCACCTTGCTGCTCTTGCGGTATGTATTCTTTAAGAGCCTCGCTTACCTCAGGAGATAGTCCTTGTGTGTATGTGTGAATAAACGCTTTCTCAATCTCAGGCAGATCAGCCAGAACAAGCACTATCTTTTTATTTATTTTTTTTTCCAAGAATTCTGTCACTTGCGTATCAAATGGGTCGTCTGTGGCAACATACAAAGAATCGCTTTTAGGGTCAAAGCGATAGGGGATAATATGAAATCGTCTGGCAATTGACTCAGAGACCATATTGGCAGCTTGTGGATCCACAGGGGATGTGGATAAATCAACACATGGAATCTTGAGAGCATCAGCTGCAGCCTTAAGTACCGCTGGCCTCTCGACTTTTGTTTCGGTCAATAAGTAATCGTAAATTGGTTCATTCTTCTTTATGCTGTCAAGCTCATACTGGTCGGCCATATCGGCCGTTATGATCCCATGATCCACTATGTTTTTAAGAAGTGCTTTTGGCGGTATGTTCATTAGTTTTACTATAGTGAGATTTCTGATAAAATGCAATATAGATATACATATATCACGTTAAGCGTGATCGCGTATATGCTCAGTCGTCAAATAAATATCTACTTGATTTTACAATTTCATCGAATATTGGCTCAAATATGACCCCTTACATCATTGTCGGAACAGTAAATGTAGATATCAAGCGAGCAATAAAGGCTATCGTCAAAAACCTCGAAATCGCAGAAAAAGATATCTTTGAGATACTGCCCGAGAAAAAAGAGATCACAATCGGACAGATTCGCGAACTTAAAAAAGAGACCATTTACGAATCATCAATCCCGCGCCTTTATATTATTCGTCAATTTGATACAGCTGGCCTTCCTGCACAAAATGCCAGTCTCAAGCTCCTTGAGGAGCATCCCGCGAATATTCAATTTATCCTGATCGCATCCAATGAGCACGCAGTCATCCCGACAATAAGATCCCGAGCCAAAATCATAAGAATCAAAAATACAAAAGAAATAGTCAAGGAATTGGGTGTGGAAAAAGTTCTCGACACACTAGTAAATAAAGGTACTATGGAGGCCTTTATGTCGGAGCCATTCGCAACAGCAAAGCTTGAGTCTATCGATTATATCATTGGCTTTTTTAGGGATCGGGCGCGAGAAGATGCTCATGCGACACATATCCTACGAGAGGCACTTAGAATACGCGCACTTGTAACTGGCAACAATGTATCTCCACAAGTGGCCACAGACCATCTTCTGATATATGTAAGACAGGCATACTCGGCCAAATCATCATGACAATCTAAGTTCATTTGACAAGCTGTTTTGAATTGTAGTAAGCTGATTTTGTATGCAAAAGGGGTTTTCATTAATTGAGCTTCTTGTCGTAATAGGTATTATCTCTATTCTTTCAGCAATTGCTGTGCCGAATTTTATGGCTGCTCGTGAACGGGCACGAGATGCAGCTCGCAAATCTGATCTTAAAGCATTCCAGTCAGCGCTCGAGCTGTACAAACAAGACCAGCTCACATCTTCTTATCCTCAACAAAATTCAACATCAAGCTATTTTAGCTTAAGTAATGTTGGTCAATGTTGGTACAATGGTGGTGGGAGTGACTTTGCCTCATCCTGTCCACCTGATGAGACAATCTACATAAAAAAACTACCCCAAGACCCAGCCTCAACTACCGCATCACCTAAATTTTATTACTATCAGTCCGACGGTGATCAAGAATATTCACTCACAGCATGTCTTGAAAATAAGGCAGATAGTGAAGGGAAAGTCTGTAGTACATGTACAGTTGGCTTATGTTATACAGTGACTCAACCATAATGTATAGTAAATATATATGCTAAAAAAATATTTAAATAATAAAGGCTTGTCCCGCGAAGCTTCAGCAAAGTGGGGATTCACACTTCTTGAGCTTCTGGTCGTAATCGGAATAATCTCCATTCTCGTTGCCATCGGAGCGGCCTCGTACTCCACAGTGCAAAAAAAGGCTCGCGATGCTAAGCGTAAATCTGACCTAAAAGAGTTGCAATCGGCCTACGAACAGTATTATTCAATCTGTGACTTTAAGTATCCTTTACCTCCAGACTTAAGCTCAAGTGGCATAGAATGCTCAGCTACAACTCCACCAACTACAATAATGAGCCCTGCCCCAGTCGACCCCTTAAATACTGGCATTTATACCTATACTGTTCCTGTAATCCAGGCAGACGCCTATACACTCTGCGCATATCTTGAAACAGAAAATGGCAACCAACCAAGTACGCCAGGCAAATATTGCCTAAGTCAACAACAATGATCAAAAAAAAAGCCTTCACACTTATTGAGATTCTTGTCGTCGTCACGATTATTGGGCTTCTGGCCGGAGTGGGAGCTGTGACGTACTCGCAGTTCATCAAGCAATCGCGCGATGCGCGACGCAAAGCTGACTTTGAACTTATTCGCTCAGCACTCGAACAGTATCGAGCAGATAACGATGCTTACCCCTCAGCAAGTCAAAGTGATGGACTCTGGCCAGGAGAACCTCTACCTGCAAATTGTGATGAAACAGCTACACCCCCCATTCCGTGTTATATGAACAAAGTTCCACAGGATCCATTAATTGGGCACTATTATTGGTATAATACTCTTTCTGATGGTAGCTACAAACTTGGTAGTTTTCTAGAAACTTCAACGCACGCCACATGTATTGCAGCCCCCAATTGTGGTGCTACGGGATGCAATTACTGCTTAGGTCCGTATGGAGAAGAATAAGCATGAAAAAGTATCTTACTGGCTTCACATTTATTGAGCTTCTGATTGTCGTGATGATCATCTCTGCATTCTCCGGATTATCGCTTGCGTACTATAACAACTTCAACAAAGCCAGCAAGCTGAATACTGAGGCCAACAAACTTCTGCAGACTCTTGAGTTGGCAAAGAAAAAGGCGACTTCGCGAGATGTTGAAGGTTTTGAAGTTAATTGTGCCAATCTAGACAATAGCCATCCAAATAATACATTTGACGGTTACCAAATTGTACTTACCGCAAATGGGTATGACCTAAAAATCGTATGCAAAGGTATAGCAACACCTATCTACTCCTATTCATACCCAAAAAATTCATCTGGACAATCTCTTGTAAAGACAAGTCCGCAGAGTGGCACAATACAATTTAATCCGGCACCAGGAGACGTCACTTTTTCATCCTTAAGCCTGCCCATACAATTTGAGAATTTTACAGGCACCACTGCCAAGTGTCCACATATTGATATATCCACAACAGGAATCATACAGAAATTAGCAGATACAACCTGTTCTCCCTAATATGAAAAAGTTTCATCAGAAAGCCTTCTCTCTCATTGAAGTACTTATCTTCGTGACAATACTTGCGCTTTTTTTTGTCGTAGCTGCAGCTGTCACGACAGCTGTACTTCGCGATATAGGCATCAATACCAAAAGAGTCGTGGCCGCACACAGATCAGAGGAGCTTCTGGAGTGGCTAAAGTACCAAAAAGATCTCAATTGGGACGATTTTTATGATAAAACATCTTCTGGCGGATCCACCTATTGCTTTGTCGATTGGAATAATATTCAGTGGCCAGCATCAAATGGAAGCTGTGTTTTGCTCCCAGACGACCCTCCTGAAAAAAGAGAGGCTACACTCACCCGAGATACAGGAGGAGATCTGGTCAAAATTCAGATCACATCGACATTCGAAGTTCTCGGACAAGAATACAGCTCTATTCTTAAGTCGCAAGTTAGTCTCATCGATCAATAATCCCATGAGTCAGTTTAGCGCTCAGAAAAAATACGGATTTACATTTATCGAGATGGTTGTTGTGATTGGCGTGATTGGATTTGCGCTCCCTGCGCTTTTTGCAATCATCTTCTCAATTGCCCGTGCGCAGACCAAAGTCCAGCATCTCACAGAAGTCAAAAAACAAGCAGATAGCGCTATAGACACAATAAAAACCACTATAAGAGAAGATGTCGATGGTATTTTTGTTGAAGATACAGGCTCCAAAATACCCGTAGTCTGCGTGGATTTCAGTACAAATGATGGCCGCGATCTTTATTTTCACACCAGCGATGGAGAGTATGTTCAATTTTATGCCGCAAGTGGTCAACTCGTAAAAAAAATTGGGGGTACGGCTGAACAACCCCTTACATCCGAAAAGGTCAAAGTGTTTATCTATAGAGATCCCGCCGATCCAACCACAATCTTCCCAGAGATCGAATTATCCTGCAATCAAGATGCTATCTCATCTACGCCATTGGTCAAGATCCATTTTTGGGCTGCTTATCAAGGCTCAACAGCATCTACTCGACCTGAAGATAAGGCTCAGCTTGAGTATACAATCCAAGTCAAGCCCAGAAACGATACTCAGTGAACCACTCTCCTCTTGACTTGTGGCTGATTATCTTTGATACTGTTAGTATGGGAGCAAAACATATAAGTATCGACATAGGCGAGTCTCACGTAAAGGTAGTTGACGCGCAGATACAAGGCAATAAGATACACATACAGAATCTTGGAATCACAACAATTGAGAAGACATTTTTTACAACCGAATCAGAGAAAATTCTTGAGGAGGGGGCGGATAAGATCGTCAAGCTTCTGGATACTCTCAAGATCACCCAGCGCTCAGCAGCTATCGTAATTAGCGATGGACAAAGCTTTAATCAGATTGTCGAGATGCCCCAGCTGAATGAGAAAGAGCTCCTCTCCGCAATCCGCTATCAGGCCGATCAATTCATTCCTATGCCACTTGATGAGATCAATATAGATGTAGAAGTTCTTCTGGAAGATAAAAAGAAAAAAAGGATCGAAGCGCTTATTTCTGCCGCTCCTAAAAAAGTCGTTGAGAAGGTGCAGCAGCTGATTGAGGAGTCAGGACTCATTCCCGAATCCATCGAGACAGAAATCAGTGCATTTGGACGACTCGCAACGGCTCTTTTTAGTCAAAAATCAGAGGCGTCTGGTGTGGGGAAGATGTTTGTCAATATGGGCACATCATCCACATCTTTATATTTCTTCGATGAAAGCATAGGCCTTCTATCTGCAAGCCATAGCTTTGCGAGTGGATACGATCTATTTGTAAAAGAAATTACAGTCAATCTTAATGTCGATATCAAAAAAGCGTCAGACATGCTTTCAGCATTTGGCCTCACAGGCTCTGCAGCAAGCCACGATCTAACAAACATTCTCACGCCAGCAATCAAGCAGCTCATGGGCGAGATACAAAAGTTCACTATGCTCATCACAGAAAAACAAGCTGGTCATATAAAGTCAATTCACCTTTTCAACAATGCGGTCCAGTTCCCCGCAATTGAAAAGATTATTGAGCGTTACTTTGGTATACCCACAAGTATCTTTGACCTCAATCCCTATCTTGTTCAGAATAATATCGTCGCTGCAAATAAGGATCAACTCCCATACTTTTTGCCTGTTATAGGTGCAAATCTCAGATGAAGATAACAAAGATTAATCTACTGATCAATACTGACGATTATAAGCTTAAGGCCAAGTACTTTCGTATTCTTCACCAGACAACTCTCATCTACACAATTGTCGTTGTTGCGGCAATAATCTCCTTTTTAGTCCTAAATACTATTATCTCAGTAAAAGTAAACGCGCTCAATGCTGAAAAGACAAAGTATCTCGGCACAATACAGCAAGAATCCGCAGATGAGGCCAAGCTCATCTACATTACAAAAAAAATGAATGGAGTAGATATATTTTTGGCAGATGATGTGAAGTTTGAGCCCTACTACAATCTTCTTGTCAATTCTCTCGGCGAAAGCACCGAGTCGGCAAAGTTGGAATCCTTCAAGCTTGATAAGACACACAAAGTGGATTTTGTGGTAAGGTTTACCAATTTCTCAGATATGGTAAAGTTTTTGTCATTTGTCGAATCAGATGATTTTGTCAAGAGTTTTCAAGAGCTCTCGCTTCAGAATTTCACAAGCGGAAACAGTAAAAAAGAAGGAGATAGCTTTCGACTAACATTTAAAGGAATTTTCAATAAAATCAATGAATAAAAGGAAAAAACTCTCACCATATCTCAAGTTTTTGCTTCGGGAAAATATCCCATACTTTCTTGTACTCACAATCTTGCTCTGCGCAACATTTATACTGCCACCATACTTTATCGCAACATATAGGGCCAATCTCATCAAGCGCGATGAAATTCAAAAGGATGTCTCAAATCTTCAAGATAAGGCAAACCTTCTGAATGCCTTATCGACTCAACACACTCAGGACCTGGACGAAGATATCCGCGTCTTGCAGACACTCGTCCCAGATATTGAAGACTATTTCTCGATAATATATACACTTGAGGAGCTCTCTCGCAAGACTGGCTTCATTATAGATTCATATACAATTCAGACGGGCAGTTCGGCTCCCGAGCGCCTTGCACTGAAGATATCAGGAACAGGGGATAGCGAGTCTTTCTTGAATTTTTTGCATGAGTATAATTTTGGGGGCGGGCGGCTTGTCACGGCCCGTGAAATCGAGCTAAAGACTTCGCAAAGTGGCTCAATAGATCTTGATGTCAACTTCTATACGCAATCTCCAAAAAAGACTGTGGCTACCGGTGTAGGCGCCAACTCCGCCGCACAAAAAATCTCATCTATTGTCAGTGGTCAGGGCGCGAATCAAAAGTTGGATACGTCTTCACCTGCCAACTACCAACGCGCACTTGATCGGCTTGCGGAAATTAAAGCCAAGGTGAATGTAATGATAAAAGATGAAGTAAGTGCGACAGTAAGCGCAGACGAAAATTATTCCACAAAAGACAATCCTTTTTGAAGCTCCTCAAGCCTACATGCGAGAAATCTTTTCATACGTTTCGATCAGAGCTGAAATCCTACCGAAGCAAATAAATTGCTCTTAATCCACGCAACTTACACCATGAAAGAATTTTGCGAAGGCGGATTAAGCCGTCTTCATGAGCTTTTTGTTCTTAAGCAGTCGACTAAGGCCCTCTGAGATCTGAGCGCCTTTGGAACTCCAGTAATCAAATCGTGCGTTGTCAAGTGTAATATTATCACCTTCAAGTAGAGGATTGTAAGATCCCACGCTCTCAATGTATCTTGTATCTCTTTTTTTACGCTTGTCAATCGCGATAATTCGATAGTAGGGCTTGTGTTTCTTGCCCATTCGCATAAGTCTCAGTGCAACAGCCATATTATTATTCAAAAATTAAAAATGAATCTAAATTCTACCAGATTTATTCATTTTTTCCAATGCCAATCGCGCAGCCTGCTCTTCCGCCTCTTTTTTTGAGTTGCCGCGACCCTCAGCCAGAAGTTTTTGGCCAAGATATACAGCTATTGTAAATGCTCGTTTGTGCTGAGGCCCCTCTTCGGCTATTACTCGATATTCAGGAGTCGTCTTGTGGAGAGACTGCATAGTCTCCTGAAGCAAGCTTTTGGCCGGTGCATACTGCCTGCTTGATATAATCTCATCCAATCGGTCAGCAAATAAATACATCTTCACAAATTCGTAGGATGCGTCAAATCCCTGGTCGATAAATATAGCGCCAATCAGCGCCTCGAAGCAATCTGCAAGAATATTTTTGTTGTCTCGACCCGCCCCTTGCTCCTCACCACGAGACAGATAAAGATATTCTCCCAAACCAAGAGGAGACGCCGCATATGCCAGGCTCTCAGTTCGCACAATAGCGCTTTTTATATCAGTATAAGATCCCTCTTCAAATTGGGGGTAATTATTGTAAAGATACATCGACGTAATCAAAGATAGTACACTGTCTCCCAGGAATTCCAGCTTTTCATTGGATGGGAGATGAAAGCTTTTGTGTTCGTTAAGATATGAGCGGTGTACAAATACATTCTCAAGTAGATCTTTGTTCTTAAAATCAACGCCTATTTTTTCCTCCAGATTTTCAAAAGTCTTCTTCATAATCAATTTTTTTGAGAAGGTGCTTTTCGCACCACCGAAGCCAGAGCTCCATTTATAAAAGAATAAGACTTCTCAGATCCGTATTCTCGGGCCAGCTCTATCGCCTCGTCTATAACTACCTTCTGGGGATTTTGCTTCACAAATTTCAACTCATACACAGCCAGTCGCAGAATCGCCAGATCGATCTTGGCTATCTTATCAAGCGAGTACTTAGGGGCAGATTTCTTAATAACCATATCTATTTCGTCTTTTTTGAGAAGAATTTCATGCGTAAGGTCTTTGTCGGGGTGGGGGAGCTTGTCACTCGCTGTATTTGCGAAGCTGAGTGCAAAAAGATTCTGGATTGTATGAATCCGTTTGAGGTGCCGCTTATCCATAATACATTAGTTGTCAACGCAGAGTTTGTTACGTGGTCTTCTTGTCTACTTTTTCTTTCTTTATCACGTTTGCCGCTTTGCGCTTATTGCGATCTGTGTAGGATTTGAGCTCGGCGATAGTCGCTTTACGACTTGCGACGCGAGTACCTGTGCGTTTTTTGGAGTGTTTTCTTTTGGGTTGTGCAGCCATAAATTAGTTCAAAATTATATATGAAGTATAACATAGTTTTTTCCACTTGACAAATATTAAGCAACTACTTTAATATGATATTTATACATGAAAAAGCTATATAAAAAGGGATTCACACTCATCGAGCTTCTTATTGTGATTGCTATTCTTAGCATCCTGGCGGTTGGTCTTATTGCCACTCTTGACCCGCTTGAACAGGTAAACCGAGCAACAGATACAGCTCGCAGAGCCACGGCAAGTGATCTAATTCACGCCGCAGATAGATTCTATGCAAGTCATCAAAGTTCAGTTGTGTGTGATTTATCTACCGGAGATACAACGTGTGCAAATTTCACAGGTGGATTAAATACCACAACGACTGTAAAATTAGACACTCAAGGTGGAGCCAATACAAATACCATAAATAATTACCTATTTGAAAAGGGTGAGACAAAGTCACCAACATCTTTCAGCGCCAACCCACAAGCAAAAAATCTTGAAGTTGGATTAATTGCAGCAACACCAGCAACCGGTACGACGATTATTGTATGCTGGAAACCTGTATCAAAAGCCCAAAAGTCATTTTCTGTAGCTGGTGATACAACAAGTACGATATATAAACCAAGCGCGGCTGGACAAATTCCAGTCATGTCAGACACGACCAACTGCCCACCATTGAAAACAAACACATGCTATCAGTGCGCTACTCAACAATAAAGTCTGAAAGAGGGTTTACGCTAATTGAGCTTGTAGTAGTACTCGCTATTTTAGGAATAATTTCTTCAATTATAATCAGCAACTTTGGATCTTCGTTTAAAAAAGGTCGTGACTCTAAGCGTAAGCAAGATATTCAAGCTGTTCAAAAAGCACTTGAGCTATATTATGAAGACTACAAGGAGTATCCTCACACCGGTAATCCGTATACACCCGGCGGTCCACTTTGTTATGGCCCAACAAACGATTGTGCAAAAGCGAGGTACATAGAAAAACTTCCAGCAGATCCTACCTCAGAGTACAATTTTTACTATACATCAGATGGTAAAACTTACAAACTATACGCCTGCTTGGAAAATGCTCAGGATCTAGGTCCCGGAGTTAAGGTAGGTACAGATGGAAAGCAGAGCAGCTATCCTGGAACCACCTGTGGGAGTTGTGGGGAATGCAAATTCGGTGTCTCAAGCTCCAATACCACTCCGTAAAGTGAAAAGGTGATAAGGAATAGTGAAGAGGATTAAGAAATATTTATTTGTTTCTTTTACCTTTTAAAGTCAAGAGACTAGCCCCAAGTATTCGACATATCTCTTCAGTCTCCTTGATCAAATTCCCAGCCTTTTCTTCTGTAGTCAGATCGTAAAGCATCCTTAACCAATATTTTGTCTCATTGGCACTTTTTAGTGCAATATGATAGTAATTAGTAAAGTCTTTCTTGGAGCTCCCAGCTTGAGCCTCAATAATATTTGCTCCAATTGAAGTTGCCGACCTGAGAAGTTGCCTGCCAAGTGTTTGATAAATATAACTTTTAGGCAAACTTTCAAGAAGTACAATAACTTTTAGGCTAAAATCGTAGGTTCTATTTTGAATGTTTGATTTCTTTTCCATTCTTATTCACTATTATTCACTATGTACTTTCACTTTTGCACTTTCCTTTTCTTATTCCCTATTAGTTATTACTTTTTAGCTTTTCCAGCTCCTTCTGAGCTTGTTCGTCTTTGGGATCTATGTTTTTAAGTAGGTACTCAAGAGCAACTTTTGCACCTGCCCTATCTCCATATTTTTTGAGTAGCTGCGCCTTGATAAGATAAGCATCTGAATAATTTGGCTTTAAAGCTATCGACTCTCCAATCTGAGCAAGCGATAAGTCCCTATATTCCTTCTTCTTACTCTGATCACTAGTCGCGTCAGCCATGAGGGAGTAGAATATGCTGGCCGAATAAGGTATCTTGGGATCTGTCGGCGATAGCCGCTTGGCCTCACTGAGGGCATCTATACCCAATTGAATATCCTGCGGATTGCTATCAAGTTGATAGTAGAGGTAGTAGTTCTTGGCCCTTGTCTTAAAGTAAAGTACATTCTTGGGAGATCCCACCAGCGATAGAGTATTGTATCTTTGCGAGAGCGTAACCAGTGCATGAGCTCCTTTTTTATCCCCCTGATACACATACGCAAGATTCGCCAGTGCAAATGACAACTTATCCGCGTAAACATGCTCGCTCCTGAGTCTGAGAGCTTGCTGCAGGAGACCCGCCTCGGTCTTTGAGTCACCAGCTTGAGCATACTGCTTAGAAAGCGCATACTTAGTATCAGCTACGTAATATGAATAAAGATAAGAATATGTAAGAAGTAGGACGAATCCAAATATAGCAATTAATACCCACGATGTAAGTGACATATCCTCAGGGTGGCTATCGGCTACTTCCGACACCTGTGCGCTATAGACAACAATAAATGCTGGAATAAGGAAAAAGAAAATATTGATCGTTGTAGTTGAAAAGCCAAAAAAATTGGTGATAAGAATAGTCGCGTATGCTGCTAAAAGACATATTACAAAAAGCTCGCCATCTTGGTGCTTTTTTACCGTGCGGACTAATAAATAAATTACCGCACCAATCATCAGAATATACATCCCAAGTCCGACAAATCCTGTCGTAGCGAGGAAATTCAAGTATTCATTGTGTGCCTTATTGTAAAGAAAGTCCCATTCGCTTGTCAGATTATGCGCTACAGGCCGAACACCGTAATAGCTATATGCAAAAGTCTCGAGCCCTGTGCCAAATAATGGATAACGCCTACCCAGCTCAAGGGCACCGCTCCACACAATCTCGCGGATCTTGCCTGATCCTGTGATATCTGAGTCCGCGAAAGTCTCCACGGCAATTGCCGTCGGCTTACTTACTGCTTTTTTCAACGAAATATACTTATCGATTGGCTCTATACCTGTTTTGAAAATTAATACAGCTATAAAAAATACAGCAATAAGTGGTAGAAAAGAACGAAATATTGATTGCTTTTTACTTTTCCCGTCCTTCTTTGACAAAAAGTAATATCCCACAAAGCCAAGGAGTGAAATAGCGGTGGCAAGCGCAGCTGATCGAGATCTGGTAAAGAGTAAGCCGACAAAATTAAATATAAGATAGGTGAAGTAAAAAAGTGTAGTCTTCGATGAAAGACTTTTTTTAATACTTGATCGTATTGATTCTTTAGTAGATTTAGCGCGGATGCTTTTGAGATAAAAATACAGCGCGATAAAAAAATGTATGGCTAAATATGCACCCAGCCAGTTGGGTTGACCAAGTGTGGAGAACATCCGTATAGAAGGCTGGAATTGTGCAGTCCAACAAGAATTACTAAATCCACCCTGCGGCGCAAATACAAAACATGTCATATCAGCCCCAAAATGCCCCGGGAGCCCCCACAGAATAACGATAAGTGAAGATATGATCGATACCTGAAGAATACGCTCCACATACTTGCGTCCAATATTGGAAACAAATCCCCAGTAAAGTACCAGATACGCTATAATTGAAAGTAAACCTCCATTGAATCGACCATAGTATCCAAAGATTGATGTATGTCGATCAATTGAGAAGATAGTGGACGCAATAAGGCCAGCGACATATAGTCCAATTGGAATATCAATTGGCGTAGTCCTGAATATGACACGCTTGGCAATTACCATTCGTACAATCCACAAAAAAGAGATAGTCGCGGCAACCGTATAGATAAAGAGCATCTTATTAAATTCAAAAAGTTCACTCGTTGTGGGACTAAAAATGAGAGGGGTAAGGAGAAAAAGTAAGTAGTAGATATATCGTATAATTCTGGATATCATATGAAGAATTTTATAGCAAAGCTTAGTAATTTCCAATTCCCTTTTTTTGCCCGTGAACATATAGCCTTCGATTTTGGCACGACTACGACCAGAATAGGACTTCATGGAAAAGGAGTAATCTTGAGAGAGCCGACGTGCCTGGGACTTAATCGAAAGATGCGAGAATACATTTTCTTCGGCACAGAAGCCTATCAAATCACCGGCAAAGTGCCGGATTTTATCACGATAGAGCATCCAATCGTGAATGGAATTGTCTCTGATTTTGATGGGCAAGTCGCGCTCATCTCTCATTTTATCCGAAAGTCGATCGCGCCGTACCAGACTCGGTTCCTCACGCTCAAACCCCAACTTGAGGCAGTTGTGAATATCCCGTCAATTACGACAGAGATCGAGCAAAAAGCAGTAGATGAGGTACTTGCCAAATCCTCAGTCTTCAAAAGCCACCTTATTGAATCGCCGATTGCAGCAGCTGTCGGGTGCGGATTCGACCCATTCGCACACAAACCACTTCTTATTGTCGATATGGGAGGAGGACTTATCGAGATTGCCGTCATATCGGGTGGAGGAGTCGTCATCCAAAAAACTCTCAAGACCGCTGGTAATCATATGAACAAGCTCATCGCCAACTACGCATACCTCAAGCATGGAATCATATTGGGCGAGATCACCTGCGAGCAACTTAAGGTCGATCTATTCACCTTCGATGAAAAAGAAAAGACGCAGGTTGTTCGTGGCAAGTCTTTGGAAAGCGGCCTTCCTAAATCGATTAAAATGCGCTCAAGCGATATTAAAGAAGCACTACTAACAAGTGTGAATCAGATCATAGATACGGTCAAAGAAGTAATTGAGCTATCTCCACCAGAAGTCGTGGATGAAATTTTCAACCACGGAGTCTATCTGACTGGCGGTCTTGCCAATATCGAACGTATTGATCATTACTTTGCATCCGAGCTAAAAATCGAGACCCAGATACCTGAAAAACCCGAAAATACGACCATTCATGGTCTACTTCGACTCGCGTCGGACCCGGAATCACTCCGCAAGCTTCAGATCATCTTGCCGTAAGCGTGTTGACATTAATCTGATCATTCATTACAATATAAGTCCTTCTTGATACTGCTTTTTAAGTTAGTTTAGAGATAGGAAGATATTCGTATCTTTTGCACTTTGACAGTTTGGTCTTTAGCGTTGTAATCGGGTTAGGAGAAATATTTTCTATAAGGTCCCAGAAATGGGATCTTTTCTTAAGAGTTTGATCCTGGCTCAGGATGAACGCTGGCGGCGTGCCTGAGATATGCAAGTCGAGCGTCGTCTTGTAGCAATACAAGATGTAGCGGCGGACGGCTGAGTAACACGTAGGGACCTGCCCCATGGTAGAAGATAGCTCACCGAAAGGTGGGGTAATATTCTATGTTTCCTCCGGGACAAAGAGCATAACTGCTCGCCAAGGGATGGACCTGCGGCCTATCAGGTAGTTGGTGAGGTAATGGCTCACCAAGCCAATGACGGGTAGCTGGCTTGAGAGAGTGGTCAGCCAGAGGAGCACTGAGACACGGGCTCCACTCCTACGGGAGGCAGCAATCAGGAATAGTCGGCAATGGGGGAAACCCTGACCGCGCGACGCCGCGTGTAGGAAGAAGCTTCACAAGAGTGTAAACTACTGTGGCAGGGGATGAAATCACCCGTAAGGGTGTCTGACAGTACCCTGCTAGAAAGGGGCCGCTAACTGCGTGCCAGAAGCGTCGGTAA
>CAYOAI010000007.1:0-19346 GCA_964401915.1 uncultured Gammaproteobacteria bacterium
ACTCATAGATTTTGGGGTCAAGATAACTTGGCAATCCGTCCATAGGATCCATATCATTTACGACGTAAGTAAATTCCACATCGTGTCCATCATGCTTCAAAGCTTCATATAATAGGCCATGTGTTGCGATAGCTCGAAGAGAACCAGCATGTGCATGCCCCGATGGAGTCTTCATGTCATCAACTCGATGATGAATCTCTTTTTGTATTTTCTCAGCAAGTGAATCTGCCCAGTACATATAAAATCTAGAGTTAAGAATTTAGAATTATGAATTAAAAAATCAAGAATTGCAAAAAGTATTTGCTGATTATAACTGATTCAACTGACCCGGACTAAGTCGGGGCTGACTTGACTGATTACATTCTATCAAAAGCAAAGCTATAAATGGTAAAATTACTTCATGGCCAGACTTAATTCTAACTATCAAAAACTTCAAGGAGGATACCTCACATCTCAAATATCAAAAAAACTTAGAGAATATAAGGCAAATAATCCAGAAAGTAAAATTATAAAGTTGGGTATCGGAGATACAACCCAGCCTCTTACTCCCTCTGTGGTGTCCGCTCTTTCGACTGTAGTTTCTGATCTTTCACAAAAGAATACATATACTGGGTATGGAGATGAGCATGGCAGCAGCAAATTGCGAGAAGCTTTATCAAGATTTTATAGTCAAAGAGGTGTTGTTCTTGAGTCAGACGAAATATTCATATCAGATGGTGCAAAGTCCGACGCCGCTAATATTCAGGAGATATTTGCAGCAGACTCGATTGTTGCTGTGCAAGACCCAGTCTATCCTGTATACGTTGATTCATCTGTAATGCATGGTTTGACTGGCGATATACAAGATGGCAAGTATAAGCAGCTTGTATATCTGGCATGTACGGCCGAAAACGGATTTTTTCCTGATCTACCAGATACGCGGGTGGATCTTATCTACTTTTGCAATCCAAATAACCCATCAGGAGCCGTAGCAACTCGGGATGAGCTGCAGCAACTTGTCGATTATGCACGAGAGAGAGAGGCGATCATTATCTACGATGCTGCATACTCCGCATTCATTCAGGACGATTCACTCCCAAAATCAATATACGAAATAGAAGGGGCGATCACATGCGCAATTGAGATAAGTAGCTTCTCAAAGTGGGCTGGATTCACAGGTGTGCGGCTCGGGTGGACTGTGGTGCCAAAGACACTTGTCGTTCAAGATTCAAAGCCAGGCGACGCTTGGAGCCAGTGGTTTAGACGACAAGCTACCATGTTCAATGGAGCATCCAATATTGCTCAAGCCGGAGGATTTGCTGTGCTTACTGAAGCAGGACAACAGGAAGTCAGCGGACTCATTGATTATTATATGGCAAATGCAAAGTCTATAAGAGTAGGTTTAGAAAAGGTGGGATTTACAGTCTATGGTGGAGATAATGCTCCTTACATATGGGCAAAGACACCCAATGGTATGAATTCATGGGATTTCTTCGATCTTCTCCTTGAGCAAGTTCAAGTTGTGTGTACTCCAGGATCAATCTTTGGACCATCGGGTGAGGGATATTTTCGCCTCTCAGCATTTGGAGATCAGGAAGAAACGAATGAAGCAATAGACAGAATTACTAATAACTTAAAAATATGAACAAGAAGCTCCCATTTGACAAAAAGTTTATCGAGGAGATTGCTAAGAAATATCCAACACCTTTTTATCTGTATGATGAGAAAGCAATAAGAGAGAATGCGAGAGCTCTGAATGAAGCTTTTTCATGGGTGGATGGATATAAGAATTACTTCGCGGTAAAAGTGAACCCTAATCCTTATATTGTAAAGTTGCTCAAGGAGGAGGGAATGTATATTGATTGTAGTTCAATGGCCGAGCTTTTATTGGCCGAAAAACTTGGATATAAGGGAGAACAAATTATGTTTACTTCCAACGATACCCCGTGGCAAGAATTTAAAAAAGCTACGGAGCTTGGAGCTATAATCAATTTTGACGACATATCATACATCGAATATTATGAGCAGAATGTGGGAAAACTTCCCGAGCTTGTTAGCTTTAGATACAATCCTGGTCCTCGAAAATCAGGTAATGTGATAATCGGAGAGCCAAAAGAAGCAAAATATGGTCTTACCTATGAGCAGATTTTTGAAGCTTACAAAATTGCAAAGCAAAAGGGAGTAAAGCGATTTGGCTTGCACACTATGGTGGTCTCAAATGAGCTTGATATGAATGCCCATATTGAGACAGCCCATATGATGTTTGAACTTGCAAGTGAAATCTCAGAAAAGGTTGGAATAGTCGTTGAATTCATTAATCTTGGTGGTGGTTATGGTATACCATACAAACCAACTGATAAAAAAATAGATTTGGATAGTCTATCTTTGAGCATAAAGACTTTGTATGAGGAAGTATTTATGTCTTCAAGTACCAAGCCAAGAATTATCATGGAGCATGGGAGATATGTAACTGGTCCATATGGGTATTTTATAACTCGTGTAATTCACAAAAAAGATACATATAAAAAATATATAGGAGTCGATGGAACTGTCGTTAGCTTCTACCGAATTGTGGTAAACAAAGGCTATCATGAAATAAGCGTTTTGGATCATGAGTACGAAGCAAATGACCACATATACGATGTCGTTGGATCGCTTTGTGAAAATAATGATAAGTTTGCTATAGATCGTGATTTACCAAAAATTGAGATAGGAGATATTCTTGTTGTGCACAACGGGGGAGCACATGCTCGAGCTTTAAGCACGGACTATAATGCAAAATTAAGACCCGCTGAACTTCTTCTTAGAGAAAATGGACAAGTGTTTCAGATTAGGAGAGCCGAGACGGTCGATGATTATTTTGCTACCCTTGATTTTGAAGGGCTCTCTGACTTTAAATAAGTTGAAGCTTTTTAAGCTCGGCAAGAAGGAGTTCTTTCTTAGCCGGTTCCATCGCACAGATAGGCAGACGGAATACTTCTTTAATCTTGCCCATTGCGGTGAGCGCTGTCTTGACAGCATCTGGACTTGATCCGACAAAATTAAGATCAATGAGCCTTTTATACTTATTAAAGATTTGATCAGCTTCACCTGTCTTCCCATCAAGATAAAGGTGTGTCATCTGAGAAGCTTCACGGGGCACTTCATTGGCAAACACAGATATTGCTCCGTCTCCACCGGCTGCAATTACAGCTGGGGTCATATAGTCGTCTCCCGATAACACCTTAAATCCCGCGGGGCGGCCACTTATGACATCTTTGATTTGGGAAATATCACCAGATGATTCTTTTACGCCTATAATCGATTTAAACTCATTGGCAAGTTTGAGTATAGTCTCTGTCTCAATATTTTTGCCAGTTCGACTTTGAATGTTGTAGATAATGATTGGTAGGTCTACAGAGTCAGCTACCGCTTTGTAGTGCTCATATATCCCAGCTTGTGAAGGCTTGACATAGTAGGGGGTGGCAATAAGCAGCCCATCAGCTCCAGCGGCTTTTGCGAGCTTACCCAGCTCTACCACTTTTCGAGTTGATGCATGGGTTGCTCCTGCAATCACTGGGATTTGTCCAGCGATTTTAGTTGTTGTGAACTTAACTATCTCGCTATATTCTTCATCTGTGAGACCCTGTGCCTCGCCGGTTGTGCCACATACAATGATGCCGTCAGTGCCAGACTCAACCTGCCACTGGAGTAGATTGGCAAACGAATCGTAGTCGATTGATCCATCCTCATTAAAAGGGGTGACAATTGCAACAAGTGCACCTCTTAGGTCTTTAAGATTACTCATATTATTTTTTTATTTTACTATAAACTTCAGCCTCAAGGTAATCATCGAAAGTATAGAATCCAGGCTTTTGACCGACAAGCCAGTGTGCCGCAAGAAGCGCTCCTTTGGGGTAAATAGCTCGATCCCGTGCAGTATGAGTAATCTCCACATATTCAGAGCCGGCATCAAATTCGGCCGTATGAATACCAACGACTTCTCCTTCTCTAATTGACTCAATATATAAGTTGTCTGATTCATCTTGATTAGTATTTTTTCCAAGCATAATTTTATTTTTAGTAGATGAGTTTTGGAGGATGATATCTGCTATTTTTTTAGCAGTACCAGATGGTGCGTCTTTTTTGTGAATATGATGAGTCTCAGTGATCGATGGGTCAAATCTATATGTGGAAGATATGGCATCAAAAAGTGAAGCTGCGTATTCGATGATCTTAAAGTAAAGATTTGTACCAATGCCAAAGTTGGGGGCTGTCAAAAATCGAAGATTTTTTTCTTCAATAATTTTTTTAACCTCTTCAAGGTCTTCTTCCCATCCTGTTGTGCCAACTATAATCGCAACGTCTGGACGAGTTTGGGCAACATGCTTCACTATCGATAGCGGGCACTCTTTGTGAGAGAAGTCGATGATAACATCAGCCGCATCTATTGGAGTTGAGTTAATATTCTCGTGATTGGCTCCGGGGTCTGTAGCATCAACAATTGCCGAAACTGTTGCATGATTATCTTCCTCTATTGCCCTTTTTATAAGATGACCGACTTGGCCAAAGCCATGAATGATGATTGATATATCTTGGACGGACATAGTAGTACTTATTATAATTTAAATAACGACTATTGCATTAGGATTTAAGCTTCGCAATAAAGTGCGAATGAAGTAGAGTGAGAGCTTTGAGCTTATCACTTGCCGCAATGACGAAGCTTATATTGATCTCGGAGTTTCCGAAGCTGATCATCTCAATGGCAATATTTGCCTCATGCAGAATCTTTGTGCAATCGGCAATAATTCCTTGATTGTTGCGCAATTTTTTTGAGACGAGTGCTACTATACTGCAATTTTTTTTGATGCTCAATTTTCCAAATGGAGCAATCGCTTCTTTGAGCTTAGCTATAAGCTTTGCGTCCAAAGTATCTGTGGTCAAAGATACTGAGGCCTCAGACACTGCAATAATATCCACACTTATTCTAAGTGCAGCAAACACTGAAAAAAACTCACCCAGATATCCAGAGGTGCCGATCATACTGGGATTATAGATTGTAAGAATGATCTCATCATCTTTGGTCGCTATACTGAATCCGGATGAATCCTGTTTGTTCGTTATTTTCGTACCACTTGCTTGAGGGTTAAATGTATTTTTGACCTGAATGGGAATAGAAGCGAGGTATGCTGGCTTGAGTGAATTATTGTACATTACTCGAGCTCCCCAATTGGATAGCTCAAAGGCCTCCTCATACGAGAAAGTATCTATTACCTGCGCTTGGGGAACTATCTTTGGGTCGGCTGACATGATTCCATCTACATCGGTCCATATTTCAATGGAGATGGCGTTAAGTGCTGAAGCGAGTATTGTCGCTGTGAGATCTGATCCGCCACGGCCAAGCGTCGTAGTCCGACCTTGCTCATCTTGTGCAATGTATCCTGTCACAACAGGAATCAGTTGTTTGTCAAAAAGAGGTGCAAGTCGGTCATTGGCATTTTTTGTAGTTGCCGATTCAACATACTTAGCATTTCCAAAGGTGCTATCTGTGACAATTATGTCACGTGAATCAACAGGTGTCGCATTGATACCGCAAGATGCAAGATATGCACGGATAATGTGTATAGAAAATCTTTCACCATAGCTCGCTATTGCATCTACTTTTTGACTGGGTGGAAGTTTCTCATTTTCTTCTTCTTTAAGCTTATTGAGAAGGGTGGCTACCTCTGTGGGTGTATCAATATTAAGTTCTTCACAGAGACTTTGGAGACGGGTCGCAATTGCTTCAAATGTATCTATGCCGTGGGCAAGGTCAATAAGTAGATTGGTAATGCCTGACTGTGCTGATACAACAACGAGTTTTCTTTCAGCAGTTGAGCTTTTTAAGATTTGTGGAATTGTGCTAATTGACTCGGCATTCCCGACAGAAGTACCTCCGAATTTGAAAATAGTAAGATTGAGCATAGAATTTAAACAATTATATCAAGCAAAAAGCTACGCAGAGCGCGCAGAATGCCGTATGGGGGGATTATTTAACTTGTAGAATATTGTAGATAATTTTCCCTGATGGAATAACTACCTCTACCTTTTCGCCTACGCGCTTGCCAATAAGAGCATGGCCAATGGGGGAGTTCTGGGAAAGTTTTTGCTTGGTGATATCTGCTTCAAAATCGCCCACAATCTGAAATTCTTGTTTCTCCCCGTTGACTTGAGCTATGACTGTATTTCCGACACTAATTGCCGAGGTTGAGCCTCCGCTTTGGACAATCTCATGATTTTTCATGATCTCCTCTATCTCAAGCATTCGGCTATCTATAAAAGATAGGGATTCACGAGCTGCGTGATACTCGCTGTTTTCTTTGAGATCTCCCATTGATCGGGCTTTTTGGAGGCGGTCTACAGCTTGAGGCCGCTTTATCTCCTGAAGCTCTTTGTACTCAGTCTCAAGACTCTCGAATCCTGTCTGAGTAAGTTGAATTTTATTCATAAAAAAATCCCCTCATCTAAAACGTTCAATAGGCTCATATTGAGGGGGTCTAAGTAGTATAATACTACTACACCTCGAAGCTGATGTCAATTGTCGCCGATTCATCGGGGGCAATACAGGTTAGATTTAAGATATTGGCCCCATCGTCTAGTGGTTAGGACGCTAGGTTCTCATCCTAGTAACACGGGTTCGACTCCCGTTGGGGTCACAGGACGCTCTAAATCATCATTTGAGATCTTATTTAGACTGAGCAAAGGCGATAATATCGGGGTTCCATTAACGAGTTGGTCATATGTTGGTGGCACTTCAAATAGTAGTCCAAAAAAGGATGCGTTTTTGAGAGGATCAGAGCCTCCTAACAGTAAATCATGCAGGTGTTCCATAAAATAATCTGCATAGTTGAGCGCTGTTTGTATATCTATTCCCTCATACTCTTTTTTGTTACGTTGATCTATTAATCTGGCCTTCTCACGAAGTAATTTTTCAATGTCCTGCTCAAACATATTAATGACTCCTGGAGAGTCGAGGGATTTAATTTTATCTTTTAGCATTTGTAGCTCCTGATCAGCAGCAGTTATTCTTTGCGCGAGTGATACAACCTCATTCGATACGTATTTTTCCCTTTTGTGCCATTCTTCCAGGACTATTGCATTGAAGCTTTTTCTGAAAGAAGAGGTGAACTGGATATTTTTGACAAATTTCTCAATGGCATCATGTAGCTTGTTTTTATTTATGCTCCAGTATTTGTGCTTACGACTACAGTGATATCTAGCAATATGCTCACCTGACTTGCTACGAGGCGCACTTCCAAGAAGAGGCTTGTGGCAGGTATTGCAGACAATATACTGCTTATATGGGTAGTCTGGGTTATTTTTATTTCTTTTTTGCAAATATTCTGGTATTTTTCCCTTATATACTTTGACAAGACCATCTTCTTCTACCACTGTTTTTTTTCCTTTGTTTGCTCTGTTAAAGAGATCGATTGAGACGAGTCCCTCGAATTTACACTTAACAGGGTCGTTTGTCCATTTTTCTGTGTTTACTCCCGCATAGATGGTGTTTTGAATATATCGCTGAAGCAATTTTACAGTCAAGGGATTGCCGCCAATATATCCAATCACTTTGACTTTATTTTTCTTGTCTCGGAGCTTTCTTTTCCTTGTTTTAAATCCAAGTAAATTCACTTTATCAACAATCTCCTCGTCCGAGAGGGTATTTTGAGCCCTTAGTACAAACATAGCTATAAACCACTCAGCTTCAATATGATGTGGTCTGTATACATACCTACTTCCGTGAGGAGTGTCAATTCTTTCGCTTAGATAGCCAGGAGGAGCACCTCTGGCTGTATATCCTAATTGGGTATACCTTATTTCAGATCCGATCAATCTTACCAATATTGATCTTGCTTCTTGTCTAACCCTTTCTGCCTCAAGCATCTCGCTTGTATGACTTGGCTGATCCACCGACCAGTTATATTTCTTTCCGAGATGAGCAAGCTTATTGACTGTCGTTGGATTTATGATACCCGCTACGTCAATGAGATTTACTCCGTATTTCACAAGTTGAGATTTAAGCTGAGCATAAACCATTGATCCGCCACGAGTAAATCTGTCAATAGATTTAACTAAAAACCACTGTATTGTCCCCCTATGCTCCTTGCAGTAGTCAATTGCCTCCTGACTAGGTTGTATTTCTCCTGTGGCTGATTCTATAAACTTGAAAAATTTTATTACGGCTATATTTTTTTCTGCAGCAAATCTCTCAATTTGAGCCTTCTGATCCTCTGGCGAGTCACCAATAAGTCCCTGTTTTGTGGAAGAAACTCGTACAGCAGCGATCCCAAATTGTTTTTGTTGTTGGATTTCCATAGTACTTGATTCTAATAACTTAGAGTAGCTTTTTTGTCCTTGAATTTCAATGATCCTTTTGCTTTGTCTTCAAGCATCCGATCAATTATTAAATTTGCCATAATTCTCATTCTAGCCTCATCCTCTTTACTGAGGGGTTGGCCTGGTTGCCTACTCATAACAAACTTGAGCTTGAGAGCGAAGCCCATGTTTGCTACCTAGATTGAAAAGTGCGAGCAAAGACCATATTAAAAGAACTATACGGAATTGCTTTGTAGGTAAAGTATAGGGTAGATTAAATGTATTGTGGGAAGCAAAATACTATTGTGACAGTCTAAAAGTACCTTTTTTGGTGAAATTTTTGACATATCCACTTCAATTAAAAAGTCGATTTTGAGTTTAATATGTGTTATGGTTTTTGGAGTTATAAAAAAATGAGTATTTTACTTTAGGATACTTTTGATTGCGTGTGTGATGACAACATGGCAAATAGGTTTGAATATGCCTATTTATGCCAGAATAAATACAGTATATTCGAAGCTAGTCCAAAGCTAGCAACATAGATACTGAATTTGCTGAGTTTGGGTGTATTTTGTAACTTCTTGTTTGAGGCTAGATCTATGCAAGATAGTGCTTATCTGCAAGTATGTTAAATAAATAGAGTATGAGTGGTATTTTCTTGCGCAAGGTGCACCTACCTCCTTATGTCTGAAGCTTATCTCATCCTATCTTGAAATGCAGAGCGTATTTGATTACCTTGTGGATCTTTCATCTCTGCACCTTTATGCATAAGTATGTAATCCCAAAAGTCCTCATTCTCAACCATATTCTGTATAACAAATTGACCTGCGCTCTTGCGCGCGGCCTGGTGGACAACTATACCTAAAATAAAAGAAAGTGGAGCGAGTGGCCATTTGATAAACAAAAGTACAATTGGTAGTGGGACTATGAGGATGATTCCAGCCCATGTCCAAAATAGATGAGCGGGTTTGTTTTCTGGTTTTGCAAAGTCAGATAAGACAAAATCGCCAGCCTTTATTGGATCAACATATACTAGTATATTGCCCGCTTTGTACTCCCTGGCAAATTCTTCATGAGTGATGCTTTTTTGTGCGCTCATAACTCATCTATGTAACAAATAATAAAAAAAGCTGGGTATGAATATGAGCCACCATACAAGTCCTGTGATCCAAAGGAGCTTATTGAGTATTTTCATATCTGCTTATAAGCAGCATAACTTTCAGTTAGTAAAAAGTCAACACTTTTGAGTACGAAATCTTTCCTTTTGCGTAATACCAACTTGAAGTAGCTTTTGGTAAGTTGGAGAGCATATGGCAGTAAAGATAACCAACAACGACATTGTTCTTGCAAAGAGAATAAAGAAGCTTAGGCGCAAAGTAGGACTCACTCAAGAGAAGCTTGCCGAGAAGGTGAATGTGTCGACTACTCACATTGGCTTAATTGAGACTGGCAAAAGGAGAGCTTCGCTCAAGACGCTTCAAAAGATTGCCACAGCCCTGAATACAAAGGTGAAAGACCTGCTCCCTTACTAGGAATTAGAATAAGCAAAGTAAGCTTATGGCCTAGATGGGAGTCTTACGTAGAAAAATCCATGTTTGACAAGATATTTTGCGGTTTTTGATTTATCTGAGTCAGACTCTTTACTAAGCGAATCATACATCTCACGCCTTGCTTGATCAAAGCGAGAATACATAGCATTTAGGTAAAAAATATAAATGCCTTTGTCTGATTTCTGCATGATTCCTCCATAGCCATATTGCACAGCTGCTTGTTTTTTTTGAAGTTTATAATTATGAGAGATCCCATTTCTTAATCCCCACAATTCACTCGCATCTGAGTTGCTTAGGCCAAACCACTTAATGGCACAATCTTTAAAAAAGATACTATTCATACCTCTTCCAGGCACTCTCTTTTTGTCGATCCTTGCAAGAACATCAATGGCTGTGCAAAAAAGTGAGATGACAGCAAAAGTTGGCATCATTTCTTTCAGTAGTTTATGCTGATCAACATCTAGTTTGAGGCTACGCCATTTACCTGGAAGCAAAATGCTGAATTTAAAATCTTCTTGAAGTGCCAAAAGTACACTTCTTTTTGAATTGCCATTGGCCTCAGAATGGCCATCTTTTTCAGGTAAGAAGAACTCGTCAATTACATTTTGTGGGTTCATATTGTTTATCTCACTATCCATGCTATTAAAAATATACTCTCCCAGTCATATTGAAGTTCTGGCTTAAGAGTTGTGTAGTGTGACCCTGTGAACAATTCTATATATCTCGAGACTATTTTTTCAAATTCGTCAATGAGTGCATTTAAATCATTGTAATTCGGTATGTCTTTTGTAGGATTGTGAGAGCGATGAGCTAAATGATCGTTCGCATAAGTATCGATTCTATGACCAAGCTCAGCGATCTTGCTCAGATCTTCTTTTACAATTTTCTTATCAAAGATCTCACCCGCGCCAGCTAACCTGTCAAAATCGCTATCTGCATACCCTTCTCCAAGTGTGTCGTATATTGTTCTGTGCCATTTTCTTGTGAGGATGTAGGGCTTCCGTTGAATCTCCTCAAGTAATTTTATGAGCGATTTTGTTTTTTTTGTTTTATCAAGATGGCGCCTTATGACCATAACAACACTGTCTGAATAATTTCGCTTGACCCAAGTATGAAAATGAGACGGGTTTTGAACATCTGGGTTTCTTTTTACAATTTCAATATACCCATCAAAAGTCGCCCGACTATCCAAAATCATACCTACATCATGGACAATTTCCTTTATCCATGTAGTCCATCTCAATATTGTTTGCTTATCGCTTACAGTTTGCATATCTTTATCTCCTGCTCTTGCAACGTAAGAAATTAGTTGCTCTGGTGTGAGGTGATATACCCTTCTGCTTCACTGCGGGTAGTGAATAGCTCAAGCATCTCACCATTATCCTCAATAACCATATAGGTGCAGTCACGCTTATCTTCTGGATTGCTTTCATCCTTTGACCATTTTCCCTCGATTATTTTCATACTTATATTATACCAAGGCTATGGGTTCTAGCTCCTTACGTCCGTAAAATATAAAGTCCTGCGCTATAATCGGTGGTATGAAATGGCTTGAGGAAAAAGAGCGAGCAGAGGTTATGAATGCGATTGTTGATGACTATTATCTTCGGTGGAAAAAACATCTGCTTCGTTTTTTTCATATGAGTAGAAATAAAAAATACTACGAAGATCCTACCAATTTGATAGCTCTACAGGTAGTTATGACAGAAAAAATATTTAGACTTGAAGATCTGATAAAAAAAGACAATAAGACAAGGAGACAAGCTCAAGCAGCAGGCAATAAGCCACTTGTAGAGAATTGCGAGCGATATTTAAATCTGAATAGAAAGATTGTAAGAATGGCAAAATACATATTAGATGGACTCGCCTGGAGAGTGCTCGACTATGATCGCCACTTCCTACGTTCTACAGTCGAGTCTCAAAGATACTCAGCCTCGGTTGACTTGTCCCCAAAGAATTACGATGGGACATTGAATGTAGCTATGAATATGGTTACAAAAAACAACTCAAGAGTACTCCTCAATGACGTGACAAATTTTTTAAGAATTGGAGATCTCACTGAGGTTGGCAAAAAAACTATTATATGGGAACTCAAAGAATCAGGTAAAAAAAAGCTTAGTATATACACACTTCCTTCTACTGTGGGCAAGCAATTGCGTAAGGTAGTGCAAGTACAAGGGGTAAGGGATTTACGAATAATGCCTTCGGCTACACAACCCTTCAAAATTGAAGACATACCAATAAAATTCAAGCACTATTTAAAAGATGTGAAAGCTGTTATAACTAAGTCAAGAAGCGAGATTGTAGCTTCTAGATATGTGTCTGACTATCTTTTTATTTCTTGTGTTGATATGAATAGGTTGGGAGAACATTTAAAAAATCAAAAGAAAATATCCCTACCACACGCAAAGTGGACGAAGCCAGATGTTGTAATGATTCATACCAACTACGACCACTTTTTTGAAAAAGGTGGTGATTTTTTAAGAAATTGTGCGCCATATTCAATATACCCACTCAGTGGTAAGGACTGCATGGATTTGATATCTGGAAATCTGCTACTTACTGCTGAGCTTAATCTAACTAAATTGGAGAATATAATTAGGACACGTGATTGGACAGTTCAAAGAGTGAATGTTGAAGCTACTGTTAAAAAAATGGTTGATAG
The DNA here is from genome assembly GCA_964401915.1 of uncultured Gammaproteobacteria bacterium. Classification (GTDB taxonomy): domain Bacteria; phylum Patescibacteriota; class Microgenomatia; order UBA1406; family GWC2-37-13; genus CAZGZD01. The sequence continues at coordinate 12,529 of CAYOAI010000007.1, forward strand.
CCTTAATAGGCTATATTCAGGTGACCTTTTTGCTAACACTGTAGATAATACATTGCTGATATTAAGAAGAGCTGATTGCACAATACATGTTTCTTTTCCAACGATTGGATATATTTATCAAGATTTTATGAAGCTGGATACAATTTTAGATCTTCTTGAGTTTGAGTATCAACACATAAAACAAAAAAGACTTGTAGAGAATATTGCTCCGTATATTTTGGGAGAAAAAGATGTGTGGAGGTAATTCATCAAGTACGCCCTTCTTTTATCTCTAACTTCTTAGAGTCGCCGCTTTCACCTTTCCTTCGGAAAGCTGGCGCCCTCTCCTCGGCAGAGATCTGCCTGCGGGGAGGGTCGCAATATACTAAGTTCTACTCTCAATGCGGTATTAACGATAAGCTGGCGTATGTGAGATTTGAGCCTGTTGATAGGGTAGATCGAGATATACATCGTGCTGAATAAAAGTCTGATAAACTTTATGAAGCTGATTATAGATTGAGTTCCATTCTTGGGACGTTCTGTTCACACTTTAGTAAGCTGGGGGTAAAAGATGTAAAATGATGTTGAGGAAAAATATGGAATCGCAAACTCTTATTGTATATCACCGCTGTGGCGGTAAATCACTTGGCTATCCCCCTAACACTGTATTTACTGCGGATTGGGCAATGCAAAATGGTGCGCAAGCAATTGAGTACGATGTTGCAATTGCCAAAGATGGCGATAGGTTTCAGGTATTTGTAATTGAGCCAAAACTTCTTAAAGAGGTAGGTCTAAACATCAACGACTTAACCTGGAGCGACGTGAAAAAGATAAACGCTGGAAATAAAAAATTTGGTGCTCAGAAAATCCCCCTTCTTGAGGAAATGTTAGCGGCTATTAATACTGAGAAAGTTGCGCATCAAATTCAGATAAAAGGACAGCATCCGGCCAGCGTTCGAGAAGTTTTAGCTCGTTTAAAAGGTATTAAAAACTTTATTATTACCGCCTTTGACATAGACGTCATCAAAGAAATCAAACAGTTGGATAAAAGCACCCGAGTTGGCTGGCTAGTAAAACCGGCGCAAGAGGGTGGTGATGAGGCGGGTGTTGATTTGACAGCAAAGCTTGTTTCCGAAGCCGGCGCTCTTCAAGAATATTCCGATGATGAAATGTCAGAAATACTTTCAACGGCGAAGGACAGCTCAGTTGATGTTGTGCTTCTGTGTGGACCTCGAATAAAACAAATGCCGCTTGTACAAAGAGTAAAAGAAGCAGGATTTCAAGTTGGTGCCTGGGGTGTCGCCACCAATCTTGAATTAGCAAAACAGCTTATGGAATTGGAGCTCGATAGATTTACTCTTGATAACCCTGAAGAGCTTTCGGTTTCCGAGCACTAAGTAGAGCCGTTTTATTTTTAGCTGACACGGAATCGCCATAGCTACCTGGGTATTCTCTCCATTCTTCTCTATAGTCGAGCACCTCCCAGCCTGCATAAAGATCACATAGCTCATCCGGCCTTGCAAAGAAATGTGCTGAGTCTGTCTCAGGATTCTCTTGTTGATCATCGCCACCCGCCGCCCACCTCCAAAAATCTCCTTCATTCATGACCGCCGCGATGAGATTGATGCCACCTTCTTTGGTATGTTCTTTTATATCACGAATGACTCTTAGTGCATTGTCGCGCGAAAGATCGTTTAGCATTCCAGTGCATAGAATTGCGGCGAAAGTTCCTTCGATTCCTTGTGTTGCATCTCGCTGCTCTGTAGATATACGATGATTGGCTAATATACCCGCACTTTCTTTAGCGTCTCGTCTCAATCCCGCGAGTTGACTAAAGTTTCGGTCAGTAGCGTGGACTCTGAAGCCATTCTCTGCGAGAAATATTGTATTGTCGCCGCGACCTGCGCCAATATCTAAAACTTTCCCGTGAGGAATGTATCCTTGCAGTATCGCATTTCTAACAATATCTTCTGGTGACCGCGACCTTGGAGCTCCATATATATTATCACCAATTATGAGCCGTTTTAGGCTCAGCGGTCTCCTCCTCGGCTCGCCTATGTGTTCGTCCATATTCTTTCCAAACATTATAGCACTCGTCATTTGTGTGCACATCACTATATCACGAAATAAATTTGAGCAGAGGTTAGGATGTACTTATCAAGTACGACAATTGAAAAGATTATTCAGAGAGCTACTAAAAAAAGAAAGAATATTATTTCAAAGCAGCGTCAACAAGTGGTTGGAACTTGTCCCAATCTTGAGCTCCAAAGAGCGCTTGATTGTTGACAAAGAAGTGGGGAGTGCCATTGAATCCAAGGGTGGCATCCATTTTTTCATCACGTGTAAGATCTGCCTCATGCTTTTTTGACTGCAGACAATCCGTAAGCTGAGCACTGTCAACGGCTGATGCGAGGAAATCAACAAGCTTTGAAGTCAATGCTCTATCATTTTTTACATCATTATTTTGTAGGTTATATCCATCATTTGACATAAGCAAATCATGAGCTTCCCAGAATTTATTTTGATCATAAGCACAGTATAGAGCTTCAGCTGCAAGGCGACCATTTCCATGACCATTTCCGAAGAGCATGACAAAGGAGGCCTGGCCTTGATCAACAAGCTTTTTCATCTCAGGGACTGGTGGAGTATAACTACCACCTTGTGATTTATATACAGCGCCTGTTTCTTTAGCAACGTCTGGGTTAAATCCACCAGCGACATGGCAGTACGGGCAACTGGGATCGCTGATTTCAACAAAAAGCACTTTGCGATTTGCGTCGCCAAATTTGAGATATCCATCTGAGAAAAGGCCCTTAATAGTTTTTATATCAACTGTGGTTTGTTGTGGCTGTGCAGCTTGATCTGCGGTTGTTCCAGCTGTGACTTGACCTTTTTTGAGCTGTTGGACTTGAGAGAAGAAATATCCAGCAAGAAGTGAGGCGGCAACGAGTAGAAGAATAAGTACATTATTGGTTGCAAGTGGCTTGGATGCAATTGCCTGTACGTGAGCTACTGGAGATGATTGTGCTGCTGCTTTGCGGGTAGGTGCTTTTTTGGTGCGAGTTGTCTTTTTCACGGCCATAAGAATAAACTATATATGAGACGAAAATATTTGTCAACACTGATTTAATCAAGATTAAGGCTTGTCTGTTTATTTGGCGTATACACGGTACAGATTGGAGCCGATTTTCTTGAACTTGAAAATCTCGATCTTACCGATTTCGCCGGTTGATCCGATATGAGGACCTCCACAGAGCTCGATTGAGTAGGAATCTTGAGGGTTATCTGGTCCGCCTCCAATAAATGCAACGCTCACTGTGTCTGCATATTTGTGTTTGAAAAAGGCTTTTGCACCGAGTGCGAATGCCTTATCCTTATCCATTGATACAAAGGTTGAGGGAAGATCTGCTTTGATCTTATCATTAACTATTTTTTCCACTTGCTGAATATCCGCCTCTGTTGGGCTTGTTGCTGAGTAGAAGTCGAACCTCAGTCTTTCTCCTGTGATATTGGATCCTTCTTGCTTAGCGTCTGGACCCAATATGTCTTGAAGAGCCTGATGCAGGAGGTGAGTGGCGGTGTGATACCGGACAACCTGCTCGCTTTTGTCAGCAAGACCTCCTTTGAATTTATTTGCGGCAGTACTGCGGGAGCGATCCTTGTGTGTATCGAATTCTTTTGTAAAGCTTTTCATATCTATTTTCTGACCCTGACCCTCAAATATCTCAGCCGTCATCTCGACGGGAAATCCATATGATTGGTATAGATCAAATGCAAGTTTGCCGTCGATCTTGTCTATTTTATTGATCTGCCTCAATCCTTCTTTGAGAGCTGCTTCGAACTTTACTACTTCTTCTTTAAGTATTGGCCTTATGCTTTCGAGGTCTTTGGATTTATCAAAGTAGACTTTGTCATAGACTTCAATTACGCCTGCCGCCACATCATCAAAGATTGAGGAAGGGGGTAGCTCGCCCATCAGCTCATTCATCTTGAGTAGAGACCGTCTGAGTAGTCGCCTTAAGATATATCCCTGCTCTTTGTTTGATGGTCGTACTCCATCTTTGATCAAAAAAACCGCTGTTTTCAGGTGATCGGCCACAACCCTTATGGATTTTTTATTTTCTTCGTATGATTTATCAGAAATTTTCTCGATTTTTTTTATGATGTTTGAGTATATGTCTGAGTTGAATACATCTGGATCATCATTTGCAGCTGCAAGTAGGCGCTCAAGCCCACCGCCAAAATCCACATTTTTCTGTGGAAGCTCTTCGAAGCTGCCATCTTCAAGCTTTCTGTACTGCATAAATACTGAGTTGCCGATTTCAAGGAATTTGCCACAGTCGCAGTTGGGGTGACAATTATCACCAAATGCTGGATCATGAGGAGTATCAAATTGAAAAAAGACCTCACTGTCTGGACCTCCTGGTTCACCTGCAGACATATTTTGTGGGACTCCATCTCGAGACCACCAGTTTTTACTAGCTGGATAAAGGAATATATTGCGGCCGATTTCGCCTACGAGTCCGGCTTTCTTAAAGATATTTTTCCATATCTCAACTGAATCGGAGTCTTGCGGAATTTCTTGATTACCTTCAAATGCTGTGACGAAAAGTCGCTCCGGGTTGATTCCTAGTCCATGCACCTTGTCTGTCAAAAACTCAAAAAACCAATTGAGCTGCTCGCGCTTAAAATACTGGCCAAGTGACCAATTACCCATCATCTCAAAGCCTGTCGTATGGCGATTATCTCCAACCTCTTCAATATCTTGAGCGCGAAAGCATGGTTGGACATTGAAAAGAAGCGTGCCTTGTGGGTGAGGTTCGCCCAATAGATTGGGAACAAACTGTTGCATACCAGATCCTGTGAAAAGGGTGGTGGGATCATCTTTGGGGACAAGTGGAATAGGAGGTACTTCTTTATGATTTCGCGCTATCCAGAAATCAGTAAATAGTTTGCGGACTTTCAAATGACCGATGCGCATAGTAAAATAGTATAACAGATGGTAGAAGGCTAAAATGATAAGTGACACTATGAATATCCAGACAATTAAAGTAGATGATAATTCAGGAATACGACCCTTTATAGGCAAACTCCATATTCCAACCTCTGATTCTCACAAGGGGCAAAATGGTAAGGCGCTCATCATCGGCGGATCATCGCTTTTTCACGCAGCACCTGTATGGGCTGCCAGTACAGCCTCAATATTCGTGGATATGGTTCATCTTGCATCAATTGACGCAAATATTGAAGTTGTACAAAGCCTAAAAAAAAGCTTTTGGTCGGGGATGGTGGTACCCCAATCCCAGATTGTAAACTATTTGAAAGAGGATGATGTCGCACTTATTGGTTCGGGAATGATGAGGACTGATGAAAAATTGAAGCCAATGGACGATTATAATCTCAAAAATATCGAAGGCCTTGCAGATATTGAGGATGAAGGATCTCAGACATATCACCTGACCAAATATCTTCTCCAAAGCTTTCCAAATAAGAAGTGGGTGATCGACGCAGGCGCTTTACAGATGATGAGCTCGACTTGGCTTAAAGATCTTACGATAAGGCCAGTCCTGACTCCCCACCAGGGAGAGTTTGAAAGACTATTCGGAGTTGATATAAGTCATCTCGCAAAAGAGCAAAAGATAGAGGTGGTGGCACGCACTGCATCTGAGTATAAGTGTATTATTCTTCTCAAGGCGGTAATTGATATTGCTTCTGATGGGGAGACAACCGTAGTCATTGAAGGGGGTAATGCAGGGCTCACTCGTGGTGGATCAGGCGACGCGTTGGCTGGAATATGTACAGGGCTTTTTGCGCGTTCTGATGGGCTTACCGCATCAATTTGTGCGTCATATCTTCTTAAGAAGGCGGCCTCAGAGCTTTATAAAGAATATGGGTACTGGTATACTATAGAAGATATTATTCACCAGATTGGACGTACGATGCAAGTCATTCGTCAGGAAATCACATAATAGATAAGTGCAGAATCTATGAAAAAAGAAATTATCGTCGCTATTGTATTGGGCATTGTTTTTGGGCTAGTTGTTGCTGGTGTGATGGTCTTTAAGACGATTAATTTTGGAGGTCGTTCGCGGCAGGTTGTGGGGAATAGTCCCAGCATATCGCCAGTACTCGTGAACGATTTGAATAAGATAAAAGTTCTTGAGATCACAGAACCACAAGATCTACAACTTTTTGATAAAAAAACTATAAAGATCAAAGGTAAGGCTGGTCGGAATGATCTCGTTGTCATTTCTTCTCAAGTGAAGGATATTACATTTCGCAATAAAAATGAGAATTTTTCGGTAGATTTTCCGCTCGCTTTGGGTGAAAACACAATACTTATTACTGTCTACCCAAAAAATACACAAATTAGCGCGCAAGAGAAGAGTATAGTAGTTTATTATCTTGACGAACAATGAAAAAAATAGGGCTTATACATCTCCTGTCTCTTTTGATCTTTGTGACCGCCGTGTCTGGTGTCGTGGCACAAACCATATCAACTGATTCAGCAGGTCGTAAATCAAAAGAAGTGGAGCAGCTTAAAGAAAAGATAGCGCAGAAAGTGGCAAACATTGTGAAAAAAGACACTAAAGCGTATGCGGGATATGTGCAGGAGATAAAAGGCAAGATAATAAAAATCAAAGGTACGAGTGATACCGTAGTTACTCAGATTGAGACCGATGATGTACTTACAAAGTACTTTCAGATCGGTACTGTTGAAAAAAAAGACGCTGATTTTAAAAATATAGAAAAGGGAGATTACATCATCATTTCAGGTCCACGTGATGCTGAGAAGGTAAATGCAAATACTATCTATATTGATACGCCTTACTCAGTTG
>CAYOAI010000007.1:19446-45278 GCA_964401915.1 uncultured Gammaproteobacteria bacterium
GATGCTGAGAAGGTAAATGCAAATACTATCTATATTGATACGCCTTACTCAGTTGGTTCGGGAAAGATCACTGAGGTGGACTCGACGGCAAATACTATTCGAGTGGTGACGCTTGATCGAGCAGACTTAATACTCGACATTGAGACGACAACAACACTTCAGATTATGGATAGCAAGACCCTTGAACTCGGTAAACTTGGATTTTCTAAGATCAAAATCGGGGATACGGTTCATTTTGCATACAAAAGATCAGAAACTCCAAACAAAGACAAAAAGTATACAGCGGGTAAAATTGTTCTCATACCTCAAGAATTTTTTGAGAAATAATTAGTTTTTGGTATTTTAAACTTCTATGATTGGCGGGTTTTTTAAGAAATTTCTTGATTTCAATAAGAAGCAGCTTGATACGATACAGAAAAGAGTCGACGAGGTCAATAAGCTTGAGGATAAGGCCAGGCGTCTTCAAGACGCGGATTTTGCCCTTGAGACGGCAAGACTCAAAAAAGATATTCAGGTGGGTACTGCGACACTTGACGCATCTCTTCCATGGGCATTTGCACTAGTTCGTGAGGCATCCAGACGAACTTTGGGACTAAGGCACTTTGACGTGCAGCTTACAGCAGCTGTAGCGCTTTATGAGGGTCGTGTCACTGAGATGAGAACCGGTGAGGGTAAGACATTGTCTGCGACCCCTGCTCTTTATCTTCGAGCTCTGGCGGGCCGTGGTACCCATCTTGTGACTGTGAATGATTATCTTGCTCGTCGTGATGCTGGTTGGATGGGCGGAATATTCAGCCTTCTTGGAATGACGACTTCGTCGATCATATCAGGCCAGTCATTTATCTACGACCCCTCTTATAAAGATTCGGGTTTAGTCGATTGGCGTCTGGTAAATCTTCGTCCTGTAGATCGTACTGAGGCTTATAAAGCAGATATTACATATGGTATAAATAGCGAGTTCGGATTTGACTATCTGCGAGACAATATGGCCAACGAGCCCAGTGAGCTGGCTCAGCGAGGTTATTATTTTGCAATTATTGATGAGGCAGACTCAGTACTTATCGATGAAGCTCGCACGCCTCACATCATATCGGCTCCATTTGATGAGGATACTTCAAAGTATTATCAGTATCCGAAGATTGTCAGTGCACTTGATCCAAAGACTCATTATATAGTCGATGAGAAGCTCAGAACAGCTAATCTAACTGAAGAAGGAATCACTCAAATTGAGAAGATCCTTGGGGTAACTAACATCTATGAGAAAGACTTTAATACTCTTTTTCATATTGAAGCCGCACTTCGTGCCGAGACTCTCTATAAGAACGATAAGGATTATATTGTGAGGGATGGCGAGGTCGTGATAGTGGATGAGTTTACAGGGCGGCTTCTTACGGGTCGACGTTTCTCGGAAGGTATTCATCAGGCTATTGAGGCGAAAGAAGGAGTAGCTATTCAGCGGGAGTCCAAGAATTTAGCTACTGTGTCTTTGCAGAATTATTTCCGTATGTATGAGCATTTGAGCGGAATGACGGGTACGGCAGCGACAGAGGCAGCTGAATTTGCAAAGATTTATAATCTTGAAGTTGTGATAATTCCAACCCATAGACCGCTTGTTCGTGAGGATGGGGCTGATCTTATCTACAAGACAGAGCGGGGGAAATTCTTGGCCGTAGCCGCCGAGATTGCTGAAAACTACAAAGTAGGGCGCCCAGTACTCATTGGTACGACATCGATTGCAAAGAATGAATATCTGTCAAAGCTTCTTACTCAAAAAAATATCCCTCACAAGCTTCTCAATGCCAAAAATCACACAGAAGAAGCAGCAATCATCGCCAATGCTGGTCGTCGTCATGCTGTGACCGTCGCGACCAATGTAGCAGGACGCGGAGTAGACATAATTCTTGGTGGCGAGCCGCTCAATAAATATGAAGTAAATATGTCAAATAAGAAAGAAGTGGCTGAATTTGACAAAAAAATGCTTAAATGGCAGGCGGAGCATGATGACGTGGTGGCGCTTGGAGGTCTGTATGTCATTGGCACTGAACGCCACGAATCTCGCCGTATTGACAATCAGCTTCGGGGTCGCGCGGGTCGCCAAGGTGATCCAGGTCGCACCACATTCTATGTATCTCTTGAGGACGATCTGATGCGCATTTTCGGCGGTGAGCAGATCACAAAGATTATGAATGTTTTCAAATTTCCAGAGGACCAGCCCTTGACACACTCAATGGTCTCAAAAGCGATAGAGGGCGCACAATCAAAAGTCGAAGGCTTCAACTTTGATACTCGTAAAAACCTTGTTGAGTATGATGATGTGCTTAATAAGCAGCGTGAGATAATCTATACACTTCGACGTAAAATATTAGAACTGCCTGAGAAAGATTCTGTCGAATTCAAGAGAACTGTACTTGACACATTTGATGCGGAGGTCACGGCACTTATCACATCAGGTGCACCAGATGATTCGGAAGAGGATAGTAAAGTCGTAGCACGACTTGAAGCAGAACTCAATCTTATCACCAATGTCCCTCATGCGAAAATCAGCTCCTACGTCAAAGCAAAAGATTGGGTTGGTCTTATAGAGTATGTCAAGGATGTTGTCAACAAAGAGTATAGCGCTCGAGAAAAACAGATTGGTGTTGAGCTGTGGTCGGGCATAGTGAGATCTCTATTCTTATCAACTGTTGATAAGTATTGGACTGAGCATCTGACTGCTATTGATTCTCTTCGAGAGGGGATTGGGCTTCGAGCATATGCCCAGCTTGACCCACTTGTTCAGTACAAAAATGAGGCATTTACGATGTTTGAGCAGCTTATAGGAGACATTGATTTTGAGGTGACACGCCGTATACTTCGAGTTCAGGTGGATATTGCCCGCGACGAGGCCCAGCACGAACATCACCACCATCACGCAGAGAATAAGAAGCTTGAGTATCAGTCAGCAGCTGCAATAGATCCTTATAAAAAAAAGCGTGAGAAGCAGATCACATCTTCCCCTACCTCAAAAGATTTAACGACGTCTAAGAAATCAGATGCCAAAAAGGATTCTTCGAGTGAACTATTGCAATCAATGGGAATTACGGTGACTCCCCCTGGTGTCACAAAAACTAAACTTGGTCGCAATGATCCTTGTTGGTGTGGATCGAATAAGAAGTTCAAAAAATGTCACTATCCCCAACTTCCTGGATGATTTCAGAATCTTCATCATATATAAACCTTGACTTCATAGAGTATGTACGCTTGCCGAAGATGAAACGCCGCCTAGTATAGGTAATATATAGGTGGCGCTTAGCGCGAGTTATGCCTACATAAAAAAGCCTTCTCTCCTCCTCAAGTTGAAAATAATCATCAATCGCACGGGAATGTGGGAGGATTCCATCCTCAAGCCCGACAATGAATACTACGTCAAACTCAAGTCCTTTGGCGCCATGAAGCGTCATGAGTCGTACAGTTGACGGCGAATGATCTGCTTTCTTTTCTTTCTCAAAGTACTCAGACTCAACAAGCGCCACTTGCTCAAGGAACTCAATGATATTGGGGAATGCGACTGCAACGGACTTAAGCTCCTTAATATTCTCAAGTCGGGTGTAGTCTTCAGCATCATCTGGGTGATAAAGATCAAGGTAGCCTGTTGCAGCAAATATCTGATCCATCAGGTCACTTGTGTTGTGAGTCTCCACATTATCTTTGGCCTTTTGATAGTATTCTCGGAATTTGTCCCACCGGCGCTTACCCAATTTTTTTATCCGGTCTGTCGCGACAGTGTCTGCTGGATTGATAAGTAGCCTGAGATAGGCAAGTACATCTTTGATCTCACGGCGCTCGTAGAAGCGAGTACCCCCGACTAATATATACGGAGTACCCCAGTGCAAAAATGCCTCTTCTATCACACGTGATTGAGCATTGGTCCGGTAGAGTACAGCGTATGTCTCATTCTCCCCTACCTGTTTAATACGATCGATCTCAGATGCAATAAAAAGCGCTTCTTGTTGCTCATCTTCTGCTTCATGGTAGATGATGTCTGCACCTTCTTTGTTTTTGGTGTAGAGCTTGAGTATTGGATGACGTGTATTTTTGGATATTACGCCATATGCAAAATCTAGTATTTTTTGAGTAGATCTATAGTTTTGTTCAAGGTGAAACGTGTGCGACCCTTCAAAATCAGTTTTGAATTTTTCTAGATTCCCGATATCAGCGCCTCGCCAGGAATATATACTTTGGGAAAAATCCCCCACAATTGTTACATTTTTCTCTTTTTCGCCCAGTAGCCGTGTCAGGATGTATTGAGCGACATTCGTATCCTGAAACTCATCGACAAGTATGTATTTGTAGATTCTATGATACTTGTCCAGTATATTTTTATTGAGTGTGAGGAGCTCAATTGTGCGAATCAAAAGATCATCAAAGTCCACCGCATTATTTTGCTTGAGGTATTTTTGATACAGTTTGTAGACGGTCGCGACATCTGAGGCCGTGTAGTCTGAAAAGACACTTGAGTACTGAGCCGGGGATATCAACTCATTCTTGGCGGCCGAGATGCGATTTGAAAAGTAAGAGGGAGTGAATTTGGTAATCACTGATTCTTTAATACACTTTTTGATAAGTGCCCGCGAATCATCTTCATCATAGATGACAAATGATCTGGAAAGCCCGATATGCACACCTTCAATCCGAAGAAGGCGTGCGCAAAAGGAGTGGAATGTGCCAACATATGCGAGTGTGCCACGTGAGTTGCCTATTCTTTTTTTCATCTCGGCAGCAGCTTTGTTGGTGAATGTGATCATGATTATGTTTTCAGCCTTTATGCCATGATTTATAATCATATTTAGCACTTTACGAACCAGCACTTGGGTTTTGCCGGATCCAGCACCGGCTAAGATGATTGAGGGACCCTTGATATGCTCAACAGCTTGTTTTTGTTCCGGATTCAAATTCTTGAATACATCATCGTGCATAGTCTATAATTATAATTAATTCAAAGTATGAAATACTTCATTGCAAACTGGAAGGCCAATAAAAATGAGAAAGAGGCAGATTCATGGACTCAGTCATTCCTTGGATTAATCGAAAAAGATGACGTGTTGCAAAAATCAATAGAGAAGACAGAGATAGAGATAGTTGTGTGCCCACCTTTTCCTTTTATATTGTCAGTCAAAAGCTTATTGAAAGAATCAGGCGTCAAGATAGGAGCTCAGGATATATCGTATTTTGGTGGTGGCGCTTATACAGGAGAAGTATCGGCCCGAATGCTGGCAGACGTCGTTGACTACGTATTAGTTGGGCACAGTGAGAGGCGCCAGTACTTTCATGAAAAAGATTATGCTATAGATCAGAAGGTTGCAAATGCGAAAGAGGCAGGAATCGAACCTATTGTATGTGTTCGTGGTAATCATGATGTGATTCCAAGTGGCGTCGGGATAGTAGCGTATGAACCAGTGGAGGCCATAGGATCTGGAGCAAATCAACCCGTCGAAAAGACTCTGGAGATGCGAAGTGGGCTACATATTGGGCGTGATACTGCTTTCTTGTATGGAGGTAGCGTAACAGAAGATAATGCCTTGGAATATGTAGGTCAAGATATGATAGATGGACTTTTGATTGGCGGAGCCTCCCTTGATCCGGATCGCTTCTATAAGATAATAAACTCAGCTCTATGACGAGTCGATTTGTATCGAGACGACGTGAATATAGCAGCTCTTCAGTAGCCCCTGTGAATTCAAAGCCTACCCGAATAAAAAAAAGGTTGTTTTTCATACTTTTTCTTATTGTCGCTTTGGTTGTCTATACGGTTTATCCTTATTTTGTATTTGTCACTCGTACACTAAAGGTCTCAATCGTAAAGACCCTTTTCACATCAGGCGGTCTGCATACGGTCGCTGGGCAGATTAATTTCATTATTCTTGGAGTTCCGGGAGGGGATCATGATGGTCCAGATCTTACAGATTCTATTCTTGTTGCAAACTATGACATTAAGAAGAACAGGCTTGTGACGATAGGCATACCTCGTGATGTATGGAGCGGTGCTTTGCAGGATAAGATCAACTCAGCATATGCTTATGGAAAAGCCAAAGGAGGAGTAAAGGGAGGGATTGCACTTGCAAAGGCCGAGGTTGGGGCAATTGTCGGTATGCCTATCCAATACGCTGTGGTTGTGAATTTCGATGGCTTCCACGAACTCATTGACACAATTGGCGGAGTAGATATTACGATTGACAGGACATTCACTGATCACAAGTTTCCAGTACCTGGTCGTGCAGATGATACCTGTGGAAAAGACATAAAAGATGTAGAAAAGGAGGGTGAATTCGTTGATGCGCTGGTTGAATATCCATGTCGCTTTGAGACAGTCACCTTTCACAGTGGGAATGCACATATGGATGGTGCGACTGCACTCAAATTCGTCAGATCCCGCAATGCAGAGGGTATTGAAGGAAGTGATTTTGCCAGGTCACAAAGACAGCAAAAAGTACTTGATGGTATGCAGCACAAGATAATAAAGCTTGTCAAGAGTCGAGACATTGGGCAGATGAGTCGAATTTATACGGCAATAAACTCAATAGTCGAGCGTGATGTTGATAATCAACAGATGGCTTCTCTCGTACGCACGATTTTTGTAAGACGTAATTTTTACCAAAAGAATTTTCATCTTGATCGAGATCTTTTTATCGTGCCAGATATATCTGTATACGGGCGCTATGTCTTAGTCCCTGAAAAAGGTCAGAATTCTATTCACTCTCATGTCTCATGTCTCCTTGATAAGGAAGATCAAGTTGCCTGTAAGTAGGTTTTTCAGCTTAAAAAACAAAAGCAAGAATAATAGCCACAAGCGATATGCCTCCAAGAAGTAGGGTGTTTTGTATATATCCAGTGACTGGTGGTTGGGTGGTGACTGCGTCACTGGCTTCAGGTGTAGGCGAAGTACTTGTATCCAGGATGGTCTCGCCTCCTTTCTCAACGCTCGATCCAGAATCTTGGGCAAGGATTGTCTCCTGTGTCGATGTCGGAGTTGGTTGATCAATCTGTGGGGTTGGAGTCGGGCTTTGTTTATTATTCTGAGTGGCCTCTGTGGTAGCGCTACTGACCTCTTCTTTAATAGGGATAAGCTTGGTATATGTGACTGGGGCAAGTGAGGATTTCTGTGTCTGAATAACAGGTGATTTGGGCAGAATTTGTTTGGGCTCGGGCTTCAGAAGATTAAAAAGTAAAAATATAGAAAAGAGAATAAATACAACAACTATCGATATCAATACCATTCTCTTTGTGCCAGGGTTTCCAAGATCAATTTTTTTCATTTTTTTGTATATTTCTATTATCTCTCAGTCAATTGTCAATTTGGCCATCCGTCTTTGTTATGTAGCTCAGCCTCAATCTGAAGTTCTTTTTCATTGCCTATTATAGTATAGGGGACATAGTATATCTGCTTTTCCTTATTAAAGTCTTGAGTAATATGCTCGGGTGTCCATTGTTTTTGATTGACGCGGATTCTGGCCTGATCTACCCCTGTATTTGCAACAGTATGAACTCCAATATAGATTTTCGATCCTGCACTTAATGTAGCTACTTGCTTATTATCTATCTCAGCCCAGCCCTGAGAGTAGATACTTACGCCTTGTGATTTAAGCGTTTGCTGGTTTTGCGCGGGGACGACTGAAGGTGAATCTTGGATAGTTTGCTTCTGGCTGTTTACTCGGCTGAGGCCATAAACTGAGACTATTCCAAATATAATCAGGAAGGCACCCGTAAGTATGATGGGAAGCATACTTGGTTTTTTGACATTTTCCTGTGTATTTTGTTGTATTTGAATTGGAGTATAGTGTGCGTTTACTTTGCTTTCTTTAAAATCAGGGATAATTGGTTTGCTTTTGTTGCTTTGATCTCGCTTAAAAAGACGTATTTCGTACACAAGAGCAGCGAGAGTAAGAATAAAAAAAACAATACCAATTTTATTGAGTGAATCAACAATAGCCAGAGCATTCATATGTAGATTTATTGTAGCCGTTTTTATACCTAAAAGGCAAGTAGTAAGCCAAGGCCAACAATGATGAGTGCGGTACTTGCAAATACAAATGGAAGAGGAGATGCTCCCGTAACTGGTGGTGAGGGTGAAAGATTCGTCACAAGGACTGGGGTGGGAGTCGTTGTTGGCGCAAGGGTTGGGGATGCTTCAGGCGTTGCTTCACCCAAGACCTGCTCTCCACTCTTTGCGATTGTGAAAGAAGATGTCTTCACAACTGGTTTATTTTGATTATCTCGAGTGGATATTGTCAGTGTATATTCACCAGGTGATAGATTGCGCACATCATCTGCTTTCCATGTGCCGTCTGCTCCAACTCGTGTACGAGTATTTATGGTCTTTTTTTGACCGACTATGGTAAGTGCAATATTGAATTCTGGTACACCCGTTCCTTTTATAAGAGGGTTAGCTGAAGGAATAATGGCATTTCTTTTAGGAAATGTAATTTGAACAGAATTTACTTCTTTTGGAGTTTGGTTGCTGGCTGATAGTACGCTTCCACCACTTGCACCAAGCTCATAATTTTTTCCAAGCTCTATAGTTGGGAGCTGATTTATTGAGTTGACAGTTGATTTAATAGTTGAGGTATTATTCTCATCGTAGATTGAAATTGTGATCAATTGACTATCTGACAATACTTTCAATCCCTTTGTCTTTGAATCAATTACGAAGTTAAATGGTATTAGCCATTCTCCGCTACTCTTTGTAAGAGTTGATAGGGGAAAAGCTCCATCAATCATTGCAACGACTATAGCGTCTTCAACAGGCTTGCCTTTTGGCGAGACAATTTTTCCATACGCAGGTTTAACTGAAGATACTTTATTAATCGTATCAAGAGTTGAAAATGTAAATGCTTGTCCTCCCTGAGCTTCTACGATTTGATTTCCAACAATAATCTTGTAGAAATATGTAGTATTTGGCTTCAGCTTCTCAAGTCTCGTGATGTGATTTTTGTACGATCCTTTGTTGGCGGAGGTGTCTCGCAAATCAAGAGCCACATTGGTAAGACTTGTATTCTTTTCTCCCCACAATACCCACCCTTGCTTCTTACTGTCAGTTTGCCATAAAAGAGTGGTGGATGTTGATGTCGGAGACGCGAGTGTCACTTTGGGCTGATTTTTGGATGCTTGTGTGGGTACAGTATTTTTGGTAAATACAAATCTACCAATCAAAAATAAACTTAGTACCACAATACCTGCCGCAAGTACGACTGGGATCTGTGGAGACTTTTTAAGGTAAAAATCAGAATAGGCCATATCTATTTTTTATTCCTAAGCTCTTCAAGTATACTCATTCCCATATCATAATTTTTTATCTTGAGAATAGGTACTTGTTCTTTCATTTTTTCGGCTGTTGCTGCGTGATAAATGTCAGCAACAAGCCATGCTATAACTGTAAGAAAAATAGCTATTGAGATCATAAGCAGTTCTTTTTTTCTCATAAATATAATCCTTCAACTTCAAGGGATAATTTAAGCTCGGCGCTTTCAGTTGAACCTTTTGATTTTTCTTTTTTTTCAATTTTGAAGCTGTCTATTGCTTTAAGTCTTCGTTGGTCAATGAGTGTATTTGCAAATCCGCGGAGATTATCAAATGATGAGGATGTCTCCATTGTGATTTTAAGAGTCTTTACCTTTACCCCGCCAATTTGCTTAAGATTTACTTCTCCAACGTTAATGGATGTGGGGGTAATATTATTTTCGTCAGCTGCAATCTGTATGTCATTGAGAAGAGTGTTTACGTTTGGTCTATCGGGTAATGCCGCGTCATATAGTGGAAGGTCATCTCGCACCTCTTCAATAAGGCTTTGTGTATTTACTATGGATAAGATAGCCTCTTCGTATTTGGCATCTAATTTGGTGAGCTCCACTTCTTCTTTTTGAAGCGAAAATGCTGTCGTGAGTGCTGGCTTTATAGCTGCAATTATAAATATCGAGAAGATTATTAAGAAAATAATCACATATGAGTAATTTTGTGTTTTTTTAGATGTAAGTGTTGCTTCAAGTTGTTTGACTAGTGATGCTGTATCCATGTGTTGTCTATACTACTTTTCAAAATTGGAAAGAGTCAATACAAACTTTAGATTGGACTCATCTCTCTGTAAATTATTCATAGATACGAGTTTGAATTTATTTTCTTTTCTTAGTCTATTGTAAAAACCCTGAAGATGTTGTGGATTGGTCGCTATACCCATAAGCTTGGTAGTACCATTCTCTATGGTGAGGCTAGATAGGTAAAGGGTGTCAGGAAATATAGAGAGTGTATAGTCGAGGGAGTTCGACAGAGTCTTCTGCTTTTTGATAGTATTTTTTATACCCGTCACACGTGTGTCTATCTTTTGCGCTTCCACGATGAGAGGCTTCGTCGCGTCGATGATTTCTTGTTTCTGGTCGATTGATTCCTTAAGGTCGATTATCGTATGATCGACGTGAAAACGAAAGAAAAGAACTCCAATGACAACAAGTTGGGTGATGACGAGTATGTAGCGAAGATAATTAAGCGCAAAATAGATACCCTTATCAAGGATTGTTTCCTGCTTCTTTTTTAAGAGATTTATATTGTATTTCATTTAGCTTAAGCTTTTTTCTCTTTTCCTCCCAATATTCGAGCAACCCGACTTTTGAGTCGAGAGGCTTTCTTCTTGTGGATGATTCTTTTTTTGGCTGCTCGATCGATCGCTGAGTACGCGCTTTTCACTGTTTCCACTGCGCCTTTGGCGGTTTTTTTGGCTGCCTTTTTTATTGCGCTTTTGTATTTGGCTTTAACTGATTTATTTGCTGTAGTTCTTTTTTTATCTTGTTTGAGTTTTTTTTTGGCTGATTTTATGATTGGCATAGATTGTGTTGTCCACCCCCTTTGTGGTTTGAATTATCATTGATCTTGAACGATTCGGGTATACTCTCTGGATTTAAAGGCTAAAGTCGTGACCAAACTGCTTTTTTCCGTAGGAGCCGCTAAATACAATATCTACTCGAATTGGACCGACTACATTGTGATAGCGATAAATATTGCGAGAAGCTGTACCAAGCACGATTTTTTGTTCGTACGTGGATTTGCCTTTTGTCTCAACTTCACCGCCTGTGCCCTCGATATTTTCTGTTGTATTGTATGATATCGAGTATTCCAATGATGTGGTGCCATTTGGGATACCTTTTACGGATAAGAGAACTTCTTTTTTACCGTTTTTTGGTGTCAGAGTCACGACAGTTGAGGAGTCGACTGTGGGAATGACTTCGGTAGTTGGAAGTCCGTCTTCACCTATTGTGTCATTTTTACTGCTCTGCCGAGCTACATAAATACCTGTACCAAGTAGCACAACAAGAATAATACTCAGTGTAACGATAAGCGGAAGATTTTTTTTGTTTGAAAAAAATTGTCTAATTTTTTTCATAGATTTTTTTTAAATTACTAATTAATAACATTATACAAATTGTTGAGACAAGTGTTGAAGAAGTTTATCAACAGCCACTCTTTCTTGCTTCCCGCTGTCTCGATCGCGCACAGTAACTGAGCTTGCTTCAAGAGTCTCGTAATCAATGGTGATACAGAAGGGCGTACCAACCTCATCTTGCGCTGCGTAGCGCTTACCGATATTGCCTCGATCATCGAAGGCTACGACGAACTGCTTCTTAAGCATTGTATAAATTTCTTTCGCGCGAACCATAAGCTCTGGCTTATTGGCGACAAGTGGGAATACAGCGGCCTTGTATGGTGCAAGACTGCGGGGAAGCCTGAGCACAACTCGCCCATTCTCCTCTGAGTACGAGTTGATGAGTACGGCAAGACACGATCTGTCTACTCCCCATGTTGGCTCAATTACATGAGGAATATATTCTTCACCCGTCTCTGAATCCTTGTATGTCAGGTTAGCACCTGAGTGTTTTTGATGATTGGCAAGATCAAAGTCCGTGCGATAGGCAAGTCCATAAAGCTCTTTGGTGCCAAATGGAAAGTCGAACTCAAAATCAATGGTACGTTTTGAGTAGTGGGCCCGGTCAGATTCAGGTACATCGAGTTCATGCACTTTAGACATATCCAGTCCAAGGTCATCTTTCATCCATGAGATCATCTCATGTCTCCACATTTCAAAAACCTTTTGCCACTCCGAATCAGACTGGGGTGGAGCTATAAAGTACTCAATCTCCATCTGCTCAAATTCTCGGGTGCGGAAGATAAAATTACCTGGAGTAATCTCGTTGCGAAATGCACGTCCAATTTGAGCTATTCCAAAAGGAATACGTACCCGATTTGTCTCGAGTACTCGCTTGAAGTTCACAAACATAGATTGTGCTGTCTCTGGTCGCAAGTAAGCAATATTTGCGGATTCCTCAGTTGGCCCTATAAATGTTTTGAACATGAGGTTGAACATTTTTGGATCTGTCCAGCCAGTGAAGTTGGTATTTTCTCCTTTGTGTTTATCTTCATGCTGTTTTTTAGCCTCAAGGTCATCTGCACGTACTCGCATGTTGCATATCTCACACTCGATAAGTGGGTCTGAAAAATTCTCAAGATGCCCTGACGCTTCCCATACCTTGGGGTTCATAATAAGCGCTGCATCAAGTCCCACGATATCATCCCGCATATGTACAAAGCGCTTCCACCACGTGGTTTTAATGTTATTTTTGAGCTCAGTGCCAAGCGGGCCGTAGTCCCATGAATTTGAAAGTCCGCCATAAATCTCAGATCCAGCATACACGAATCCACGTCTTTTACAGAGAGCAATAACCTTATCCATATGCTTCAAATTATATAATAAAAAGCTGTAGTTTTTCGCCTGTGAGCTCCTCAATCTGCAGGCGAAGTTGGCTGAGCGGCAGATGGGTCGTGCTATAGCCAAGCGCTATAAGCAGTTTGTTAAGGTAAATTTCTATATCCTCGATACTTTTGACTGAGGATTTGGATAGATCAATGAGAAATCTTTTGATCAGAGCGTATACATCAGGCTCTTTCTGTCCTTCAGGTGCGAGTTTGTCGACAATGTGAAGAAAGAAGTAAGTGAGGCTCATCTTGGGACTTTCAGACTTGATCTTCGAGAATCCAGAAATAAGTGATGTCTCCTGAAGATAATAGACATCTCCTTTGTTATATAGTATGACATTGAGTAGATTTCCAGTCTGAACATGAGGGCTACGACGACTGGTGAGAGTGCGGGCGCCTTTGGCAATTGCCGTGATCTTGCCTGTCTCTGTAGTAAAGAGTGTCACGAGAGCATCTTTATTCAGTAGCTCTCTCTTTTTAATTACGATTGCTTCTGTATTAATTCGTCTTTTCATGATATATCACTTTTGGAATATCTATATGCAAGTGCTGGGATAGTCACGGCAGTCGCAACTGCTGCGCATACATAAAATGCTGCAATGATACCAAATTGATCAGAGATAATACCTAAGGCAAATGGAGAGAGAGCAGATCCAATACCTGCGACAAAAGAGTTCATCGCATATGCCTTATTGAATAGTTTGGGGTCTTGAACAGAATCGGAGATCATAGTGAGAATTACCGGAATTGTTCCTTTTGTAACAATACCAAGAAGCACTGAAGCTATTACAATAGGGAGTATTTTCGTTGAGATGGCGAGAATAATGATGAGAACTGCCATAATCAGCTCTGAGACAATTAAGACGGTCGTACTTCTGTATCTATCAGCAAACCATCCAGATACTGTTTTTCCAACAAGACTTCCCACAAAAAAAGCAGCAACAAAAAAACCCAAGAGAGACTGCGCAACTCCTTTTTTAATCAGCAAAAACGGCAAAAATATAATAATAGGTTGACTGGCAAACATATCCAACATATTTGCCGCATTTGCCAAAAGCATTTTTCTATTTCTTAGAAGTCGCAAAAGCGCAAGTAAAGAAGTTAAAGGGTTGAGATCAAAAGATCTATTTTTTGATTTTATATTGCTAATTTTTCTAATGGAAACAAGAAAGTACAAGAATACTATGAATGCAGCAAGTCCATATACGAATGATGTAAGTCTCCATCCCAGTATTCCAATAAGAAAAGCCAGTAGGGCAGTAAAGCCAGTATTGCCAATATCTCCGAGTGCAGTAAATGCGCCCAATTCTCTACCTCTTTTTTTTACATCTGCCCACTTAGCAATAAGCGCTAATGCCACAGGGTGAAATATACCAAAGCCGATTCCCGCAATAAGAAAAGTAAAGATAAGTTGCAAATAAGAAGGGGAGATGCTTGTTAGGATATATCCAATAGTGTAAAGTAAGAGCGCTACGACTAATGCCTTTATGCCACTTATCCGGCCAGCTATATATCCAGCAGGAAGCGCTAGTGCAATTTTTGATACATTCACCAAGCTTCCAAGAGTGCCGATTTGAGCAAGATTAAGGTTGAGTTCTTTAGCTATGAATGGAAGTAGCAGGAGAAAGCTGGCGTAGTATCCATCATTTAGAATATGAAGAATTCGCAAGTCGCGGATTTTTCTGGCTCGGTCAGTGCTCATACAGATATGTGTTTTTTGTTTATTCTAAAAAATACCGAACTAATTAAAATAATTCCACCCATGAATATGAATGCATAGGAAATAGAATATTCCGCCAATAGGCCGATAAAGGATCCCATAAGCGCAAGATAAATCGTTGACATTACACCGATTACTGAAAGAACGGTCGCTCTTTGTTCGCTGCCGATATGAAGATTAAGATAGTCGATAAATATTGGATCTCGAGAGCCGTGAACTGCATAAATTGTAATAAATAGAAGTGAAGCGATTAATGGATTTGATAGCGTAGCGAATAAAAAATAACAAATTGCGGGCAGAATAGTAATTAGAATAGTTGACCTTGATACCCCCAGCAAGCCTTCCAATTTGTACGCGTACCTACTACAAATAAAATCAGCGCTTGAAGCGAGCGCTAGTATAATACCCAGATATACTGGGCGCACACCAAGTTTGGTAGCGTATGGAGGGTAGAGAATTAGTAGATAAAAAACGAATGGAACGCTCAATGTTTGAAGAGCTATAATTCGTCTTAAAGATGGATTATTTTTTAAAATATTAAATGCGCCTTGAAGCGTATTAGGATCCAACTTTGTGATATCTTCGAATCTTCTTGAGTGCAGTGGCTCTTGTATAAAGAATGTGAGGGCAAATGCTATGGCCGATGTTGATGCTGTGAGGATGATAAGAATCGATACTTGTTCAATAGATAAGTCTTTAGCTAAGTATCCGCCTATCGGAGCTGCTACGACCGCAGCAAGCGCATACATTGAAAAAACTCTACCTGAGGCTTTTTTCATTTGTTTTTCTTGTCTTATTAACTTCAAAGAATCATAAATAAGAGCTTCAACTGCGCCTGAATAGAATGCTATGCCGGCTCCGCTTATGAAGCTAATTACTACAAATATCCAGAAGTCCCGAGCAAAGAAAAACAATAATTCAGCCAAGAATATCAAAAAAAACGCAAATATAATTGCTTTTTTACGGCCATATTTATCAGCAAAAATACCGGATGGTATCTGAAATAGTATTATTCCAGCAAGAAGAAGAGACTCGAGTGAGGTAATCTGCCATAGTGTAAGGCCTAGTTTTTGAAAATAAAGAGTGAGTACTGGGGTGTAAAAGTAAAGCGAGGAGAAGAAGAAAATAATTTGGAGTATTGTAATATTATTCCATCTTGAGAAAATAGATTTAGCTTTCTGTATCATCCAGCAATTATAGCTGATCTCAGACAGCTTGTTTAATGTCGACAACCGCTCGCACAACCTTGACTACATCAGATGGGGCGTACGGCTCAAGATCTCCACTGTTATTAACGACTATATCGGCTGCATTTTTGACTTCTGGGGGTGGGGTTTGGAAGCGGTGCTCAAGATCGCGTGGTCGATCACCTCTAAATTCTGGGTGAAGGGCTTGAAATCGTTGACCCCTCACATCTTCAGGTGCATCTACAAAAACCACAAGAGCTGTATGGAGAAATCCAGGTGGCTGAACACTACCCGGATTAGTAAACATCGAGCTACTTCCTAAATATATGGGGAGCAGACTCTTACCTGATTCTCTTGTGGTAAGTGGTTCATATGCATATTCGACAGTACGCGTTGAATCCCTTGATTGTTTTCTTGTTCATCTTAGGCCAAACCCTGAACCATCTTCATGACCAATACCTGCAAATACAACAGGATCAACTGACCTATCCAAACGCATATTAACTCTGTCAAAGTCTTGGCGAGTGTTCCATCTTTGTGGCACTGTAATTTTACCCTTAAGTACAGGATCAATTTGAGAAGCTGCATCTAGAGTATCCAAAAAAGCTCGTTTACCTGATTTAAGAGCACCAACAACCACAACAGAATTAATTTGAGGTAGTCTTGACAAACCTTCCCGCATCGATATAGAGGGAAGATGTAGTGTTTTAAGACGATCTGCAAGGAGTGGACCTTCGGCTTTTGGTGGAGAAGCAAATTCAACACCGGGAGAATCTGTCATATATACGAAGTATAGCAAAAGATTGAGATGGTGACAAGAAAAAGGAGATTACTTAGTCCCGAGGACGAGGTCTTTGACGAAGGAATTGTCGAAGAGTACCTTATTGCCGACATTTACCGTCAGCTCTTGCTGCGGCCGAGTTGATCCAAGTTTTTGGCCTGCTACATCTCCAATTCCAGGCTGTTTCTGTATCATAATCTTGTAATTTTTGGAAGTGATTGTTGCGGGAAGAGTATAAGTCACGTCTACCTGAGCTCGTCCTCCACCAGGGCTGACAGTCATAAATCCTTCAAATACTGTCTTGCCGAGTTCGTCATAGGTGAGTATTCGAGTAGTTGAACCTTTGAACTCTTTGAGCTGTGATCCTTGTGGTACATAGACTCGGATCCAGTTGCGAAGGATTGCATTGAGACAAAGTCCACCGCTCTCGAGTCCACAGTCTGAGTGAGGGAATGGATTGGAGAATACAATACTCACTTTTCGATCAACGCTACTTCCTGAGAATGTGGTCTCAGATGTAATTTTTTCTGATACGAATAGATTGGATTTGGCTCCGGCAAAGTTGACATTATTGATGTGTAGATAGTCCCCATCAAAGTTGCGTATTCGGCCGCCATAGTTGAGGCGTTCGATTGAGTTTTGAATATCTGCATCCTTGAAGTTAAGGAGGATATGCTTTTCATCCATGTTTGCAAATGAATTCTGAATAAATGGACCCCAGTAGCGGGAGGGAGAGAATCCAAGAATTTTATATAAAAGCTCCTGCATAAGGAGTCCAAGTATGCCTTTACGATCCTCTTTTACGTAATTGACTGGTCGGTCTACCACATCAAAAAGCGTGTAGATGACTTGTGGGCAGTCACATCTTTTGTCGTTTTCGGCTGAGAATGTGATTCCTCCTGCCTTAGTATCTCCGAATATTCGAAGTAGGTCGACGAGAACTTTGGAATCAATGGCAATTACGCCATCATAATCGACTTTACGAGAGCTTTTTTTGTAGAGTGAATTAAAAAGTCTGAGTGATTCAACAAAGTCTGGTGAGAGATTGCTATCTCGAATATAAAATTGTGATACGTTTTTGTGATATTTAAGAATCTTCTCAGGAGCTGTTGGGTGAGATCCTATTGAGTTGTCAAGCTGATAGACATCGTCTGAAGATTCTTTTTTGATCTTTCCTTTTTCAACTGTGAAGACGGCATAAGAGGTGAGAAATCCACCCGTTGCTCGTCGTTCCTTCTCATTCTGGAAAAGTATAAGGTACGTCTTTTTTTCGTCCTTGCCCAAGATATCGGGAAGCTTCTTAAGAAGAGGTTTGGCGTCTACAAATAGTGTGGATGCGCCAAGTATGGAATCTTTGAATGTTGAGACTTGGCTTCGTACGAATGTTTTACCCAACTTTTTTGGGTAGCGGTTGGGGTTGATTTTTGCGGCATATTCTTCTGCTTTCTCAATATTTTGAGAGATAGGATCGATTCGATTGACGACAGTATCAAGTGTGAGTACTGCAGTTTGGAGTCTTTCTTCGGCTGTTTTGTTGGAAAATGAGTCCGCACCCTTTTTGAATCCAATAAGATCGGCGTGGGGTGCTATAGCTACAACCGCATCTTCTCCGGCCTTAAGCATATAGTGACCAGCATTTACCGCATTTTTGTAATCAGCAACATATGGTATAAATGCGGCCCAATATACTCCGCTGGATGCTTTTTCAAACTTTGTATAGTCAGTATCAAATGCTTTCAACTCTTTCTGTACAAGGTCCATATCATTTTTTTTGAAGGCTGCTTTGAGCTGAGATCCTGATTTGGTAAGGCGCTTGCTTGCAGATTTTATGCGGATTATCGGGAGCGTGATAAAAAAGAAAACAAAAAGCACAAGAATTGAGACAAGAACAAGTCTGCGGGATCTTTTGCGCTTAGATTTGGGAGCTGTGGTATTCTGAGTAAATTTCTTGATTATCATGTGACAAGTTCCAAATACTTCAAAAAATAATTATAACACATCGCTTATTTGTGAATCATCCTTTAAATTGCACCTCGACCAATAATCATCTCAAGAGGAGTTCTCAACATGATTGTGAGATCTCCAATGAGCGATATATCCTGCACATATTGTGCATCAAGCGCAATTCGTTTGTCAAAATTAATCTCGCTTCGTCCGGAGACCTGCCAAAGGCCTGTGATTCCAGGTTTGACTGAAAGTACGCGCCGAACAAGATCTTGTGTATGGGGATATTTTTTCTGTTGATTTTCAAGCTCATCTGGATAGTAAGCTCGTGGTCCGACTATGCTCATTTGGCCACGCAGGACATTGAGAATTTGTGGAATCTCATCAATTGAGTGTTTGCGTATAAAGCGTCCGACTGTAGTGATTCGCGGATCAGACTTAAGCTTATAGCTATCTTTTTTATACTGGGCATAAAGCGTTTTAAATCTGGGATCAGTCCGAAGAAGGACGTGAGCATTATTGATCATTGAGCGGAATTTATACATTGTGAATTTTCGTCTATTTTGTCCGACTCGCTCTGGAACGTCTGCAAATACAGATCCCTCCGTGTCCATCTTTATAGCAAGTGCTGTAATGATGCAAATAGGTAGGAAAAGAATGAGAAGAATGAGGGCTCCGATTATATCAACAACTCTTTTGGTTGTATGTTCGTAGAGAGTTCCTGTAAATAATGTGCCTGTCATAAATCAACATCAATAATTCATTCTTTTATAACTATGTAAGACTTTCTTTATCGGTGCCTACGTATTTTTCTACAATTTGCTTAATCTTGCCGGATGATGATTTTTTGGCAACAAGAAGCACATCATCTGTGTTGACAACGAGGATGTCATCAAGATCCATAGCAACGACAAGTTTATTGTCTTGATAATTGTAGATAAGATTATCGTGACAGTTTTCAATATCTACATTTCCATGTGTGATAGTGTCTTTTGGATTTTTTTCAAGCGCTTCCTTGAGAGCTTCCCATGCTCCAATATCGCTCCAGCCTATATCTTCAACCACCACATATGCAGAGGCCGGGTCAAGCTGTTCGAGTATTGCATTGTCAAAGTTGATAACTGGCATCTCCCCATAATGTTTTTTGAGTGCATATTCAAATTCTCCATCAGTCTTTGTATTTTGGATTATCTGAACAAGATTATATATAGTGGGATCAAATTGCCTAAATAAGTTGAGTATGAATTGGGGTGTGGATACAAAATATCCAAGATTCCAACAGTGGGCCTTGTCTTTGAAGTATTTTTGGGCGAGCTCTCCGTCAGGTTTGTATTTGAATCCGACAAATTGGTGAAAATTAATTCCGTCAACTTTTTGAAGTACTGAGTTGTGCTGAATCCATCCCAGATTTTCAGAGGCGAAGCGTGGTTTTTGACCAATAAAGATAATCCTATCTCTATCTTTTTCTATGAGAGTGGCTGCTGCTTTGAGAATGTGCTTAAATTTGTCTGGTTTCTGGACAAGGTGGTCGCTCCAGAGTATCAGAACTGGCTCGTCTTGATACCCAGCACGCGCAAGGTATGCCATAACGAGTGCTACAGCTGGTCCTACGTCTTTTTTGCTTGGTTCGATTATGATGTTTGACTCAGGTATAAAATTGAGTTGTTTTTTGACAAGTGGAGCGTGAGCTACTCCTGTTGATATGAAGATATCCTCAGGCGCGAATTCGGGTCTTAGTCGATCAACCGTCAACTCAAGTGTGGATTTATTTCCAATAATTCGCTCAAATTGTTTGGGAGATTTACGGCGGGAGAGTGGCCATAGACGAGATCCAACTCCACCGGCAAAAATTACTGCTTTCATAGTATGTATTTATAAACTTGATTCATTATATAGTGAGTAGCTGTTAATCTCAAACATCAAATACATTATTTGTCTATATGTTAATCTGAAGATTACTCCGAAGAAATTTAAAAAGTGGTATTAAAAGTGCGATATTTTTAAGCTTTACCTGTAAGTAGTGCAAAGAAGAGTACAAGAACTGCAGCGGTCATAATAACGAATGAGCTTCCAACGCCTATATTTGAAAGCAATCCATTTTTATATTCACCCATAATCTTTTTATTATTGCCAACTCTGGCAATCATAAGTAAAAGAGGAACTGCGGCGATCGCGTTAAATACCGCTGTGAATACAAGGGCTTTAATCGGATCAATGCCAATGAAGTTAATGAAGAGTCCAACTAGAATAGCGATTGTGATAACTGCGTAAAAACCAATTGCTCGCTTGAATTTTCGATAAAGCCCTTCTTTCCAGCCGAAAGTTTCACTGATTGCATACGAGGCGGAACCAGCTAAAGTTGGGATTGCAAGTAATCCCAGTCCTATAATGCCAACTGAGAAGATGAGTTTTGCAATGAGTCCTGCATTTGGGAAATTGCTAACCAAGGGCTCGATCGCACGAGCGGCATCTGCCGCACTATTGATTTGTGTGGTGCCATGTGAAAATAGAACAGAACCACAGACGATAACAATAAACCATGCAGTCACACTTGCAAGTGTCATACCGACAAAATTATCAATTCGTACATTATGTAAGAATCGCCTTGTGGCTTGAGAATCTACGCCAATTTTTGTCAGATTGTGTTTTTCAATTTCCTCTTCTACTACTTCTGACGTATCCCAAAAGAAAAGGTATGGTGATATTGTGGTGCCAATCATTCCAACTAAAATGTATATTCTTTCAAAGTCAATTTGAGGCTTTAGGGTAAATGTTGCTCTAAATATATCGCTCCAATTTTGTCCGACTATAAATGCCGTGAGCGGATATGCCAATAGAGTAATCGCAAGCCACTTGAGAATTCGAGCGTATATTTTGTAAGTTACAAAAATCTCAAGGAGAATAATAATGATTGCGAAAAATACTGCAAGCAGTGCAAATGGTACGGTTGGAAGTAGTAGTCTTGTAGTTGCGGCCATTGCTCCTAAATCTGATCCGATATTAATCGTGTTTGCAAGAACGACTAGAAGTACAGAGGAGTAAAGTAATCGTTTACTATAATTTTCTTTAATCACAGCAGCTAATCCCTTTCCAGTTATTGCTCCAATGCGTGCGCAAGACTCTTGAACGGTAAGTAGAAGCGGATACATCAAAGGGAATGCCCAAAGAAGCCCAAAACCGAACCCCGCACCTGCTTGGGAATAGGTGGCAATACCTGATGGATCGTCATCTGCCGCACCAGTGACGAGTCCTGGCCCTAAGATTCTCAAAAAACGACTGAATCGCTTTCTGTGAATTATACTTTTTACTATGTTGCGTATATGGTGTTCAATGTTTTCCATTTTTTTACTATTCCATTTATAATTAAAAACTCAAAGAAAGTAAATAGAAAATGGTGTTTTTAAACTTACTGAAGTTCCTCTAAAAATTTCTTTTTCCAGCTCTCTCTATCAAATTTCATAAGATTGCTTTTCCCATAGCTTTTTACATCGATTTTCTTTAGAGGGCTTTTATCAAATTCTTGGACGGCAGTCACAAGCGAGTCAGTTGATTGTATATCAAAAAATACTCCTGTATTTCCACCTATTACCGTCTCTGTCGCACCGCCCTTGCGATACGCAATAGTTGGCAGACCGAAACATTGTGCCTCAAGCGGTGCGTAGCCAAAATCCTCTTCTTGTGGCATGATAAGTGCAATTGCTTTTTCGTATAGATAGACAAGTTCTTGATCGTCTGCTCCTTCAATGAATACGATATTTTTCCCCGCTTGCTTTTTCAGGTAATTTTTTTGAGTTCCAGTACCCACAATCACGAGATTTTTCCCAATTTTATTAAATGCATGGATAGCAAGATCTACGCATTTATATGATTCAAGGCGTGAGACCAAAAGATAATATTTCTCAAACGGAAGATTTACAGGTTTTGCCTTGATACTTTTCCAGTAAAAGGTGTCAAATGGGGGGTATAGAATACTGCTTTGTCTGTCGTAATATTTATCACAACGATCCTGCACAGTCCTTGAGATTGATATTATTTTGTCTGGCCTTTGTGCTGCTGCAAAATCCCATTTTAGAAGATTCTTAAGAAATGGGCGAGTAAGGAATTTGGTAAGTGGATTCTTGACGTATGTATTCTTATGACTCCAGAAATAGCGAGTGGGGGTAAGAAGATAACAAAGATGAAGCGTCTCTGGGCGTGTCACTACCGATTTAGCAAAAGAAGACGTAACTGAGATGACCACATCATATTCTCTAAAGTCAAAAGACTCAAAAGCATAAGGATAGAGAAAGAGTGATGCAATACGGCTTTTTTTGATAAAGCTCGGCAATCTTTGAATAAAGCTTGTCGTAATATTTAAGTCCTTAGCCCACGGTGCACCAACGGGATCAAAATAGCTTGTATAAAAATTGGCAGTTGGAAAGAGCTCGTGGAGCATGAGTAGAATTCGCTCCACTCCTCCCCACTTATCAATCCAATCATAGACGATTGCAATTTTTTTTGAATCGGGGGCGCTGTTCATACGGCTTATTTTACCGTAACGCTTTTGGCAAGATTGCGCGGTTTGTCGGGATCTAGATTTTTGGCAAGTGCAAGATAATATCCGAGGAGTTGGGCGACTACTACATTGGGGATGAGAGTGGCTTCGCCACATTTTTTGACTTCTATATATTCGTCGTATACGTCAGATGATCGACTCGATATGCCAATCACATATGCTCCGCGTGCCTTGACTTCATTGGCTGATGACAGGGTATCTTGATATGTCTCATCTTCAGGATTATAGATTATGACTGGAGTTCCTTTTTCAATGAGTGCAATCACTCCGTGCTTAAGTTCTCCACCAGCGAATCCTTCGGCATGGATATAGGACACTTCTTTGATTTTGAGTGCTGATTCAAGCGCTAAGGGGTAGGAGGTGCCTCGGCCAAGAATATAGATGTGTTTTTTGTTTTGTATTTTATCTGCTAATTTGCGAATAGTATGGCCGTTGGCAACAAGTTTTTTGATCTCATCAATTGCTTTTTGAATATTTTCCTCTCCCACGGCGCTTGTTCCAGCCATGTGATGTGCGGTAAGGCATAGAAGAGCGATTTTTGCAGTAAATGATTTGGTAGCAAGTACGCATTTTTCTGGGCCTGCATTTAGAAGTACTTTAAAGTCAGCCATTCGATATAGGGTTGATCCCAGTACATTCGTCATAATCGCAAGGTATGCGCCTTTCTCTTTCGCTTTCTTGGCGCTTGAGATGATATCGATTGTTTCACCTGATTGAGAAAGTGCTATGACAAGGCTTTTTTCTTTCAAAAAATCTGCGGCATAGGCGAATTCAGATCCCACACTTGCATTCAGGTGGACACCAGCAAGCTTGGAGAAAAGATAGGTCCCAGCAAGACATGCATAGTATGCGCTTCCGCAGCCAATAAGATAGGTGCCATATGCCTGGGTTATCTTTTCGGCCATGCTTGCTACGTCTCCCTTTTGATTTATTAGTATATTTTCAAGTATTTTTGGTTGTTGCCTGATTTCTTTGATCATATAGTTGGGTTCGTCACCAAGGCCAAGGTCTGCATTTTCTATTGGTTGTGTAATAAATTCAATCTTTTTTTTATTTCCTTCCTTGTCAAAGAGAGAGCGCTCATTTTTTGAGCTATAGAGTAGCTCATTATCTTCAAGAAAATAAAGCTTATTAGTGTGGGGGAGTATTGAGAATGAGTCTGAAGCGATGATTATCTCGCTTGTCTGTTCGTTGACTCCCAAGACAAGTGGGGAGCTATTTTTGATTGCCACAAACTCTTCGGTCTTGACATTCAGTGCAATAATTGCGTTGAGGCCTTCAAGTCGCTGGAATACTGCAAGTACCGCTTTTCTAAAGTCGATAGTCTTTTTAAGCTCGTCCTCTATGAGATAGACAATGACCTCACTATCTGTTGAGGACTTGTAAGTATAAGTATTTCCGAGTTCTGATTTGAGCGATTCATAGTTTTCAACTATTCCGTTGTGTACAACGACTATATTTTCATCTTCTGAGATATGAGGATGGGCATTGGCGATCGTCACTCCACCGTGCGTGGCCCAGCGAGTATGACCCACACCTATTGATGACTCAATATGTGGCAAAGTAGCATTTCCGATCTGCCCGATTTGCTTCTCAACAAATAGGCCATCTCCAACTTTTTTGAGCGCAATACCCCAGGAGTCGTATCCTCGATACTCAAGGCTTTTGAGCCCCTCAAGAATGATTTCTCCGGCATTATTTTTAGTCCCTCGATAGGCAAATATTCCGCACATATATTATGTATATATTAGTGATTCCCAATTATATCATTTATGGGCTTTTTGAGGCCTTTGTGGTAGTCTTTTCTCGATTGAGGAATCCAACTATGATAAATGCCCAGCCACCGAGCGTAGAGAGGGTGGGTATAAGTCGAGTAAGAGTTTTTTGGACTAAAAATTGTAGTTTATAGCGGGGAACATCGGTGTTTAGTGTGACGAGAGTTTGTTTGGTGAGTGCATCTACAATATGTTTTTGATACTCAAATGCAAATAAGAGGAGCAAGAAGCCAAGCATGAGGAGCACTTTTGATCTTGTAGGCTTATATATCGCAAGCACTGCGAAGATTAGAAATCCAATAAGGTACAAGATGGCTGCTGCGTTGTGTAAAAAGGTAAGTCGGACAGTATGTGTGAGAGCCTGCTCAATATCGGCTGGGACTCCTGGGATTGAGTTGTACATCGGACTTTCAGTGTATCACAGATCGTTCAATAGTTAAAAATAGTAAAATAGAGGTATGCTTGATATTTTTGGTGGCAATATAGTCGATATTGCTTTTTTTCTTGTTATTTTTTACTTTGTTTTTACAAACCGTGGATTTATAAACACATCGGTTGAGATAGTCGGATTTATTCTCTCTCTTTTCGCAAGCTACCGGATATATCCATACCTTGCTCGTTTTATCACTACTTACCTTAGTATTACCAAGGGGATATCTCAAGCCACAAGCTTTTTTATATGTTGGTTTGTGGTTGAGACTGTATTTTATCTTCTTGTGAGCATATTCTTGTATCCCCGTATAGAGCGTTTGATAAGACATCAATTCAATAAACTGATGGGATATGGTGTAGGTGCTCTGCAGGGTGCGATGCTATTTCTTTTTTTTGTATCCCTTGTATTTGCACTGCCGGTACGAGGTCAGGTGAAGCAGGCGATACTTGAGTCGCGGACAGGTCCTTTCTTCGTTAATTTCGCCCAAACGAGTGAGAAGTATGTGAAAAATATCTTCAATGACGCAATCTCCGACACGCTGAACTTTATGACTGTGAAGCCGGATTCCGATTCACGGGTGGATCTTGGATTTAAGGTCGCTCGTACTAACCTGAGTATTGACTCACAGTCTGAGACCACGATGCTTGATCTGGTCAATCATGAGCG